>NZ_QKTA01000012.1:0-113427 GCF_003234395.1 Curtobacterium sp. MCLR17_051
GGCGGGGGCGGGGGTGGCAGCGGCAGTGGCAGCAGCAGCGCGGGCCTCGCGGGCTTCGCGCCTGCGGCTGATGGTACCGAGCACCCGGTCGACCGCGATCCCGAGCCCGGCGGCGACCACCATCGACACCAGGGCCGCGACGATCGGTTCGTGCAGCACGCTCGACGCGGCCAGGGCGATGCCGATCGACACCGCCGACCACGCCAGACCCGCGATCGCGCTGATCGCCAGGAACCGGCGGTAGGGCAGGCCGGTCGCTCCGGCGGTCATGTTGACCGCGACCCGGCCGACGGGGATGAAGCGCCCGGTCAGGATGAGGCTGGCGGAGCGGCGCTGCATCTGCCGCTCGGCGAACGCGAAGGCCGCCGCGATCCGTGGTCGCTTCGAACGGGCCAGCCGGGCGAACCCGATCCGGCGTCCGATCCAGTACGCGATCGAGTCGCCGGCGATCGCTCCGAGGGCGGCGGCGACGAGCACCACGGCGAGGACGGGCTGCCCGGACGTCGCGGCGATCGCGGCGATCGCGACCAGGGCGGACTCGCTCGGCACCGGCGGGAAGAAGCCGTCCACCAGGCACAGTACGAAGAGGACGACGTAGACGAGCGGGCTCGCGGCCAGCTCGACGACGAGCGGGGTGATCTGGTCGAACACGGGGTGCTCCCTCCCGCCGACGGAACTCGTCGACGAGGACGACGCTACGGAGCCGACGTGCCGCGGCCATCCCGCGGCGGTCTCGACCACCCCCTACCGCGGTATGACGTTCCCGTCCGCGAAGACCACGTCGGGTGCGTCCACACGGCGGTCGACGACGGTGGTCGGGGCCTCCAGGTGCACGGCACCCGAGGGCATGATGCCCGCACCGCCGAACCGTTCCATCACCCGCCACTGCGCGACGACGTCCTCGCCGGCGTGCTCGGGCGGCAGGGTGTCCCAGAACCGGAAGCCACCGACCTCCTCGAGCGCACGGCGGTCGTAGAGCGCGCAGGCACCGACCCACGCGACGCGGTAGGGCACCCACTCGCCGGGGTGCAGGTCGAGGTCGGCGGCGACGTGCGTCGGGTTCGCGGCGTTGTGCAACGACCAGCGGTCGAAGCCGGGGGTCCCGCGGCGCACCACCTCGGGCACGACGGGGCCGTCCCACCGTTCGAACACCGAGGTCTCGTGGGGGCGTCGGTCCTGCAGGTACGACAGGCCCTGCACGGCGCTGCCGACGAACCCGCAGCCCAGGGTGTGCAGCGCGTCGAGCATCCGCGCGATCGACCCCGGCTCGAGCCAGACGTCGTCGTCGAGGAACAGCACCGCGGCTGCCTCGGCGTGGTCGAGCAGGAACTGCCGGTGCTCTGCCAGGCCGCGCCGTTCCGGGTGGGTGAGGAGCGTGACGGGCCGGCCCTGCGCCTCCAGGACGCGGAGCATCGCGGCGACCGCCGGCGCGCTGGCGGCGTCTCCGTCCGCGGACTGGTCGCTCAGCACGACGCGCAGGTCGACCTCGGTCTGGGCGGCGAGGCCGGCGAGCGTCGTGGCGAGCTCGGCCGGCCTGCCGACGGTCGGGATGAGCACGTCGACGTCGACCGTGCTCGTGTCCGCTGGATCGGGGGCCTTCGCCCAGGACCCGGACCAGCGGGCGGTCACGGTGCCGGGTCCGGTTCGGGCCGCGCAGCGGCTTCGCGGATCCGGCGCACGACGGCGCTGGTGGAGTGCTCGGGCACGTAGTCGACCATGACGACCTCGCCGCCGTAGCCGCGCACGACCTCGGTCTCGGTCAGCATCTCGGGGGAGTAGTCCCCGCCCTTGACGTAGACCTCGGGGCGCAGCCGCTCGATGAGCGGGATGGGGGTGTCCGTCGCGAACACCGTCACCAGGTCGACGCAGGCCAGCGCGGCGAGCACACCGGCGCGGTCCTCGGCCGGGTTGATCGGCCGCTCCGGGCCCTTCAGCCGGCGCACCGAGTCGTCGTCGTTCAGGGCGACGACGAGCAGGTCGCCCAGGTCACGGGCCTGGCGCAGGTACGTGGTGTGCCCGCGGTGCACGACGTCGAAGCAGCCGTTCGTGAAGACCACGCGGCGGCCGGCCTGGCGAGCGGCCTCGACGGCGGTGGCGAGCTCGTCGTGGTCGACGACGGTCGCCGCCGGGGCGGTCACCGAGTCGAGCAGGGCGGCGGCGGTGCAGACGGACGTGCCGGCCTCGCGGACGACGACGTCGGCAGCGGCCTGGGCGACCGCGACGGCGTCGCGCAGGGGTGCCTGCACGGCGAGGGCGACGGTCGCGGCGGCGCAGAAGGTGTCGCCGGCACCGGAGGCCTGCTGCTCCGAGGCGGGCGTCGCACGCGTGCGGAACCCCTGGTCGGAGCCGGGCTCGAGCAGCACGGTGCCGTCGCGGTCGAGCGTGACCACCGCGGCCCGGGCCCCACTGCGGGCGAGCACGTCGGCACGGGCCGCGACGACGGTGCCGACGCGGTCCGCGCCGGTGCCGAGCTCCGTGCCGAGCAGCGCGGCGGTCTCACCGGCGTTCGGCGTGACGAGGTCGGGGTGCAGCGCTGCCCAGCGGGTCAGGTCGTGCGCGTCGACCACGACGGCGCCGGGGCGGTCACGGTCGAGCATCGGCACGACGTCCTCGGCGCGGACGCCCAGGCCGTAGTCGCACACCACGGCGGCGTCGGCGCACCGGATGGCACGGGCCACCGAGCGGGCGAGACGTTCGCCGTGCTCGGCGGTCGGGGTCGCGGCGAGCTCGTCGACCCGGACCACGACGCGGTCACCGCCGACCACGCGCGACTTCGTCGTGGTGCGGGCACCGGGGATCTCGACCAGGAACGACGTGTCGACGCCGGCTGCCTCGAGCCG
Source organism: Curtobacterium sp. MCLR17_051 (assembly GCF_003234395.1). Classification (NCBI taxonomy): domain Bacteria; kingdom Bacillati; phylum Actinomycetota; class Actinomycetes; order Micrococcales; family Microbacteriaceae; genus Curtobacterium; species Curtobacterium sp. MCLR17_051. The sequence continues at coordinate 2,841 of NZ_QKTA01000012.1, forward strand.
CTGGCGCAGGACGTCACCGGCCTCGTCGTCGCCGATGAGCCCGACCATGCGGACCCGGGCTCCGAGGGCGCGGGCGTTCACGGCCGTGTTCGCCGCGCCGCCCGGCACCGCGATGGTCTCGGTGACGCGGACGACGGGGGCCGGGGCCTCACGGGAGACCCGCTCGGCCTCGCCGACGGTCCAGCGGTCGAGGATGCAGTCGCCGATGACGACGACGAGGGGCTCGCGGTCGTCGATCGTGGCGACGAGGTCACGGACCAGCCGGACGTCGGCGGTCATCGGGTGCCTCCCACGGTGTCGGCGCTGCCGGCGGTGGCGCCGGCAGCGGCTGCCGGGCCGGTGTCGGTGGCGGTGCTGCTGGTGGCTGCGGTGCTGCCGGCTGCTGCGGTCGACGGCTCGGCGGTGCGGCGCGGCGGTGCGGCCTCAAGGTGCACCACCGTCGTGGTCGTCATCTCGTCGAGCAGGTGCGGGCCGTACCCGAACCCGGCGCCCGAGGCGCCGCGGGGCTGGGCGCTGCCGCCCGGAGCGCCACCGAACACGGCGTTCACCTTGACGGTGCCGACGGGCAGTTCGGCCGCGGCTCGGAGCGCGTGCGCGGTGTCGTTCGTGAGCACCGTGGCCGCGAGGCCGTAGCGGTCGGCCGCGGCGAGCCGGAGGCCCTCCGCGAAGTCCGACACGACGCGCACCGGGGCGATCGGGCCGAAGGTCTCCTCGGTCAGCACGAGCATGTCGTCCGTGCAGTCGGTCAGGACGGTCGCCGGGTAGAACGATCCGAGCCCGCCGGGCGTGACGCCACCGGTCCGAACCGAGGCGCCGCGGGCGATCGCGTCGTCGACGTGGTGCTGCACGAGCTCGCGGAGCCGGTCGTCCACGAGCGGCCCGAACTCGGCGGCGGGTGCGGCCGTGCGGCGCTCCGCCTCGGCGACGAGCGCGGCGACGAAGGGCTCGGCGACGTCCTGGTGCACGTACACCCGCTCGACGCTGGTGCAGATCTGTCCGGTGTTCGCGAACGCGCCCAGGGCGACCTGTGCGGCGGCCCACTCCGGGTCGACGTCGGCGTCGACGATGACCGGGTCGTTGCCGCCGTTCTCGCGGATGACGTGGGCGCGGGTGGTCGCGGCCACCTCGCTCAGGCGGTCACCGGTCGCGGTCGACCCGACGTGCGCGTAGACGTCGATGCCCTCCTGCGCCAGGAGCAGCTCGCCGGTGGTCGCGTCGCCGTCGACCCCGATGAGCACGCCGTCCGGCAGGACCTCGGCGAGCAGCGCGTTGAGTCGGGCGAAGGTCGCCGGGCAGCGTTCGCTGCCCTTGTGCACCACGGTGTTGCCCGTGACGATCGCTGCGCCGAGGATCCCGCAGGCCACGGCGACCGGGTCGTTCCACGGCGTCAGGGCGAGCACCACGCCGCGCGGGTGCGGCACCGACCAGTCGGCGGCACCGAACTGCCCGCGCAGGGCCTCACCACGGTGCACCGGCCCGAGCTCGGCGTACTGCACGAGCGTGCCGATGCCGGCCTCGACCCCACCGAGGGCGTCGCCGGGCACCTTGCCGGTCTCGCGGGTGTTCAGGTCCGCCAGCTCCTGCGCGTGCGCACGGAGGTGCTCGGCCGCGGCGTGCAGCAGGGCACCGCGCTCGGCCGGCGCGGTCCGGGCCCAGGCACCGGCAGCGGCACGGGCGCGGGCGACGGCGTTGCGGACGTCGTCCTCGGTCGAGCGGCGCACGGTGGACGCGATCGATCCGTTCACGGGGTCGGTCACCACGAGGTCGTCGGCGGCGGGGGGTGCGATCGTCATGGGGTCCTTCCGGAGGCGGGCGGGGCCTCACACGGTGCTCGTGCTCCGCTGTGTGCGGTCACGGCATCGCGCTTCTCGTCCATCCGGGGCCGCTGCTGGACGTCCGGACGGGTCCGACCGGTAGACGTGGAGCTGTGCAACAGATCGGTGTGGGCGGAGAACGGTTCGACGGGGTCAGCGAGATCGCGGTGCTCCGCGGCGGGGGACTGGGCGACCTGATGTTCGCCCTCCCGGCGGTCGAGGCCCTGGCCGCCGCGTACCCCGGAGCCCGGATCACGCTGCTCGGGGCGCCGTCCGCGCGGCCGGTGCTCGAGGGCCGGAGCGAGGCCGTGCACGCCTACGAGGAGCTCCCCGTCGTGCCAGGGGTCCGGGACTCCGGCGAGGGCGCACCGACCGAGCAGGACTTCTTCGAGCGGCTGCACGGGCGCTTCGACCTCGCGGTGCAGCTGCACGGCGGCGGCCGGAACTCGAACCCGTTCCTGCTCCGGCTCGGGGCCCGTCACACCGTGGGCACCGCCACCGAGGACGCCGAGGTCCTGGAGCGCTGGGTCCGCTACGTCTACTACCAGCACGAGGTCGTCCGGGCGCTCGAGGTGGCCTCGCTGGCCGGTGCCGAACCGGTCACCCTCGACCCGCGACTGCACGTCCCCAAGGCCACGCGGGCCGGGGTCCGACAGCGCCTCGGCGTGCGGGGACGGCTCGTCGCGATCCACCCCGGCGCCACCGACCCGCGTCGCCGCTGGAGCCCCTCGCGCTTCGCCGAGGTCGCCCGTGCCCGGCTCGCCGCCGAGGACGACGTGGTGCTCGTGGGTGACGACTCGGACGTCCCGGCGTCGTCCGCCATCGTCGCGTCGCTGCCGCCCGAGTTGCGGGAGCGCGTGCACGACCTCACCGGGTCACTGCCGCTGCGCGAACTGCCCGACGTCCTGGCCGCCGCCGACGTCATGGTCGGCGACGACTCCGGCCCGCGGCACCTCGCCGTCGCCGTGGGCACCCCGACCGTCGGGGTGTTCTGGTTCGGCAACGTGATCAACGCCGGGCCGTTCGACCGCGGTCGGCACCGCGTGCACCTGTCCTTCGTGACGCAGTGCCCGGTGTGCGGCACCGACGTCACCCAGGTCGGCTGGACCGCCGAGCGGTGCGAGCACGACCCGTCCTACGTGGACCAGGTCGAGCCGGAGGCCGTCCTCGCCGACGTCGAGGACCTGCTCCGCACGCTCTGACGAGCCTCGCACCGTGCGAGCTTCGGTCTCGTGCGCGCGCCGTCACCCCGTGCGCGGTTGCCCGCTGCGTGCGGCGCTGCAAGCGCGCACCCAGCCGTCAACGCTGCACCAGGCGACGCACCGCGTACCGTGCACGGGACCCGGCACGCGGACAGACGGGAGGCGCGCTGCCAGCCTGCAACGCGCCTCCCGGCCGCACCGTGCGCACGCCGTCGCCCCGTGCGCGGTTCACCGCTGCGTGCGGCGCTGCAAGCGCGCACCCAGCCGTCAACGCTGCACCAGGCGACGCACCGCGCACCGTGCACGGAACGCGACCGGACGCCGGACGGGAGGCCCGCTGCCAGCCCGCAACGCGCCTCCCGGCCGCACCGTGCGCACGCCGTCGCCCCGTGCGCGGTTGCCCGCTGCGTGCGGCGCTGGAAGCGCACACCCAGCCGTCAACGCTGCACCAGGCGACGCACCGCGCACCGCGCACCGTGCACGGGACCCGGCACGCGGACACACGGGAGGCGCGGTGCCAGCCGGCACCGCGCCTCCCGTCCGTCAGCGGCGAGCGGCTACGGCCAGCTCGGCTCCGTCGCCGGCATGATCGACAGCTCGCGGATCTCGCAGCCGGCCGGCTGCGACAGCGCGAAGATGATCGAGTTCGCGACGTACTCCGGCTCGATGAGCTGCGCGTCCGGGCCCGGCTTGTACTGCTCGGTCCGGTCGGCGAAGAAGTTCGTGCGCATCCCGGCGGGGATGATGTTGGTCACGCCGATGCGACCGGCGGTCTCGGCGGCCAGCGCCTGCGAGAACCCGCGGACGCCGAACTTCGACGCCGAGTACGCGGTGCCGTCGCCGACGCCGCGCAGGGCGAGCGACGAGGAGATGGTGACGACGCGGCCGTGCGTGGCCTCGAGGGCGGGCAGGGCGGCGCGCACGGTCGAGGCGGTGCCGATCAGGTTGACGCCGACGATCTGCTCCCACTTGCCGGACGAGATCGCGTCGATCGGGGCAGGGGTGTCGATGCCGGCGGCGGTGACGACGGCGTCGAGGCCACCGTGCCGCTCGGCGGCGTCACGGACCGCCTGCTCGACGGCATCGGTGTCCGAGACGTCCACGGCGACGGCGTCGACGCCCTCGGGGACGGCGTCGATCCGCAGGTCGAGGACGATCGGGGTGCCGCCGGCCTCGGTGACGGCGGCCACGACGGCGGCTCCGAGTCCGGAGGCGCCGCCGGTGACGAGGACGCGGCCGATGGGGGTGGTGGGGACGGGCATGGATGTCCTTTGCGTAGTGGTGCGGGAAGTGGTCGAGCGGGTGTGGAGCGGCGAGCGGACGCTCAGCCGACGCGTTCGATCGCGGCGGCGAGCCGGGTGGTCGAGCGGCCCGGGTGGAACGGCACGGTGACGACTCGGCCACCCCACTCGGCGAGGGTCGCCGTCTCGGGCAGTTCGCTCGCGGTGTAGTCGCCGCCCTTCGCCCAGACGTCCGGGCGGAAGCGGCGCAGGGCCTCGTCGGGGGTGGACTCGTCGAACACCACGACGGCGTCGACGCAGTCGAGTGCCAGGAGCAGCTCGACCCGGTCGTCCTGGGTCATGATCGGCCGGTCCGGGCCCTTCAGTGCGCGGACCGACGAGTCCGAGTTGAGGCACACGACCAGGCAGTCGCCGAGTGCACGGGCGGCCGACAGGGTGCGGGCGTGCCCGGCGTGCAGCAGGTCGAAGCAGCCTCCGGTCGCGACGACGGTTCCGCCGGCGCTTCGGACGTCGTGCACCAGGCGCATGGCGTCCCGGTCGGCCCCGGGCACGGCGAGCGGCGCGGGGCCGTCGTCGGCGAAGAGCGCGGTGACGCCACCGGCGGCCAGGTACTCGGACGCGGCGACCACGCCGGCGGAGACGGCCTCGGGGACGTCCGCGCCGGACGCCAGTGCGACGGCGACGCCCGCGGCGAGCCGGTCGCCAGCACCGCAGGGGTCCCCGGCGCTGACGGACGGAGCCGGCACGAAGCGGCTGTCACCCTGGGCGTCGGCGAGCAGCGCACCGCGGTCACCCATCGTCACGGCGACGGCGCCGGCCTGCCACTGCTCGACGAGCCGGGCGGCGGCGACGGTCGCGAAGGGCACACCGTGTCCCTCGACGTCGGTGAAGCGTCGCGCCTCGGCAGCGTTCGGGGTGGCGACGGTGGTGCCGGGGACGGGGGCGGCGCCCTTGGGGTGCGGGTCCCAGACCACCGGCAGGCGCTCGGCCGCACGGGTGAGGGCGTCACGGAGTGCCGGGGCAGCGGCGACCCCGCGGCCGTAGTCGGCGACGACGATCGCGTCGACGCCGTCGAGGGCTGCGGTCATCGCGTCGGAGGCCTCGGGCACGGGCGGGGTCGCGCAGCCCTCGTCGATCCGGACGAGGGCGTGGTCGACGACGCGCACGCGGGTCTTCACGGGGGTCGGGACTCCGGAGGGCCCGGCGACGATCGTGACCTCGGGGAGCAGGTCGCGGATCTCCTGGGCACGGCCGTCGTCGCTCAGGACGGTGACCAGGGTGACGTCGTGGCCGTCGCGGGCGAGCATGGTCGCGACGAGTCCGGCGCCACCGGCACGGCGGTCGTCGGTGGCGACGTCCACCACGGGGACGGGGGCGTCGGGGCTCAGACGCTCGCTCGTGCCGGACACGTCGACGTCGAGCAGGGTGTCCCCGACGACGGCGATGCGGAAGCGCGGGGCGGCGGCACGGCCACCGGCGGCCCCGGAACGCGGTGCGACGGCAGCGGGCCCGCTCATCGACGGCCCCCGCGACGCAGCGTCGGCTCCATGGCCTTGCAGAGCGCGTGCACCAGGACGAGCTGCGCCTCCTGCACGTTGGCGGACGGCCCCTCGATGCAGATCGCGTCGTCGACCAGGTCGGCGAGTGGGTTCGGCCCGGACCCGGTCAGCGCGAGGGAGCGGGCACCTACGGCACGTGCGGCCTCGGCGGCCCGCAGCAGGTTCGGGCTCTTGCCGCTCGTCGACAGCAGCACGAGGACGTCGCCGGCCCGGGCGTGCGCCGACACCTGCCGCGCGAACACCTGGTCGTAGCCGTAGTCGTTCCCGATGGCGGTCACGGCGGAGGTCTCGGCGTGCAGCGAGATGGCCGAGTACGCCGGCCGGTCGCCCTCGAAGCGGCCGGTGAGCTCGGACGTCAGGTGCTGCGCCTCGGCAGCGGAGCCGCCGTTGCCCGCGGCGAGCAGCCGACGCCCGGCGACGAGCCGCCCGGCGATGTCGTCCGCCCACTCGGCGATGTGGTCCTTGTGGTCGACGAGGGAGGCGATCACGGGGACCGACGCCGCGACGTGGTCGACGACGACGCGGGCGCTGTCCGTGACGGCGCGGTCCTCGAGCCCGGTCTGCTGGTCGATGGTCATCGTGCGGTCCTCTCCGTCGACTGCGCGGCGCGGGTGACCCGGCCGGCGTGGGTGGTGCGCGAGCGGCCGGCAGCGGGCCCGGTGGTGCTGGCGGACGACGTCGTGCCGGCGAGCAGGCGCTCGTAGACGCGCTCGCTGTCGGCCGCGACCTTCTGCCAGGTGTAGCGGGACTCGGCGCGCTGTCGACCGGCACGGCCGTACGCCTCGCGGCGCTCCGGGTCGTCGAGCAGTGCGCCGACGGCCTCGGCGACCGCGGTCTCGTCGCGCGGCGGCACGTGCAGGCCGGTGGCGTCCTCGACGACGGTGTCGATGAGCCCGCCGACGCTCGACGCGACCACCGGGCGGCCGCAGGCCATCGCCTCGAGCGGCACGATGCCGAACGGCTCGTACCAGGGGGCGCAGACGACGACGTCGGCGCTGCGGTAGACGGCGGGCATGTCGTGCTGCCCGAGCTGCCCGCGGAACGTCACGTGGTCGCGCACGCCGAGCGACCGGGCGAGTGCGTCGAGGCGCTGGTACTCGGGGTCGTCCACCAGGTCGGCACCGGCGACACCGGCACCGCCCACGACGACGAGTTCGACGTCACGGCCCTGTTCGACGAGCGCGGCGAGTGCGGCGATCGTCGTCCCGACGCCCTTCCGCTGCACGAGTCGTGAGGCGGTGAGCACCCGGAGCGGACGGTCGCGCTGCTCGACGGGGCCGTCCGGACGGAAGAGCGACACGTCGACGCCGCACGGCACCACGGAGATGCGGTGCAGCGGGACACCGAGGGCCTTGAGCTCGAACGCCTCGTCCGAGCAGGTCGCGACGACCTGGTCGACGCTCCGGCCGACGGCGGGTTCGACCCACTCGCGCTCGGCTGGGCTGGTGTCCGCGGCACCCTGGTGCCGGCGCTTCACGACACCCAGGGCGTGGAAGGTCTGCACCACCGGGATCCGCACCCCACCGGTCCGGGCCTGCGCCTGCGTCACCGCGTCGAGGGCGGCGTGGCCCGACATCCAGAAGTGCGCGTGCACCACGTCGGGACGGTCGAGGAACCACTCGGCGGCGAGCACCGACGCGAACGTCCCCATGAACGGGAACAGCTCGTCCTTCGGCACGGCACGCGCGGGACCGGCGTCGACGTGCACGACGTCCACACCGGGGCGCAGGGGCACGCGGACGGGCTGCGACGCGTCGTCGCGTCGCGTGTAGACGGTCACGTGGTGGCCGCGGTCGGCCAGTGCACCGGACAGTTCGGCGACGTGGACGTTCTGCCCACCGGCGTCGACCCCGCCGAGCACGGCGAGCGGACTCGCGTGCTCGGACACCATGGCGATCTTCATCGCAGGCTCCCTTCGAGCGCGGCTCCCGCCGCACGGTTCCGTCGCGCACCGCGCGCGACGGCGTCGTCGAGCAGGTCGTCCCAGTCGGCCAGGAACCGACCGAGCGCGTGCCGTGCGAGCACGGCCTCACGCGCCACGAGCCCCCGTCGGCGCGCCTCGTCCGGGTCCTCCAGCAGCAGCCTGGAGGCCCGCACCAGCTCCTCGACGTCGGTCGCGATCGCCCCGGCCTCACCCGGGACCGTGCGGGCCGCGTCCGTCGTCGCGAGCACCAGGACCGGCATGGCCATGTGCATCGACTCGATGAGCGACAGGCCGAGCGAGGTCCAGCGGTTCGGGTGCACGTAGGCCCGCCGTTCGGCCAGCGCCGCGTGCATGGGGTCGGCCTTGACGTCGCCCTGCGCGAGCACGCGGTCGCCGAAGCCGAGCTCCGGCAGGCGTTCGGTACCGATGCCCCAGACGTCGACCGGGGCGACCTCGGCGAAGCGGGGGAGTAGGTCGGTGCCGACGACACGGTTGCGCCGGACGGGTTCGTTGATGACGACGCCGAGGCGCTCGAGCGCACCGGTGTACAGCGGGCCGGGGTCGACGACGCCGTGCTCGACGACGGTGGTCCGGGTGGTCCCGCAGTCCCACATCAGGGCGTTCCAGTGCGTCACGTGCGCGATCGTCAGGTCGTCGCGGTCGCGCATCGGGTGCAGGCTGTTCGGCACGTCGACCCGGGGGGCGTTGTGCTCCACGAAGACGATCGGGACGTCACGGCCACCGAGCAGACGACGGGCTTCCTCGAGCTCCTCGGTGCGCTGCAGGACGACCACGTCGACCTCGGCCTCGGCGATGTCGGCCGGGTCGATCTCGATCGCGGAGTCCGGCCAGGCGCGCCCGCCGCGGCCGAGTCCCCAGGCGTCGCGCGCCGGGGTGGTCGGGATGAGGTACTCGTGCTGGCCGCGGACGAAGGCGTCCATCCAGCCGCCGTGCACGTGCCACACGAGGATCCGCATGCAGGGCCTTCCGGTCGGTGTCGATGGGGTCGCTCCCCACCGCCGCCGGAGCAGCAGGAGAAGGAGCAGGAGAAGCAGTGGCGCACGCTACGCAGCGCCTTCTGGGCCGCCCCGCAGACTTCTCCGGTCAGTCCGCGAAACGCGGTCGAGGAGCCGCTCGTGGGCCTCCAGGACGTCCGCGATGCGCACTCCGGACAGGCACGGGTGGCCGGGGACCGGGCACTCGCGAGCTCGGCTGAGCCGGCACGGTGCGGCCTGGTCGCCGAGCAGTTCGACGAGCGGGGCGTACGGCGCCCACTTCACGGCGGGGACGACCGGCGAGAACAGACTCACGATGGGCGCCCCGACGGCCGCGGCGAGGTGGGCCGGACCGGTGTTCCCGACGACGACGACCTCGGCGCCGGCGAGGACGGCCGCGAGTTCGGCGGGGCTGGTGCGGCCGCCGAGGTCGATGCCGGTGTCGCCCGCCACGGCGGCGGTCAGTGCGCGTTCGCCGGGGGAGCCGGTGACGACGACGGGGACGCCGCGCTCGGCGTAGGCGGCGACGAGCGCACGGTGGTGGGACTCCGGCCACGACCGTGCCGGGACGCTGGCTCCGGGGTGGACGACCACGTAGCGGTCGAGGCCGGCCACGGGCGGGGGCAGGACGGCGTCGTGGCGCACCGCGAGCCTCCCGTCGTCGTCCGGCGGCAGCCGGAACCCGGCCGCCTCGGCGATCCGCAGCGCGCGCTCGGGCTCGGGGAGGTCCTCGGGCAGGTCCTCGCCGGGGCGCAGCCGCACGTCGAGCAGCGACCCGGGGTGGTCGACCGAGGCCCCGGAGACCCGAGGGACCCCGGCCAGGCGCAGGAGCAGCGCGAGGGGCAGGGGCGACTGGTGGAAGGACGTCAGGACGACGGCCTCGTCGGGCTGTTCCTCGGCGACCAGCGCGCGGAACTCGGCGAGCAGGGCGTCGTCGATCGGGCGTGCGGTCTCGGTGACCCACGGTGCCGCCCACACCCGCACCCGGTCGATGCCGGGCAGCAGGTCGGCGGCCGGCGCCCCCTGCGGTCCGCACAGCATCGTCACGTGCGCGGCACCGGCGGCGACCGCGCGCACCGCGGGGCCGGCGACCAGGACGTCGCCGAAGGAGTCGAGCCGGGCGACGAGGACGCGCCGACCCGCGCTCACGCCCGGTCCGCCACGCTGCCGACGTGCTCGAGCACCAGGGTGACGGCCTCGTCCAGGTCCGCGGCGACGGTGTCGGCCTCGTCGATCTCCTGACGGCGGGTGCGCGGGGTGGGCACGAGGATCCCCTGCGCGCCGGCGTTCCGGGCAGCCTGCACGTCGGCGCCGATGTCACCGACGACGACGATCGACTCCGGCGGGATGCCGAGCCGCTCGGCGGCGTCGAGGACCATCCCGGGCCGGGGCTTCCGGCAGGCGCAGTCGTCGCCGGCGTCGTGCGGGCAGACGCACCATACGTCGAACGGGCCGACGAGCTCGTCGACCCGGGCGTTGGTGGCGTCGACCTGTTCGCGCGTGGCCATGCCCTTCGCGATCACCGACTGGTTCGTGACGACGCCGAGCTGCAATCCGGCGGCACGCGCCCGGTCGACGGCGCGGCGGGCACCGGGGACGGGGACGACCAGGTGCGGGTCGGCGTTGTACGGGACGTCCACCACGAGGGTGTCGTCGCGGTCGAGGAGCAGGCCGCGGATGACGCGGTCCGGTGCGAGGGCCATGCTCCGTGACTACCGGTCCACGGCCGGGGACCGCCCCAGGAAGAGCCGCGGAGCGCGGTCCCGGCAGGACCGTCAGCGTGTCGGGTCTACCGTCGCGGCGGTGACCGCCCTCGAGAACCTGCCCGACCCCGACGGACGCCCGGAACTGCTCGTCCTCCGTGCCATCAAGCTCGGCGACCTGCTCGTCGCCGTCCCCGCACTGCACGCGCTCCGCCGCGCGTTCCCCGACCACCGCATCACCCTGGCCACCACGGCGTGGCTGGCGCCGGTCGTCGAACTCGTGCCGGCGGTGGACGTCCACCTGGCCCAGCACGGTCTCGACCACCCGATCGCGGTGCCGCACGGTGCCGTCGACATCGCCGTCAACCTGCACGGCGCCGGCCCGGAGTCCTCGGACCTCGTCGCCGCGCTCGCCCCGCGCCGGGTGATCGGGCACGCCGACCCGACCCACGACTACGAGGGCCCGGAGTGGCCGGACGACGTGCACGAGCGCGACCGCTGGGCGGACCTGCTCACGTGGCACGGCATCCAGGCGGACGCCACCGAGGTGCACATCGACCGCCCCGCCGAGCCGCCGGTGGTCGCCGACGCGGCCGTCGTGCACGTGGGCGCCTTCCACGGTGCGCGGCACTGGCCGACGGACCGCTTCGCCGACGTGGTGCGCGGACTGCGTGCGCGCGGTGCCGACGTGGTCCTGACAGGAGGCTCGGACGACGTCGTGCGCGCCCGTGCCGTCGCCGACGCGGCTGGCCTGGCGCCGGAGGCGGTCCTGGCCGGCACCCTGGATCTGCAGGCCTTCGCCGCGGTGATCGCCGCGGCGCGGCTCGTCGTCACGGTCGACACCGGCGCTGCGCACCTGGCGACCGCGTACGGGGTGCCGTCGGTCGTGCTGTTCGGCCCGGCCCCGCCCGAGGCGTGGGGCCCGCCGTCGACCGGCCCGCACATCGTGCTCACCGACGCCTCGGTCCGTCGCGGCGACGTCTTCGCCGAGGACCCGGACCCGGCGATCCTGGCCGTGACCGCGGACGACGTGCTCGACGCGGTGGACCGGCTCCGGGTGACCGCTCAGGCGGCCGGGCGGTAGCGTCGACCGAGAGCCACCCGGACCTGCCGGACGCTCGGAGGGAGTCCTTCGTGTTCGAAGCCGCGAACATCCGTGACTGGATCGGTCTGCCGGTCGTTGACGAGGCCGACGACAAGGTCGGCACGCTCGAGAGCATCTACTACGACACCGCCACGTCCGAGCCGGCGTTCGGTGCCCTGACCACCGGCATGGTCGGGTTCCAGAAGCTCGTCTTCGTCCCGCTGTTCGGCGCCACCGTCGCCCCGAAGCACCTGCGTGTGACGTTCCCGAAGAAGCTCGTCAAGGACGCCCCGTCGATCTCGACCGATGGCGAACTCGACGCCGCGACCGAGCCCGAGCTGTTCCAGCACTACGGGCTGGAGTACCGCACCGGCAGCGGTGGCGAACGCCGACTCGGACGCCGCTGAGCCCGTCCCGCCCCACCCGACCGACCCCACCCGACCGACCGATCCGCCGCACCCGCCCGGAGGCCGCAACTGCTCCGCACCGCCCGTACGACGCTGCTCGCCGCCCTGGCGGCGGTCGCCGTCGTCGGGCTGGTGGTGGCCGGGGTCGCGGCACCGGGGCCGGTGGAACCCGCGTCGGCCGCGCCGATGTGGCCCGTCCCGCAGCCCTACCCGGTGCCGGACGACCCCACCGAATCGCTCGCCGGCCTCCCGCCCGGCAGCGAGTACGTCGCCCTCGGTGACTCGTACTCCGCCGGCTACGGCCTCGGCGACCGGACCCGGCTGCCCACGAGCGCGTGCGTGCAGTCGGCCCGTGACTACCCGCACCGGCTCGCGGCGCGGTTCGGCCTGGACCTGACCGACGTCACGTGTGCGGGCGCCACCAGCGAGGACGTCACGACCGGACACCAGTTCACGGGCGTCCCCCCGCAGATCGAGTCGCTGTCGTCGCGCACCCGGCTCGTGACCCTGACCATCGGCGGCAACGACGCGGACCTGTTCGGCACCGCCGCGTCGTGCCTGGCGATCTCGGCCGACGGCCCGGTGTTCTCCGGACGTGACGCGCCGTCGTGCGAGAGCACGCTCGTGCAGGACGGTGAGGACCAGCTCAGCGTGAAGATCCAGTCGCGGGTCGCGCTCGGGATCGCCGACACCCTCGCAGCGGTGCAACGGGCCGCGCCGAACGCCGTCGTCGTGTTCCTCGGGTACCCGGCGATCTTCCCGGACGCCGAGCACACCCCGGCGAAGGGCTGCTTCCGCTCGGCGCTCGACCTCGGCACGCTCGCGGGATCGTTCCCCTCGGACACCTTCCCCTTCACCGACGACGACGTGGCGTACCTGCACGGCGTGCAGGAGGAGCTCGACGCGGTGTCCGCATCCGCCGCCGACGCCGCCGGGGTGCGGTTCGTCGACGTCCTCGAACGCACCGAGGCCCACTCGGCCTGCGCCCCGGCGGACGAGCGCTACGTCGCCGGCGTCAGCCTGACCGGCTCGAGCGACCTGCGACGGATCGACCTCAAGGCCGGCGCCCTGCACCCGAACGGTCGCGGTGTCGCGTACCTCACCGACCAGATGGCCGACGCGATCCGGGAACTCGCCGGCTGACCCGTCCGGACCCCGCGCTGTCCGTGTGGGCCGCCGGAGGGACGACGCACACCGGAGCCGCCGTCTCGCGGACGACGTCGTGGAGCAGTGCGCCGGACAGCACCCGCACGTGCCCCCGTCCGAGCACCACGAGCGACGCCCGCCGGGTGCGCGATGCGATGGCGTGCCCCGGGTGTCCCTCCACGAGCAGCGGCCGGATCCGCACCGCCGGGAACCGCGCGGTCAGGTCCTCGGTGACCCGCTGCAGCAGTTCGGCGTTCCGGGCGCGCCACCGCAGGGGATCCTCGGCGAAGTCGGTGAGCCCGGTCCGGGTCAGCACGGGCATCTCCCACGCCCGGAGCAGCGTCAGTCGTCGGTGCAGCCGGACGGCCTCGGCCACGGCGATCGAGACGGCCCGTTCGTCGATCGGTTCCTCGACGGCCAGCACCACGTCGCCGTCGATCGGGTGCGGGCCCTCGGGGACGATCACGGTCGGCACGGCCGCACGGACCGCGACCCGCGCCGGGTCGCCGCCGGCGGTCGAACCCCGTCGGCTCCGGAAGGTCCCGATCACCAGGAGGTCACCGCCGTCCGACTCCTCGACCAGGGCGGTGGCGAACGGCCCCGCGTGCCGGTGCACCTCGACGGTCACTCCGGGCAGGGCGGCGCGCGCGGCCTCGGCCAGGCGGTCGGCCACCGGTCCGGGGCCCTCGATCGCCGGGTCGGCACCGATGATCCGGATCCGCTCGATCCCGCTGTCCGCGCGGGCGGCGATCCACCGCAGCGCCTCGTCGTGCGGCATCGCGGCGTCCGCGGCCAGCGTCACCGTCGTCCATCGTTCGTCCATCCCGATCGGCCTCCTCCATCGCAGGTCCTCCGGGGGCGTCACACGGCGCTCCGTGCGACACACGGTACTCCCGGCGCGGACGTGGGGAACCGGCGGTGGAACCGGGCACGTCGGGTGGTGCGCGGCGCGTGTGTGGTGATCCGGGCCTCCCGGCCGGGTCTGCGTAGTCTCGGGACGTGGTCGTGAGCGCCGGACTGTTGCTGCACCGGACCGGTCCGTCCGGGCCCGAGGTCTTCCTCGCGCACATGGGCGGACCGTTCTGGCGGAGCCGGCCGCGTGGCTGGTCGATCCCGAAGGGGCTGGTCGAGGCGGGCGAGGAGCCGCTCGGCACCGCGCTGCGCGAGTTCGCCGAGGAGATCGGCGTGCCCGCACCGGTGACCGCGGCCGACCTGACCGACCTGGGGGAGTTCCGGCAGGCGTCGGGCAAGCGCGTGCGGGTCTTCGCGGCACGGGCGTCGGGGTTCTCGGTCGACACCGTGCGGAGCAACACCGTGCGGCTCGAGCTGCCGCGTGGGTCGGGGCGGTTCGTGGAGGTACCCGAGGTGGACGACGCGCGGTGGGTCGGCCTCGACGAGGCGCGGGAGCTGGTGGTGGCCGGCCAGGTCGCTGCGCTCGACGCCCTGGTGGCGCTCGGTTGGGGTGCTGGCGGTTCCTGACGCGCCGTTCGGTTTGGTCGAGGGGTCACGAACTGTCGTCCGGCGGCCCTCCAGCCGACACTTCTCGGCCACCCGGCGACCGGCACGCGGCAGGTCGTGACCACTCGGCGAGACCTTCTCGGCTGTGTCGGACACCGGACACGAGCCGCGCCCGCTGGATAGTCTGAGGGGGTGTCGGGTTCTCCGGCGCCACAGCAGGGGAGTACACATGCGGCGCTGGCGCGCGGTCACGGCTGGGCTGACGGCCCTGGCACTCGGAGCAGGACTCGCGATCGGCGGCGCGACGAGTGCGTCGGCGGAGCCGGTCGGCAACTGGGGGACCTTCACCCTCAGCGGAGCGAGCCGGGCCTACACCGGCACGATGACGCTCGCCGGGTTCCCCGAGACGACCTTCACGTCGGACTCCCGGCAGTCGACCGTCGTCAGCGGGGCATCGACCTGGCAGTCGGCGTCGACCCCGTCGGGCGCGGTCTACGGGACGAGCCGCGGCAAGACCTACATGAACCAGCGGCCGAACGTCGACTCGCCCACGACCGGCGCCTCGACGACCACCTACACGTTCGCCGAGCCGACGCCGGGTGCCCAGAGCTGGTCGTTCGTGCTCGGCGACGTCGACGCCGATCGGGCGACCATCTCGGCCACCGTCTCCGGGGGCGGTGCCGCGACCGCGGAGCAGCTCGGCTACGTGAGCTCCTACAACTCGTGCTCGGCCGCCGTCGCCGGAGGGCCGTCGTGCACCGCCGACCCCGACGGTACGACCGGGCAGGACCTGCCCTCCTGGGACCCCGCCACCCGGACCCTCACGGGCAACACCGGCGCGGTCGACACCGCCGGCGCCACGGCCTGGTTCACGCCGACCGTCTCGCTCACCAGCCTGACGATCACGTACCAGCAGCGCAGCGGGTTCCCGGTGTACCAGACCTGGTTCGCCAACCGCACCGCCGCGATCACCGGCACGGCGACCCTCGACGGAGCGCCGATCCCCGGGGCGATCGTCCGCGTCACCGCTCCGCGCGGCACCGTCTACACGACGACCACCAACCCCGACGGCACCTACGCGTTCCCGCAGCTGCCGGTCATCGCGAACTACCGCGTCGAGATCACCCCGCCGGACGGGGCCGAGGGTCCTGACCAGCCCACGAGGGTCTCCCTCGCCCAGGCAGGCTCACCGGGCGGCGTGGACCAGCAGGCCGACTTCGCGTTCACGTCGCCGGAGGACACCGTGTCTGTCATCGGCACCGTGGTCGACGAGGACGGCCGACCGGTCTCGAACCTCGAGGTCGTCATCACCGACCCGGACTCCGGGGACGTCCTCGTCGACACCACGACGAACAGCGACGGCGTCTACACCGGCTCGGACCTGCCGGCGGACACCGACCTCGACGTGTCCGTCGCCGACGAGCCGCCCGTGACCATCACGACCGGCGACGGCGACGTGGCACCCGCGGTCCCCGACGAGATCGACGCCCCGGCCGCCGTCGTCGCGACGGTCGCGGGTGTGGTCTCGCTCGACGGTGCACCCGTGCCCGCCGGCGCAGTGGTCGAGCTCGTCGACGGCGCAGGCGCCGTGGTCGCATCGACGGTGACCGATGCCGACGGTCGCTACGTCTTCGTCACTGCGGCGGGCACGTACACCGTCCGGACCGATCGACCGGAGCCGGGGGCGACCGGGGCGACCTCGAACACCGGTGTGACGGCCGTCGCCGGCGAGCGTGCTGCGTCCGACCTGCCGTTCGCCTCCGCCGCCGCAGCCGCCGAGGTCACGACCGACCAGCCCGGCACGGTCGTCGACACGAACGGCGAACCCGTTCCGGACGTCGAGGTCGTCGCGACTCCGACGGACCCACAGTCCGGCGAACCCGTGTCGGTCGTGACGAACGACGACGGTGCGTTCGACCTGACCGGCCTGGAGCCCACGACCGAGTACGTCGTCTCGGTCGACGTCGAGGGGGCAGAGACGGCGACCGTCGTCACCCCGGAGTCCGGGGCTGCGACGCCGCTGGCGTTCGTGGTGCGGGCCGCGGCGGGTCCGGCGCCGGCTCCAGCTCCGTCGCCGTCGCCGTCGCCGAGTGGCTCTCCTTCGGCGGCTCCGACCGGCCCCGCTGCCGGCTCGGGCTCTGGCTCCGCGCCGGTCTCGGGCCAGGGCGACGCGGGGGACGGTGGACCGCTGGCGTACACGGGCGCGGACCTCGGGCCGGGGCTCATCGCCGCCGGGGTGCTCGTGCTGCTCGGTGCGGCGCTGCTGACCTACCGCGCGGTGCGCAACCGCCGCCGCACGGACCACCTGCAGGACTGACCGGGCTGCGGCCGGGGTGGCGGCGGCCGCGGTCGCGGTCGCACAACACGCCGCCCGCGGCCGCCGAGGGGCCACGAACCGTCGCCCGCCGACCCGTCAGACGACAGTTCGAGCGACACCGACGCCCCGCCAACGGCATGTCGTGACCACTCGGCGCCGGGCCGCCCGCCTCCACCGCGGTCGCACAACACGCCGCCCGCGTCAGCCGAGCGGCCACGAACCGTCGCCCGCCGACCCGTCAGACGACAGTTCGAGCGACACCGACGCCCCACCAACGGCATGTCGTGACCACTCGGCGCCGGGCCGCACGCCTCCGCGGCGGTCGCACAACACGCCGCACGCGTCCGCCGAGGGGCCACGAACCGTCGCCCGCCGACCCGCCAGACGACAGTTCAAGCACACCCGGCGCCCCGCCAACGGCATGTCGTGACCACTCAGCGCCGGGCCGAACGTCCCCGCCGCGGTCGCACAACACGCCGCCCGCGTCTGCCGAGGGGCCACGAACCGTCGCCCGCCGACCCCGCAGACGACAGTTCAAGCGACCCCGACGCCCCACCAACGGCATGTCGTGACCACTCGGCGCCGGGCCGCACGCCCCCGCCGCAGTCGCACAACACGCCGCCCGCGTCCGCCGAGGGGCCACGAACCGTCGCCCGCCGACCCGTCAGACGACAGTTCGAGCGACACCGACGCCCCGCCAACGGCATGTCGTGACCACTCGGCGCCGCGCCGAACGTCCCCGCCGCGGTCGCACAACACGCCGCCCGCGTCCGCCGAGGGGTCAGAAACCGTCGCCCGCCACCCCTGCAGACGACAGTTCGAGCGACCCCGACGCCACGCCAACGGCATGTCGTGACCACTCGGCGAACGCCCCCACGAACGCGCCCGCGGCCCCCGCCCCGCGCCAGCCCCTAGCGCGTCCGCGGCCGCCGCACCGAACCCGTGACGACGCCGATCGACCCCGTGACCGTCTGGATCGCCCGCCCGACGACCGGCACCGACGTGGTGACGACCGCGAGCGACGACGTGATGGCCTCGATGGACGAGGTCGACAGGTGCTCCTGCGCGTGCGAGTGCACCGGGAACCCACGGCGCGCCAGCACGACGACCCCGAGCGCCCCGACCAGCACCGCGGCACCGGCGAACGGCAGGTACTGCAGCCCGACGATCCCGAGGGCCTGCCCGCCGAACGCCGCGCCACCGGCGATGCCGATGTTCGACGCGCCGTTGACCAGCGCGCCGGCGATGTCGGGGGAGACGCCTCCGGCACGGATCGCCGCGGCCATGAAGAGCGTGCCGGTCGTGCCGTTCGCGGCCATCCAGACGCCCGCGACGACCATCGTCCCGATCAGGGAGCCGTGCACGAACGGCATCGTCGCGAAGGCCACGACCATCACGGCGACCGAGGCGATCAGCGTCTGCCGGGGCGCACGGTCGACGAACATGCCGGCGAGCCAGAGCCCGACGACACCGGTGCCACCGAGCACGAGCAGCGCCCCGCTGACCATGCCGGCGTCGAGCCCGGCGTCGATCGCGTACGGCCCGATGTAGGTGTAGACGACGTAGTGCCCGCCGAACAGCAGCATGTCGGCGATCACGACGGACAGCAGTCCGGTGCGCGCCCAGGCCTTCGGCGACCCGATGTGCGGCGACGAGGCACCGCGGACGGCGGGCAGGAACAGCAGGGCGACGACCGCGAGTGCCGCTGCGGCGACCCCGACGGAGAACACGGCCTGGCGCCAGCCGATGTGCTGCGCGACCCAGGTCGCGACGGGCACACCGAGCACGAACCCGAGCGAGCTGCCCGAGTACACGAACGCGATCGCGCGCCCAGCCAGCCGCGGTGGCACGATCCGGGTGGCGTACGCCGAGGCGACCGAGAAGAACAGCGCGTGCGCGATGCCGCCGACGACGCGTCCGGCGCAGACGACCGCGAAGGACGGCGCGAACGCGACCATCAGGTTCGACACGGTGTAGCCGACGAGCGTGGCGACGAGCACGGTCTTGCGGGGCAGCTTCGCGGTGAACGCGGTGAGCGGCAGCGCGAGGAGCGCGACGGCCGCGGCGTACACGGTGATGACGATGCCCATGGTGGCCTCGGTCACGCCGAGGTCGGCGCTCATCGTGCCGAGCAGCCCGACGGGCATGAGCTCGGTGGTGATGGCGAAGAACGTGGCCAGTCCGAGCACGGCGATGCCGACGATGGACTGGCTGGTGACGGTGATCGGCCGCGTGTGGGTCGACACGGCCGAGGTGGTGGTGTTGGTGGACACGCTGCTGACCTCCTCCGAGGCACGGTGGAGCGCGCGACGATGCCGATCGTTCTGACGGCGGTGACCGGGAGGGTCTGCGGGGCGCGCTCGCTGGCGGATGTGGATGATGTGGGTACGACTCCACGACGAGTGCGCTCATCCAGTGTTGCACGATGGAACGACTCTCGCGAGGGCATCCAGCAAATACATCGGAGCGCTCCAACGAAACACTCAGGTACTGATCGCCCGCTCAGTACTCGTTCGTCACCCGGCCCTGGACCCCGCCGCCGCGCAGCTCGATCGTCAACGTGCCGCTCCTGGACTGCGCCGACATGGACACCGATCCGTGCAGCGCCGCCTGCCGCGGGAAGCACGCCGTCGACGACTCGATGCGGTCCGCCGTCGCCACCAGGCAGATCGTCGACCGGTCCGTCCCGATCCCGGCCCAGACGTTCCAGGGGGTCTCGGCGGTCCCGCCGTCGAGCGCCCGGTTCGTGAAGACCAGTCGCGTCGTGTGCAGGCTCACCGGCGCAGCGACCGGCCCCGGCAACTGGTCGGCGTACGTCTGCGGGACGTCGAGCAGCTGTTCGAGCGTGATCGTCCCCGCCGTCGGCGTGACGCTCGGCGCTGCGGCGACGTCGGGCTGCGCGGTCCCGACGAGCGTCCCGGCGGCGAACGCGACGCCCACCGCCGCAGCCGCGCCGCCCGCGATCCAGGCGCGTGGTCGCTCCGTCCACAACCACCGCCGCCACCGGGTCCGTCCGGTCGGCTCGGCCTGGAGGCCCGGCTCGTCCCCGCCGTCGCCCCGCGCGTCGTCGACGTGCTCGCCCCCACCGCCGTCGGTCGCCTCCGACACGTCGGCGCCGGCAGGCACCGCCGCCGCGCTGGCGGGGAAAGACACGGGCACCGCGTCAACGGGCAAGGACACCGGCACGGGCCCTGGACCCGACCGCGTCACGGACGGGACGGACGTCCGGACCGGACCCGGGCCTCCCGGCAGGAGATCCCGCGCCGTCGCGACCGCACGTGTGCGGGGTCGTCGTCCGCGTTCCAGGTCCTGCAGCGCGATCCGGGCGCGCGCCGCGTCCGCCGGGCTCGATCCGGATCCCCAGGCGACGGCCTCGAGCCGTGCCCGTTCCGCTGCCACGTCGTCGTGGGCCATGCGCACTCCCGCTCTGCCGGTCGCGTGGACAGGTCCATCGTGGCACCGCCGAGCCGTGCGCGCGCACCCAGAACGAGGGAGTAGGCGTGGTGCATGAGCACCGACCCCATGCCGCAGCACGACGCCGACGCCGAGACCCTCGAGCCGCTGAGCCACGACACCCAGTCCGGCGAGGCCGACTACGTCGCGACCAGCCCCGGCGGCGCCGGCACGGAACGTCACGTACCGACCGCCGACGAGGAGCAGGGCCGCGGCACCGAGTACGACCCGGTCGACCAGGGACCGCAGCAGGAGGGCCAGGGCGGCTAGCGGACCACCCGTCGCAGCACGGCGCGTTCGCCGGAGGTCCAGGCCGCACTCGTCACGACGTACAGAGCGGCGGCGAGCGGTGCGATCGCCGCGAACACGACCGTGACGAACGGCACGTACCGACCCACGGCGGCGGTCGCGGCGGCGCCGGGGACGCCCGGCTCCGGTGCCGGCACCGGGTTCCAGTGCGCGTTGGACCGGCGGCTGAGCTCGACGACGACCGCGAGCACCGCGAGCAGGACCAGCACCACCCAGGCGTGCACCCACAGCGGCGACGTCAGGGTGACGACGAGCGAGTGGCCGAGCGGGACCCCGACGAGCGTCGCCTCCAGCAGGGCGTTTGTGGTGCCGCCGATCGAGGCGTGCGTGAACAGGGCGTAGACGAGCGACACGACGGGTGCCTGCGCCAGGACGGGCAGGCAGCCGGCCAGCGGCGAGACCTTCTCGTCGGTGTACAGCTGCTGCATCGCCCGCTGCAGGCGCTGGGTGTCGCGGCCGTACCGCTTCCGCAGCGCCGCGAGCTGGGGTGCGAGGCGCCGGCGGTCCCGCTCGGCCCGCACCTGCAGCACGGACAGCGGGACGAGCACCATGCGGACGGCCAGGGTGAGGAGCACGACGGCGATCGCCGCGGCGAACGAGCCGGCCACGGGGGAGAGCGCCGCGGTGAGGGCGGTGACGAGGTCAGCGCCGCCGTGCAGCAGCGGGCCGACGAGGGGCAGGGTGGACAGGTCCATGACGGTTCCGATCGGTGGTGGGTCAGCGGGGTGCGCGAGCGGCCCGGCCACCGGTCGGTGGTCAGGCCGGGGTCGCGACCCCCGGTGCCCGTGAGCGGACGTGGCCGTCGGCGTCGGGGTGGCTCCACCCGATCCGGGTGACCAGGTCGGGTACCGCCGACCGGTCCGACACGGACGCCGATCCGACCCCGAGGACGGCCGCGAGCACCGCGACGAGCAGCCGGGCGACGACGACGGTCACGGCGACCGCGGTCAGCCCGAGTGCCGCCACGGCCAGCAGGGGCAGTACCCCGGCGGCCGGGTCGCCGAGCACCAGCGCGGCGGTGGCGCGGAGCAACAGCAGGACGGCGGTCATGGTCCGTTCAGCGTAACGCCCGCGTGCCGTCGAGGACCGGAAGGTGCGGCGGGGGAGGATCACGGCATGACCGCAGGTTCGCCGAGCACCCCAGCGACCGTCGCGCTCGAGGCGGCCGGGGTCCCGTACACGCCGCACGTGTACGAGCACCACGAGAGCGCCACCAACTTCGGAGAAGAGGCGGCCGCCGCCCTCGGGCTGCGCGAGGAGCAGGTCTTCAAGACCCTCGTCGTCTCCGTCGACGGCACCCTCGCCGTCGCGATCGTGCCGGTGGCGAACCGGCTCGACCTCAAGGCGATCGCCGCCGCGGTCGGGGGCAAGAAGGCGACGCTGGCCGATCCCGCCCTCGCTGAGAAGCGTACGGGCTACGTCGTGGGCGGCATCAGCCCGGTCGGCCAGAAGACCCGGCTCCGCACCGTGCTCGACGAGTCGGCGCTGTCGTACGCGAGCATCTTCGTGTCCGGCGGACGTCGCGGCTTCGACGTCGAGGTGGCACCGACCGACCTCGCACGGATCACCGAGGCGGTCGCCGCACCCATCGCGCGGACCTGAGTCGAGTCGCCGCAAGTTTTTTCGGCACCCGGGAATGACCCGGGCCCTCCTGCGTTGCATTGAGTCGAAGGCACTCAAGTTCCCCAGGAGGTCCCTTTGCCAGAGACGTTCGGCCCGACCGGTAGCAACGACTCGTTCGACGAGTTCCTCGCCCGCCTGCTCGCGGCACAGCGCACCGGTGACCAGCAGCGCGTCCGCGCGTTCGGTCGACCGGTCGACATCACCCGGCTGCTCAGCCGCCGGACCCACGAGCTGCTCCAGCACACCGCCGAGTACGCGGTCGCGCAGGGGCAGCGCGAGATCGACGCACTGCACATCCTGCACGTGCTCGTCCGCACCGAACCGTTCGACGCCGTCGTGCGTTCCGCCGGGGTCGACCCCCAGCGACTCGCCGAGGAGATCGAGCAGCGCCTGCCGATGGCGCACGAGCCGCTGGCCGAGCAGACCGGCCGCCCGGCACTGACCGGCACCGCCCAGCGCATCCTCGTCGAGGCGACGCAGGCAGCGCGGGGCTTCGGCAGCACCTACACCGACCCCGAGCACGTCTTCTTCGCGCTCGTGATGGACCAGGAGACCGTGACCGGCCAGCTGCTCGCCAGCGCCGGGATCACCCCGCAGGTCATGCAGGACTACGCCCAGCAGGCCGCGGCAGCAGCACGAGAGGGGCGCCCCATGCCAGGAACGAACGACGCCGTCGGCACCGACCAGGCCACCGACAGCGACACCCCGACACTCGACCAGTTCGGCACCGACCTGACCGAGCGCGCCCGTGACGGGCACGTCGACCCGGTGATCGGCCGCGCCGACGAGATCGAGCAGACCGTCGAGATCCTGCTCCGTCGCACCAAGAACAACCCGGTGCTGATCGGTGAGCCCGGCGTCGGCAAGACCGCGATCGTCGAAGGCCTCGCCCAGCGCATCGTCGACGGTGACGTCCCCGCCCTGCTGCAGGGCAAGCGGGTCGTCGCACTCGACCTGCCCGGCATGCTCTCCGGCACCCGCTACCGCGGCGACTTCGAGGAGCGCCTCACCAAGGCGATGGACGAGATCGCGTCGCACGCCGACGAGCTCATCGTCTTCGTCGACGAGCTCCACACCGTGGTCGGCGCCGGTGGCGGCGGCGAGGGCGGTTCGATGGACGCCGGCAACATCCTCAAGCCCCGGCTCGCCCGCGGCGACCTGCACCTGGTCGGCGCGACGACGCTCAACGAGTACCGCCGGATCGAGAAGGACGCCGCGCTCGAGCGCCGGTTCCAGCCCGTCACGGTGGGGGAGCCGAACGTCGAGGACGCCGTCGCGATCCTGACCGGCCTCGCCCCGCGCTACGAGGAGCACCACGGCGTCGCCTACACGCCCGAGGCACTCCGCGCCGCCGTCGAGCTCTCGCACCGGTACGTGACCGACCGACACCTGCCGGACAAGGCCATCGACCTCATCGACCAGGCCGGTGCACGCCGTCGCCTCGCCCTGTCGGGCGACGTCGACGTCGAGGCTCTGCGTGCCCAGGTCGCCGACCTGACGGCCCGCAAGGACCGCGCGGTCGCCGAGGAGCACTACGAGGAAGCGTCCGACCTGCGCGACGAGATCGTCGGACTGGAGGCCCGGATCACCGCCGCCTCGTCGGCGGACGCCCGCCGCCCCTCCATTCCGGAATCCGCGGACACGTCGATCACGGAGGCCGACATCGCCGCCGTGGTGTCCCGCGCCACCGGGATCCCGGTGACCCGCCTCGGCTCGGCCGACAAGACGCGGCTCGCCGCGCTCGAGTCCGAGCTGCACGACCGCGTCGTCGGCCAGGATGACGCCGTGCGGGCGATCGCGAAGGCGGTGCGGCGCAGCCGGACCGGCATGGGTGACCCGCGTCGTCCGGTGGGCAGCTTCCTGTTCCTCGGCCCGACGGGCGTCGGCAAAACCGAACTCGCGAAGGCCCTGGCGTCGTCGCTGTTCGGTGACGAGTCCGCCATGCTCCGCTTCGACATGAGCGAGTTCGGCGAACGCCACACCGTGTCCCGCCTGGTCGGTGCCCCTCCCGGGTACGTCGGCTACGACGAGGCCGGCCAGCTCACCGAGCGTGTCCGTCGCAACCCGTACTCGGTGATCCTGCTCGACGAGGTCGAGAAGGCCCACCCGGACGTCTTCAACCTGCTGCTGCAGGTCCTCGACGACGGCCGGCTCACCGACGGGCAGGGGCGGACGGTCGACTTCCGGAACACCGTCGTCATCATGACGTCGAACATCGGCTCGGAGTTCCTGGCCTCCCGCTCGGGAGCGCTCGGGTTCTCCCCGGTCGGCGCGACGGACGGCTACGCCGAAGACGACCTGCGGGCCCGCGTCATGGGCAAGCTGCGCGAGGCGATGCGGCCCGAGTTCATCAACCGCATCGACGAGATCGTGCTGTTCCGCAAGCTCGACCGGTCCCAGATCGCGTCGATCGTGTCGCTGCTGCTGCAGGACACGGCGCTCCGGCTGGTCGCCCAGGACATGCTCCTGTCGGTGTCCGACGCGGCGGTCGACTGGCTCGCCGAGCACGGGTACGAGCCGGAGTACGGCGCACGCCCGCTCCGTCGGCTCATCCAGCGCGAGGTCGACGACCGCATCGCGACCCTGGTGGTCGAGGGTGGGGTCACCGCGGGTGACACCGTGCGGATCGACGTCGAGGGCGATGCCCTGACGGCGAGCGTCGCGGAGCACGCGGCGGTCTAGTCCGGTCGCACGCACACGAAGGCCCGGTACCGATTCGGTACCGGGCCTTCGGCCCGCGCGGACAGCCGCGGTGCGCGCCGCCGCCGCCGCGCTCCGTGCGTGCTCCGTCACACGGTGCGAGGTTGCCCGCACCGTGCGCGCCTGCCATCCCGCACCGAGCGCGCAGGCTGCCACCGGCCCGCGGACGACGCACGGTGCAGCCGGGAGGCCCGGCACCGGTGTGCGACGGGAACTCGGCACGCAGCCTGCTCGTCGCCACGAGAACACCAACCTCGCACCGTGATCAGCCTGTTCGGGAATGCAATTCCGGATGTTTTCCGGAAAAGGGGTTGCGCTCGGAATTGCGGTGCCGATAGTGTTCACTCGTCGCGAACGGTCGAACATTCGACCCGGACGACTCCGCCAGCTCGAGACCGAAAGGGGGCCGACCATGATGATCTCCGCAACCACTCCGTTCCGTGGAATCCGTGGACGCGTCGGTACCCCGTTCCGCGTCCGCTGACCCGGGGCGTCCCACTCTCCTGACACCTGTGCCTCCGGGCACCGTGCGCTGAGCCGATCAGGCTCGCGCAGCACCGGTTCGTTCGTCTGCTGAACGGTTCGTTGACTCGTCGATGCGTGCCGTCCGATCTGCGCGGACGACGCCGGAAGAATGTCGGTGGACAGTGCGACGCTCTCGGTGTCGACGAGCATTCCGCGATCGTTGTCCGAACATTTCCGGACCATCCCGGAGTGCATTCTCACGCATTCATTTCCTGCTGCCCGCAACCCGGGCGGATTCGTCCTGCCCGACACCCGGGCAGCTCTGCCGTGCCCTGAAGGGGAACACCGTGTCCACGAAGACCACCACCCGTCCACCCGATACCCGCGCGGTGCGCCGCCGGGTCTCACCCGCCGACCGCATCGCACTCCGAGTCGGGATGTCGCTCATCATCTGGAGCCGACGCACCCGCAAGGAGCGGCCCGAGGTCGACCTCGCCACGCTGGCCCGCATGGAGCGCGAACGCCAGCAGCGCGAGGCCGACTGGATCACCCAGGGCGCCGCCATGCGGATGTGGCGCTGACCCGCGGCGCTGCGTCGCTGTCCTCGGCGTCACGCGCGCACCGTGCGTCGTTCCGAAGCCCGTGCGGACTGAACGGCTCGGTGCGAGGAAACAACCTCGCACCGAGCCACCTTCGGCGAACCGTCCGACGGAACCCGCACCGTGCCGCGAACGGTTGGCCCCGCACGAGGCGACCACCCTCGCACCGTGCGCCGACGTGTCGGACGCACCCCGGGCCTCCCGTACCGTTGGCGGGTGACCGAAACCGCAGCTGCACTCGTCGAACGCCTCACCGCCCTCGTACCGGACTTCCCGAAGCCGGGGGTGCTCTTCCGTGACGTGACGCCCGTGTTCTCGGACGCCGTCGCGTTCGGCCGCGTGTGCGAAGCACTCGCGGCACCGTTCGCGGTCGGAGCCGGGTTCGACGCCGTCGCCGGCATCGAGGCCCGCGGCTTCGCACTGGCCGGGGGCATCGCCACCCAGCACCAGGTCGGCGTGCTCACCGTGCGCAAGGCGGGGAAGCTCCCCGGCGAGGTCCTCAGCGAGCAGTACGCGCTGGAGTACGGCGAGGCCGAACTCGAACTGCGCCCAGGCCAGCTGCCGGTCGGCACGCGGGTGCTCGTCGTCGACGACGTCCTGGCCACCGGCGGGACCGGCGCTGCGACCATCACGCTGCTCGAACGCGCCGGGTACCAGGCCATCGGCTTCGCCGCCCTGCTCGAGCTCGACGGCCTCAACGGGCGTGAGCGTCTCGAGCCGCGCCTGCCCGTCGCGACGCTCGGCGCCGTCCCGGCCTGATCACGGGCAACCGCGCGGTCGGGGCGGCATCCGTTCTCTCCACAGGTGCGTCCCCGGCGTCCGCACGCGAGCACGTCTCGCACTAGTCTTGACGCACCATTTCGATCGAGGAGTCCCATCATCGTGACCGAGTCAGTCGCACCCGCGCCCGCCGAGCTTCCCCAGGCACCCGAGCCCCGGACCGCGACGACGACCACGACCGGCACCGAGCTCTTCGACGGTGAGCGCGGTATCGTCGCGATCCGTGTCGACGGTGTCCTGAAGGACCTCGCGGCGGACGTGCAGGCCGGCGAGACCGCCGAGGCCGTCACCCTGCAGGAGCAGGACGGGCTCGACATCCTCCGCCACTCTGCCGCCCATGTGCTGGCGCAGGCCGTGCAGCAGATCAACCCGGACGCCAAGCTCGGCATCGGGCCGCCCGTCACCGACGGCTTCTACTACGACTTCGACGTCGCCGAGCCCTTCACCCCCGAAGACCTCAAGGCGATCGAGAAGGGCATGGACCGCATCGTCAAGCAGGCCCAGCGCTTCCGTCGCGTGGTCGTCACCGACGAGCAGGCACGCGAGCTGATGGCGGGGGAGCCCTACAAGCAGGAGCTCATCGGCCTCAAGGGTGCAGCGTCCGACGGTGACTCCGGCGAGAGCGTCGAGGTCGGTGCCGGCGAGCTCACCGTGTACGAGAACGTCGACCCGAAGTCGGGCGAGGTGCTCTGGCAGGACCTCTGCCGCGGCCCGCACGTCCCGCACACCCGCTGGATCGGCAACGCCGCCAAGCTCATGCGCGTCGCCGCCGCGTACTGGCGCGGCTCCGAGAAGAACCCGCAGCTGCAGCGCATCTACGGCACCGCCTGGCCCGACAAGGACCAGCTCAAGGCGTACCTCGTGCGCCTCGAGGAAGCCGCCAAGCGCGACCACCGCAAGCTCGGCGCCGAACTCGACCTGTTCTCGTTCCCCGACGAGATCGGTTCCGGCCTGGCGATCTTCCACCCGAAGGGCGGCATCATCCGCCGCGAGATGGAGGACTACTCGCGCCGTCGGCACGAGGAGAACGGTTACTCGTTCGTCTACACGCCCCACATCACCAAGGGCGACCTGTTCGAGACCTCCGGGCACCTCGGATGG
The DNA here is from genome assembly GCF_003234395.1 of Curtobacterium sp. MCLR17_051. Taxonomy (NCBI): domain Bacteria; kingdom Bacillati; phylum Actinomycetota; class Actinomycetes; order Micrococcales; family Microbacteriaceae; genus Curtobacterium; species Curtobacterium sp. MCLR17_051. The sequence continues at coordinate 30,721 of NZ_QKTA01000012.1, forward strand.
TACAAGGACGGCATGTTCCCGGCCATGCACATGGACGAGGCAAAGGACGAGGACGGCAACGTCACCCGGCAGGGCGCCGACTACTACCTCAAGCCGATGAACTGCCCGATGCACATCCTGGCGTACCGGTCGCAGCCCCGCTCCTACCGCGACCTGCCGCTCCGGATGTTCGAGTTCGGCACGGTGTACCGCAACGAGAAGTCCGGCGTCATCCACGGCCTCACCCGCGTGCGCGGCCTGACCCAGGACGACGCGCACATCTTCACCACGCAGGAGAAGATGAAGGAGGAGCTGACCACGACCCTCGCGTTCGTGCTCTCGCTCCTGCGCGACTACGGCCTCGACGACTTCTACCTCGAGCTGTCGACGAAGGACCCGGAGAAGTACGTCGGTGACGACGAGGTCTGGGACGTGGCGACGGAGACGCTGCGCCAGGTCGCCGAGGAGTCCGGTCTCGAGCTCGTGCCGGACCCGGCCGGCGCCGCGTTCTACGGCCCGAAGATCTCCGTGCAGGCCCGCGACGCCATCGGACGCACCTGGCAGATGTCGACCGTACAGCTCGACTTCAACCTGCCCGAGCGCTTCGGCATCGACTACACCGCGGCCGACGGCTCGCGCCAGCGTCCGGTGATGATCCACCGCGCGCTGTTCGGCTCGATCGAGCGCTTCTTCGGGGTCCTCACCGAGCACTACGCGGGCGCGTTCCCGGCGTGGCTGTCGCCCGTCCAGGTCGTCGGCATCCCGGTCGCGGCCGAGTACGGCGACTACCTCGACGAGGTCATCGCGAAGCTCCGCGCCCACGGCGTCCGCGCCGAGGTCGACCACTCGGACGACCGCATGCAGAAGAAGATCCGCACGCACACCAAGGCGAAGGTGCCGTTCCAGCTCATCGCCGGTGGCGACGACCGCGATGCCGGCGCCGTCAGCTTCCGCTTCCGCGACGGCCGCCAGGACAACGCGGTGCCCGTCGACGAGGCCGTGGACCGCATCCTCACCGCGATCCGCGAGCGCGCGCAGGTCTGATGGCCCTCCCAGGAGGCCCGGAGCAGGCCGGTGGCACCGGTCACGTCGACGACGTGGCCGGTCCCGCCGCCGCGGGCTCCGAAGGCGCGGACACCGATCCGCTGGTGATCCGCGACGCGGCCACGGGCGCAGCCGTCCCGGACGCGTTCCAGCGGCTCTGGAACCCGCACCGGATGGCCTACATCGACGCCGGCCGCGAAGGCCGGGGACGCGGGCACGACGACGACTGCCCGTTCTGCGAAGCCCCGCGGAAGTCCGACGAGGACGCCCTGATCGTGGCCCGGGGCGAGCACGCCTACGTGCTGCTCAACCTGTTCCCGTACAACAACGGGCACCTGCTCGTCTGCCCGTACCGGCACGTCCCGCTCTACGACGAGGCGACGCCGGACGAACTGCGCGAGATCGGCGAGCTGACCCAGACCGCGATGCGGGTCCTGCGCGAGGTCTCGCACTGCGACGGCTTCAACATCGGCATGAACCAGGGCGAGGTCGCCGGTGCCGGCGTGGCCGCACACCTGCACCAGCACATCGTCCCGCGGTGGCAGTCGGACGCGAACTTCTTCCCGATCATCGCCCGGACGAAGTCCATGTCGCAGTTGCTCGGCGAGACCCGTCGACTCGTCGCCGACGGGTGGCCCCGGGCGCACTAGACTGGTCGGCATCATGAGCGACAGCACCAGCACCTCCGGCACCCCTGGCACCTCGATCACCGGCTCCGACCGCGTCAAGCGCGGACTCGCCGAGATGCTCAAGGGCGGCGTGATCATGGACGTCGTCGACGCCGAGCAGGCCCGCATCGCGGAAGAAGCCGGTGCGACCGCCGTCATGGCCCTCGAGCGCGTCCCCGCTGACATCCGTGCGCAGGGCGGCGTCGCCCGCATGTCCGACCCCTCGATGATCGAGGAGATCATCGCCGCGGTGTCGATCCCCGTCATGGCGAAGGCCCGGATCGGCCACTTCGTCGAGGCGCAGGTGCTGCAGGAGCTCGGCGTCGACTACATCGACGAGTCCGAGGTGCTGTCGCCGGCCGACTACCTCAACCACATCGACAAGTGGAAGTTCACAACCCCCTTCGTCTGCGGTGCCACCAACCTGGGCGAGGCGCTCCGTCGCATCACCGAGGGCGCGGCCATGATCCGTTCCAAGGGCGAGGCCGGCACGGGTGACGTGTCCGAGGCCACCAAGCACATCCGCACCATCACCAAGGAGATCGCGGCGCTCCGCAACCTGCGTGACGACGAGCTCTACGTCGCCGCCAAGGAGCTCCAGGCCCCGATCGACGTCGTGCAGGAAGTTGCCCGCACCGGCAAGCTCCCCGTCGTCCTCTTCACCGCCGGTGGTGTCGCCACCCCGGCCGACGCCGCGATGATGATGCAGCTCGGCGCCGACGGTGTCTTCGTCGGTTCCGGCATCTTCAAGTCCGGCGACCCGGCAGCGCGTGCCGCCGCGATCGTCAAGGCGACGACCTTCCACGACGACCCCAAGGTCATCGCCGAGGTGTCCCGTGGTCTGGGCGAGGCGATGGTCGGCATCAACGTCGCCGACGTCCCCGCACCGCACCGCCTCGCCGAGCGTGGCTGGTAGTCCGACGAGCGGCGCTCGGCCCCGCATCGGGGTCCTGGCGCTGCAAGGTGACTTCCGCGAGCACATCGCCTCGCTGACCGAGCTCGGCGCCGACGTGGTGCCGCTCCGTCGCCCCGAGGAGATCGAGACCCTCGACGGCGTCGTGATCCCCGGGGGCGAGTCGAGCGTGATGGACAAGCTGTCCCGCGCGTTCGGCGTCGCCGAGCCCCTCGCCGACGCGATCCGCGGCGGCCTGCCCACCTACGGCACCTGCGCCGGCATGATCATGCTGTCGTCGCGGATCACCGACGGCATCAGCGGCCAGCAGACCCTCGACGTGCTCGACACCACCGTGCGCCGCAACGCGTTCGGTGCGCAGAACGACTCGTTCGAGATCGACATCCCGATGCCCGACCTCGGAGAGGCCCCGGTGCACGCGGTGTTCATCCGGGCCCCCGTCGTGGAGCAGCGCGGCGACGACGTCCACGTCCTCGGTGCGCTGCCCGACGGCCAGGTCGTCGCCGTGCAGCAGGGCAACGTCATCGCGAGTGCGTTCCACCCCGAGGTCGCCGGCGAGGACCGCTTCCACCGCCGGTTCCTCGACCTGGTGCGCAGCGCCTGAGGCGTGACCGTCCACCCGCCGCACCGACGGGACGGAAGCCGCGCCGCGCCTCCAGGCCGGTGTTCGGCCCACAGGGCCGCTAAACTGAGCGGGACTTTCCGCAAGACGCAAGGAGAACCGTGTCCGGGCATTCCAAGTGGGCAACGACCAAGCACAAGAAGGCGGTCATCGACCAGCGCCGTGCCAAGTCGTTCGCCAAGCTGATCAAGAACATCGAGGTCGCCGCGAAGATGGGCGGTGCCGACATGTCCGGCAACCCGACCCTGGTCGACGCCGTGCAGAAGGCGAAGAAGACCTCGGTCCCCAACGACAACATCGACCGCGCCGTCAAGCGCGGTGCGGGTCTCACGGGCGAGACCATCGAGTACACGACGATCATGTACGAGGGCTACGGCCCCAACGGCGTCGCGATGCTCATCGAGTGCCTCACGGACAACAAGAACCGTGCCGCGGCCGAGGTCCGGACGGCGATGTCGCGCAACGGCGGCACCATGGCCGACCCGGGCAGCGTCGCCTACAACTTCTCGCGCAAGGGCGTCATCTCGGTCACGAAGACCGACGGCCTCGACGAGGACACCGTGATGACCGCGGTGCTGGACGCCGGTGTCGAGGACGTCATCGACCAGGGTGGCGGCTTCGAGATCATCACCGAGGCCAGCGACCTGGTCGCCGCCCGCACCGCCCTGCAGGACGCCGGCATCGACTACGACTCCGCCGACGCCGAGTTCGTGCCCGGCCTCAAGGTCCCGGTCGACGCCGAGACCGCCCGCAAGGTGTTCCGCCTGATCGACGCGCTCGAGGACTCGGACGACGTGCAGAACGTCTACTCGAACTTCGACATCCCCGCGGACGTCCAGGCCGAGCTCGACGAGGACGAGGGCGAGTAACCGTGCTCCGTGTGCTCGGGGTGGACCCCGGGCTCACCCGGTGCGGCGTCGGCGTCGTCGAGGTCGCACCGAACCGGCGCGCACGGCTCGTCCACGTGACGGTCGTGCGCACCCCGCCGGACATGCCGCTCGAACAGCGGCTGCTCCGCATCGCCGACGGCATCGCCGCCGAGATCGACGAGCACCACCCGGATGCGGTCGCCGTCGAGCGGGTGTTCGCGCAGGCGAACGTCCGCACCGTGATGGGGACCGCGCAGGCGGCCGGCCTGGCGCTGCACGCCGCGGCCGCCCGCGGCCTGCCCGTCGGCCTGCACACCCCGTCCGAGGTCAAGGCCGCCGTCACCGGCTACGGCAACGCCGACAAGCGTCAGGTGCAGACCATGATCGCGCGCGTTCTCGGTCTCGACGAGGCCCCGAAGCCGGCCGACGCCGCCGACGCGCTCGCGTTGGCCGTGTGCCATGCCTGGAGGCTCGGATCACCCGACGCCGCCGGCTCGCGTGCCACGAACCTCACCCCGGCACAGCGTGCCTGGCGGGACGCCCAGGGCGGCACCGTCGACTCGCCGCTGGCCCGCGCGGCCGCCGCCGCGGCCCGCCCGCAGCGTGGCAGGTCGGCGTCGTCGGTGGGCGGCCCTAGGCTCGGAGCATGATCGCGAGTCTCCGGGGCACCTGCATCGACATCGCCGGTTCGGCCGTGGTGATCGAGGTCGGGGGAGTCGGGTACGCCGTCACCGTGACCCCCGCACACGCGCTGACGATGCGCCACGGTTCCGAGGTGTTCGTGCGGACCGCCATGATCGTGCGCGAGGACGAGCACCTGCTCTTCGGGTTCGAGTCGACCGACGCCCTGCAGGTGTTCGACCTGCTCCGCGGGGTCTCCGGCGTCGGCCCGAAGTCCGCGATGGGCGTCCTGGCCCACATGGACCCGGCGCAGATCGCGAACGCCGTCGCGAACGAGGACGACGGTGCCTTCCGCAAGGTCTCCGGCATCGGCCCGAAGACCGCCAAGCTCATCATCGTCGCGCTCTCCGGCAAGCTCGTGGCCTTCGAGCAGGCAGCCGTGGTCGCGGCAGCACGGGGGACCGCAGTGCACCCCGCCGCGGTCGACGTCGTCTCGGCGCTCATCGGCCTCGGCTGGCGCGAGGACGCGGCACAGTCCGCGGTCGACGACGCCGTCGCCAACGAGCCCGGTGCCGCCGCGATGGGCACCCAGGCCCTGCTCCGCGCCGCCCTCGGCGCCCTGCGACCCGCGGCAGCCGGCCGGTGAGCGGCATCACGTCCGCCGGCGCCGAGTCGCCGGAGGAACTCGCGTTCGAAGGTGCGCTCCGTCCGCGCTCGCTCGACGAGTTCGTCGGGCAGCGCAAGGTCCGCGGGCAGCTCGACCTGCTCCTCAAGGCCGCGGGCATGCAGGAGCGCACGCCCGACCACATCCTGATGGCGGGTCCTCCCGGCCTCGGCAAGACCACGCTCGCGATGATCGTCGCGCACGAGACCGGCCGACCGCTGCGCATGTCGAGCGGGCCGGCGATCCAGCACGCCGGTGACCTCGCCGCCGTGCTGTCGTCCCTGGTCCCGGGCGAAGTGCTGTTCATCGACGAGATCCACCGCATGGCCCGCTCGGCAGAAGAGATGCTCTACCTGGCGATGGAGGACTTCCGAATCGACGTGATGGTGGGCAAGGGTGCGGGTGCCACGAGCATCCCGCTCGACCTCGCACCGTTCACGCTCGTCGGCGCCACCACCCGGGCTGGCCTGTTGCCGAACCCGCTGCGCGACCGCTTCGGGTTCACCGCCCACCTCGAGTTCTACGAGAAGGACGAGCTCGAGCAGGTCCTGATCCGTGCGGCCCACCTGCTCGAACTCGACATCGACCGGACCGCCCTGCGCGAGATCGCCGGACGCTCCCGCGGCACCCCGCGCATCGCGAACCGCCTGCTCCGCCGGGTGCGCGACTACGCCCTCGTGCACCGCACCACCGACGGCATGGCCGCGGTCCAGGGTGCACTCGACCTGTACGACGTCGACGAACTCGGGCTCGACCGGCTCGACCGGGCCGTGGTCGAGATCATGCTGACCCGGTTCGACGGGGGCCCGGTCGGTCTGAACACCCTCGCCGTCTCCGTCGGCGAGGAATCCGAGACGATCGAGTCGGTCGTCGAACCGTTCCTCGTCCGGGTCGGTCTCGTGACGCGCACGCCCCGTGGGCGCATCGCCACACCACGTGCGTGGCGGCACCTCGGCCTCACCCCGGGACAGGCCGACGGCGGGCAGCCGGGGCTCTTCGACGACCAGGACACCGACGACTGAACGCCGATCAGTCGAGTGACATGCCACGGACACCGGCGTGCCCTAGACTGCTACGGCCCGAAACCGAGCAACCAGAGAAGGCAACGCATCATGGGTCAAGAAGTCATCCTCATCGTCATCGTCGTGGCGTTCGCGGCCTTCATGTTCTACAACAGCCGCAAGCGCAAGAAGCAGCAGGCCGAACTCGTGGACAAGATGGTCCCGGGCGCCAAGGTCATGCTGTCCTTCGGCCTCTACGGCACGCTCCTCTCCGTGAACGAGGAGAAGGTCACCGCTGACGTCGAGATCGCACCGGGGACCATCGTCACCGTGCACCGCCAGACCCTGTCGCGCGTCGTCGACGACAACGCGTCCGACGTCGAGACCACCACGACCACCGAGGACGAGCCGAAGCCCGTGGCCGAGCTCAACGGTGAGCCGGTCTACGGCGAGCGTGTCGACACCGACCGCGTCGACGAGACCGACGTCACGAAGCGCAAGTCCGACGACTGACGCCCTCGGCCGCCGGGTCGTCTGACCCGGCGGCTTCCCTCTGCCGTCGCACGGTGTGCCGACGGTCCTGAACAGAAAGACGAGACGACCGGTGGCACGATCGACACCCGTCAAGAAGGCGCTGCGCTCGCTCACCTGGTTGGTGATCCTGATGGCGATCCTCGCCGGCGTGAACACCGCCGCGTCGATCCTCGCCGGCTCTTCGAAGGACGACACCGACAAGTGGTACCAGGGCGCGAGCTGGGTGCCGGAGCTGGCTCTGGACCTGCAGGGCGGCACGCAGCTGACCCTCGCGGCGCAGAACACCGAGGGCGACTCCGTCACCTCGCAGCAGCTGCAGCAGGCGGTGAACATCATCCGCCAGCGCATCGACGCCACCGGTGTCTCCGAGTCCGAGATCAACACCCAGGGCGCGAACAACATCGTCGTCTCGATCCCGGGTCGCCCCGACAAGGCCACGATCGACCGCATCGAGGCCGCAGCCAAGCTGACCTTCCGCCCGGTGCTCTTCACCGAGGCCGCGACGAACTCCGCCGTCGGTGACGACGGCAAGGACACCGCATCGGCCACGCCGTACTCGCCGCCGGCCTCGCTCGCCGCGACGCCGAGCGCGAAGCCGACGAACGCGAGCGACCTGAACTGGGTCACGCCGAAGTTGCAGGACCTGTACACCAACTACAACTGCGCCGCTCCGGACGACGTCACCACGGCGCCCGACGACGAGCCCCTGGTCACGTGTGACCAGGACGGCGCGGGGAAGTACATCCTCGGTCCGGTCGAGGTCTCAGGTGCCGACATCAGCAACGCCACCTCGGGTCTCGCCACCGACTCGCAGGGCACGTCGACGGGCCAGTGGGCCGTCAACCTGACGTTCAACGGCGAGGGCTCGAAGGACTTCCGCACCGTCACGAACCGTCTCGTCTCGCTCCAGCAGCCGCAGAACCAGTTCGCGATCGTGCTCGACGGTTCGGTCATCACCGCACCGACGACGAACTCCGCGATCACGAACGGCAAGGCGCAGATCACCGGCTCGTTCACGGCCGAGTCGTCGAAGACCCTGGCGGACCAGCTCAAGTACGGTGCGCTGCCGATCAACTTCCAGGTGCAGTCGAACGAGAACATCTCCGCGACGCTCGGCACCGCGCAGCTCATCGGTGGCCTCGTCGCCGGCCTGATCGGTCTGATCCTGGTGATCATCTACTCGGTCATCCAGTACCGGGCCCTGGCGTTCGTCACCGTGCTGTCGCTCGGGATCGCCGCCGTGCTCACCTACCTGGTGATCGCGATCATGTCGTGGCGCGTCGACTACCGCCTCTCGTTGGCGGGTGTGGCGGGTCTCATCGTCGCCATCGGCATCACGGCGGACTCGTTCATCGTCTACTTCGAGCGCATCCGTGACGAACTCCGTGACGGCCGTGCCCTCGAGAGCGCGGTCGAGTCCGGCTGGAAGCGTGCCCTCCGCACGATCCTGGCGTCGGACGCGGTGAACTTCCTCGCCGCCGTGACGCTCTACGTGCTCGCGGTCGCCGACGTGAAGGGATTCGCGTTCACGCTGCTCCTCACGACCCTCATCGACATCGTGGTGGTCGCGCTCTTCACCCACCCGATGATGCAGCTCATCGCCCGCAGCCGGTTCTTCGGCGAGGGGCACCGGTTCAGCGGTCTCGACCCGGCAGCACTCGGTGCCGTCTACCGGGGGCGCGCACAGTTCCGCGCACCCGTCGTGGACGGCAAGCGCCAGCGCAGTGCCGGTGAGGCACAGCGCCGACAGACGATCGCGGAGCGGAAGGCCCAGCAGGCCTCCGGCGACAACGGCTCGACGCCGGACGGGAAGGACGACTGATGGCCAGCTTCAGCCAGTTCGGCAGCGACCTCTACACGGGGAAGCGGTCGTACGACATCATCGGGCGCCGGAAGACCTGGTACCTCATCGCCCTCGCGATGATCCTGATCTCCCTGGTCACCCCGTGGCTCCGTGGCGGGTACCAGCTCGGCATCGAGTTCACCGGCGGCTCGGAGTTCACGATCTCCGACGTCAAGACGCTCGACCAGAACATCGCCACCGAGACCGTCGAGGACGTCGTCCCGGAGTCGATCCCGCGCGTCTCGCAGCTCGGCACGCACGGCATCCGGGTCCAGACCGGGCAGCTCACCGACCGGCAGACGACCGAAGTGCAGGACGCCCTGGCGAAGGCCTACGACGTCCCGGAGAGCCAGGTCGCCGCGACCTTCATCGGCGCGACGTGGGGTGCCGACGTGCTCGCGCAGGCCATCCGTGGTCTCGTGATCTTCCTCGCCCTCGCCGCGGTCTTCATGACGCTGTACTTCCGCACCTGGAAGATGTCGCTGTCCGCGATGGCGGCGCTGCTGCACGACCTGCTCATCACGGCCGGTGTGTACGGCATCGTCGGGCTCGAGGTCACGCCCGCGGCGGTCATCGGCTTCCTGACGATCCTCGGGTACTCGCTCTACGACACCGTGGTGGTCTTCGACAAGGTGCGTGAGAACACCGCGCAGGAGTCGATCCGGACGTTCAAGCAGTCAGTCAACCTCGCGGTCAACCAGACCCTCGTCCGATCGATCAACACCTCGGTCGTGGCACTGCTGCCGGTCGCGGCGATCCTCTTCATCGGGTCGTACGTGCTCGGCGCCGGTACGCTGCGCGACATCTCGCTCGCACTGTTCATCGGCATCATCGTCGGCACCTACTCGACGATCTTCATCGCGTCGCCGATGTACGCGCAGCTGCGCGAGAACGAGCCGAAGATCAAGGAGTCGGACGCCAAGAAGACCGCGGCGGCCGAGAAGCGCCGGCGTGAGGTCGACGCAGCGGAGGCGAACGTCTGATGCCCATCGAGATCCAGGAGATCGACGTCGCCGAGGCCCAGCGCCGCATCGACGCCGGAGCCCGCCTGTTCGACGTCCGTGAGCAGGGGGAGTGGGACGAGGTCCACGCTCCCCAGGCCACGCTCGTGCCGATGTCGGAGTTCGTGGACCGCTGGCAGGAGATCGACGGCGGCGACCAGCCGGCCATCATCGTCTGCCACTCCGGCGGCCGTTCGTCGCGCATCGTCGCGGCGCTCGAGCAGTCGGGGGTCCGGGCCGTCAACCTCTCCGGCGGCATGCTCGCCTGGGAGCAGGCGGGGGCACCGGTGGAGCGCGACGCCCAGGGCGAACCGCGTCACGGGCACTGACCGGGGACGCGTAGTCTTGTCGGATCGAGCTCGGATCGAGCTCTCGGACCGAGTCCTGGGAGGCGCATCATGACGGACACCCGCGAAGAGCCGTCCGCGCCGAGCCGCCCGGGTTCCGCCCCGCGGCCCTCGAGCCCGATCGGTCCGAACACCACCGGCAACCTCGGTTCCCTCCGCTCGCTGCTGCCGCGCCTGTTCTCGCGCGCCCAGCCGGCCGGCGCCGTGGACACACTGATCCGCACGGTCCGCTCGCACCACCCCAAGGCCGACGTGACGCTCATCGAGCGGGCGTACTCGGTCGCCGAGCGCGCGCACGACGGGCAGAAGCGCAAGTCCGGTGAGCCGTACATCACGCACCCCGTCGCGGTCGCGCAGATCCTGGCCGACCTCGGCATCGGCACGATCACCATCGCGGCCGCCCTCCTGCACGACACGGTGGAGGACACCGACTACCAGCTCGATCAGCTGCGAGCCGACTTCGGCGACGAAATCGCGATGCTCGTCGACGGCGTCACGAAGCTCGACAAGGTCAAGTACGGCGACAGCGCCCAGGCCGAGACCGTCCGCAAGATGGTCATCGCCATGTCGAAGGACATCCGCGTCCTCGTCATCAAGCTCGCCGACCGCCTGCACAACGCCCGCACGTGGGGCTTCGTCGAGTCGACCTCCGCCACGCGCAAGGCGAAGGAGACGCTCGAGATCTACGCGCCGCTCGCGCACCGGCTCGGCATCCAGATGATCAAGCTCGAGCTCGAGGACCTGTCGTTCGCCGTCCTCCACCCGAAGCTCTACGTCGAGATCGACAGCCTGGTCAAGGAACGCCAGCCGAAGCGCGAGCAGTTCGTCCAGAACGTCATCGGGACCCTGAAGAAGGACCTGAAGGCCGCCAAGGTCCGCGGCGACGTCATGGGTCGGCCGAAGCAGTACTACTCGATCTACCAGAAGATGATCGTGCGGGGTCGCGAGTTCGACGAGATCTACGACCTCGTCGGCATCCGCGTGCTCGTGCCGACCGTGCGCGACTGCTACGCCATGCTCGGCTCGGTGCACGCCCGCTGGACCCCGCTGCCCGGTCGCTTCAAGGACTACATCGCGACCCCCAAGTTCAACCTGTACCAGTCGCTGCACACCACGGTGCTCGGACCGCAGGGTCGTGCGGTCGAGATCCAGATCCGCACGCACGAGATGCACCAGCGCGCCGAGTTCGGTGTCGCCGCCCACTGGAAGTACAAGCAGCGCGCTGCCGGCCGCGACGCAGGCACCTCGTCGACCACGGACGACCAGGACATGGCGTGGCTCGCCCACATCACCGACTGGCAGGCCGAGACCAGTGACCCGGGCGAGTTCCTCGACTCCCTGCGCTACGAGATCGGCGCCAAGGAGACCTACGTCTTCACGCCGCAGGGCAAGGTCATCGGGCTCCCCGCCGGTGCCACCCCGGTCGACTTCGCCTACGCCGTGCACACCGAGATCGGCCACCGCACGATGGGTGCGAAGGTCAACGGCCGCCTGGTCCCGCTCGAGAGCCAGCTGTCCAGTGGCGACGTCGTCGAGATCTTCACGTCGAAGAACCCGGACTCCGGCCCCTCGCAGGACTGGCTGCAGTTCGTCCGCAGTCCCCGCGCGCGCAACAAGATCAAGCAGTGGTTCACCAAGGAGCGCCGCGAAGAGGCTATCGAGCAGGGTCGCGACGCCATCGCCCGGGCGATGCGCAAGCAGAACCTGCCGCTCCAGCGCATCATGAGCCAGGACAGCATCGCCGAGGTCGCCTCGTCGATGCGGTACGAGGACGTCTCCGCTCTGTACGCCGCCATCGGCGAGGGCCACGTCTCGACGCAGTCGGTGATCGAGAAGGTCCTCGGCAACGTCCAGACCGAGACCGAGACGGACGAACCCGAACTCGCGTTCCCGCGCCAGGTCACCAGTCGGCAGCTGCGCACGAGCGACAGCGGCGTGCTGGTCCGCGGTGCGCCCGACATCCTCGTGAAGCTCGCGAAGTGCTGCACGCCGGTGCCGGGCGACCAGATCGTGGGCTTCATCACCCGCGGCCAGGGTGTCTCCGTGCACCAGTCGTCCTGCACCAACGTGAAGTCGCTCATGAACGAACCCGACCGGATGATCGAGGTCGAGTGGGCCCCGTCGTCGAAGTCGGTGTTCCTCGTGCAGATCCAGATCGAGGCGCTCGATCGGTCGGGCCTGCTCAGCGACGTCACCCGGGTGCTGACCGACCACCACGTGAACATACTGTCCGCGACGGTGTCGACCTCGTCCGACCGTCTCGCGCTGAGCCGGTTCGTGTTCGAGATGGGCGACACCATCCACCTCGACCGCGTGCTCAACGCGGTGCGACGCATCGACGCCGTCTACGACGTCTACCGCGTCAGCGCCGGCTAGCGGCAGGGCCCCGCGCGGCCCGCCCGCCGACCGGTCACGAACTGTCGCCTGCGGCCCTGCCAACCGACGGTTCATGACCACTCGGCGAACGTGAGCGGGGTGTTGTGACCACCCGCGCCCGCACCCAGCGCGCAACCCCTACCGCACAGCACCCCCAGCCACGCCCTGCAGCCCCCGCAACCGCCGTTCGGCCTGCCGCACCATGGGGATCGTCCCGAGGGACCTCAGGCGCGCCTGCAGCTCGGCAGCCGTGACCGCCCCGATCGCGAGCAGCCCGTGCACGGCCGTCGCCTCGGCCTCCCCGAACGCACCGGCCGTCGGCCCCGGCGTCCGGAGCAGGTCGACCGTGGTCCGCGCCGGCAGCGTGACCCGCAGCCCCGAGCGCTCGACGGTGTCCGCGAAGTCGATCCGGACCTCTCGCAGGCGGACGTCCGGCCCGACGTGCACGCGCACCTGCGGCGGGATGCAGGCCTCGAGCGGCGCCGGGGGCCGGGACACCGCACCCCAGATCCACGCGGCGGTCAGCGTGCAGGCGATCAGGCGCGCGTCCCGCAGGACCCAGGCGGCAGCGGCGGCGCGCAACGACGGCGTCTGCGGCTCAGCGGGGGAAGCCCAGCAGGGACCGACGGCGACCAGCTCGCCGGCCAGGACCGCCGCACGCAGCTCGGGCTCCGGCCAGTCGTCACTGGTCAGCAGTCGCGGGCGGGGCACCCGCACATCCTGCCCGACCTGCGCACGCGACCGACAGGCCTGTGGACAAGGCACGCACCGACCGGGAGGCCCGTGGCGGGCCCGCACCGCGCCTCCAGGCCGTTGCCGGTCACGTCCACGGCGTGGGCCGCGTCGACGACGCGACCAGCCACGGCCGCGCGCCGGATCGAGCCCGACCGGACGGGACGCGCGCTCAGCGCAGGACGTCGGCGCGGTGCACGAGGGCAGCGGCACCGATGAGCGGACCGTCCTGGGACAACCCGGTGGGCACGATCTGCACCTTCGTGACGAACCCGAACTCGACACGCTCGGCCACGGCCTGCCGGGCGTACTCGAACAGGTCCGGCGTGACGTGCGAGAACCCGCCGCCGATGGCGACGATCTCGAGGTCGACGAGGCTCGTGGCGGCGGCGATGGCCTGCCCGAGCGCGCGGCCGCTCCGCTGGACCGCGGCGACGGCGATCTCGTCGCCCGCGGTGTAGGCGGCCGAGAGCTCCTCGCCGGTCGTGCCCGCGAAGCCCTGACGACGTGCCCAGGCCACGGTCTTCGGGCCGCTGGCGATCGCCTCGAGGCAACCGGTGCCGCCGCAGGCGCAGGGGTCGTCGTAGCCGCCGCACTCGACGTGCCCGATGTGGCCGGCGTTGCCCGTCGGTCCGCTGACGGTGCGACCGTGCAGGATGAGCCCGCCGCCGACGCCGGTGGAGACGATCATGCCCATGACGTGCTCGTAGCCCTGGGCCGCGCCGACCCAGTGCTCGGCGAGGGTGATCGCCAGGCCGTCCATGCGGAGCGTCACCGGGACGTCGTCCGGCACGAGCGCCGCGATCCGGTCGCGCAGCGGGTGGCCACGCCAGACCGGCATGTTGAGCGGGGAGACGAGGCCGTGCTCCTCGTCGACCGGGCCAGCGGAACCGACGCCGACGCCGACGAGCGTCGCGTCGGCGGGCAGCGCGCCGAGCGCGGCCGTGACGACCTCGTCGACGGCGGCCTGCAGCTCGTCCGAGGTGCGCTGCGGCCCGGTGGGGCTGCGGAACCGGGTCGCCGGCAGCACGACGCCCTGGTCGGTGACGAGCGCGGCCTCGACCTTCGTGCCGCCGAGGTCGACGGCCAGGGCGAGGGCGGGGGACTGGGGTGCGGTGCTGGACATGCGCGCTCCGATGCGGCGGTCTGGAGGCCCGGTGCGGGTCGCCGACGCGTCGTCGCGTCCGGTGGGCACCGGCCTGGTCGTGGTGGGTCGTGCTGGGTGCGCGGGCTCAGCCAGGTCGGCTCAGCCCCGTGGGTCAGTAGGACGTCGTGTCGTCGCCGAGCGCCGACGCGGCGCCCGTCTCGGCGCGGTGCGCGACCTCGTCGAGGATGCGGGCCGAGGCGCTCGTCCCGATGCGGTTCGCGCCCGCCTCGACCATCTCGAGCAGGGTGTCGAGCCCGCGGACGCCGCCGGAGGCCTTCACGCCGGTGTCGGCACCGACCGTGCGGCGCATCAGGGCGATGTGCTCGGCCGTCGCGCCACCGCCGGCGAACCCGGTCGAGGTCTTCACGAAGGCGGCGCCGGCGGTCTGTGCCGCACGCGAGGCCGCGACGATCTCGTCGTCGGTCAGGAACGCGGTCTCGAGGATCACCTTGACGACGGTGTCGCCGGCGGCGTCGACGACCGCACGGACGTCCTGCTCGACGCCCTGCCAGTCACCCGACTTCGCCGCGCCGATGTTCTGCACCATGTCGAGCTCGAACGCGCCGTCGGCCAGTGCCTGCAGCGACTCGGCGACCTTCGCCGCGGTGGACGTGGTGCCGTGCGGGAAGCCGATCACGGTGCCGACGCCGACGCCGGTGCCCGTGAGGCGCTCGACGGCGTGGGCGACGTCGCTCGGACGGACGCAGACGCTGAAGACGCGGTGGGCGGCGGCTTCGTCGAGCTGGGCGTCGACGTCCGCGCGGGTGAGTTCGGGCTTCAGGATCGCGTGGTCGATGAGGCCACGGACGGCATCGACGGTGACGGGGAAGGCTGCGTTGTCCACCCGGCAAGCCTACCCGTCAGGCGTGCCGCGTAGCGTGCAGGGCATGCAGGTCCTCGTCACCGGCGCCACCGGGTACATCGGTGGTCGTCTCGTCCCTCGTCTCCTCGAAGCCGGCCACTCCGTCCGGGTGTTCGTGCGCAACCCCCGGAAGCTCCAGGACGTCCCGTGGAGCAGTGAGGTCGACGTCGCGGAGGGCGACCTCCAGGACGCCGAGGCGGTGCGCGCCGCCGTCGACGGGGTCGAGGCGGTCTACTACCTGGCCCACGCGATGGGGGCCGACGGCGACTTCGAGTCGGCCGAGCGCGAGGCCGCCGAGACCATGGCACGCGAGGCGAAGGCGGCCGGCGTCAGCCGGTTCGTCTACCTCGGCGGGCTGCACCCTGACGGCGAGCTGTCCAAGCACCTCCGCAGCCGCAAGGAGGTGGGGGAGATCCTCCTCGGATCGGGCGTGCCGACGGTGGCGTACCAGGCCGGGGTCGTGATCGGCTCGGGCAGCACCTCGTTCGAGATGATCCGGCACCTGACCGACGTCCTGCCGTGGATGCCCGCGCCGCGCTGGGTCCGCAACCGCATCCAGCCGATCGCGGTCCGCGACGTCCTGTACTACCTGGTGGCCGCACTCGACGTCCCTGCCGACGTCAACCGCACCTTCGACATCGGCGGCCCCGACGTCCTGCGGTACGGCCAGATGCTGAACGGCTACGCGGTCGAGGCGAAGCTGCCCCAGCGCCCGATCACGGTCCTGCCGGTGCTCACCCCGCGCCTCGCCGCACACTGGTTCAACGCCGTCACCCCGATCCCGCGCAAGCTCGCGACGCCGATCATCGAGTCGCTGCAGTTCGAGTGCGTGCAGCGCGAGCACGACATCGACGACGTCGTGCCGCAGCCCGAGGGCGGGCTCACCTCGTACCGTCGGGCCGTCCGCCTCGCGCTGAACAAGATGCGCAGCGGTCAGGTGCAGACGAGCTGGCGCAGCGCGACGCTCTCGAGCGCCTCGGCCGACCCGATGCCGAACGACCCCGACTGGGCCGGGCACACGGTCTACGTCGACGACCGGAAGCGGCACTCCAGTGCCTCCGCCGAGGACGTCTGGCGTGTCGTCGAGTCGATCGGCGGCGACAACGGCTGGTACTCGTTCCCCCTCGCCTGGGTCGCCCGCGGCTGGATGGACAAGATCGCGGGCGGTGTCGGCCTGAACCGCGGCCGGCGTGACCAGCAGCGCCTGGAGCAGGGCGACGCGCTCGACTGGTGGCGCGTCGAACGACTCGAGCGCGGCCGGTACCTGCGACTCCGAGCCGAGTTCAAGTCGCCCGGTCGTGCCTGGCTCGAGATGACCGTCACACCGAACCCCGACGGCGGCAGCGACTACCACCAGCGGGCCATCTACTTCCCGCAGGGGCTGGCCGGGCGGCTGTACTGGTACGGCATCCTGCCGTTCCACGGCATCATCTTCCCCGGTATGGTCGAGCGCATCACCGCCGCCGCCGAGCGGGAGTCCGACCACACCGGGTCCACGCAGCGCAACCGGACGCAGCAGACCGGGACCCCCGAGCCGGCGCACGAGGAGGCAGCATGACCGACGACCGCAGCCCCGTCCTCTTCCTGGGGGACAGCATCACCGAACAGGGCGACTGGGACACCTGGCTCCCCGACGAGCACACGCTGAACCAGGGCATCGGTGGCGACACGACCGACGGCGTGCTGACGCGCCTCGACGCCGTCGTCGCCGAACAGCCCGAGGTGATCGTGCTGCTCATCGGCACGAACGACTTCGGCAACCACCGCGCCAGCGCCGAGCACGTGGTCCGCAACGTCGAGACCATCCTGGTCACGCTCCGCCGCGAGCTGCCAGGCGTGCGCCTGCTGCTCGTGTCGATCCTGCCCCGGCAGGCCGAGTACGCCACGAAGATCGAGCAGGCCAACCGGCACCTCCGTCAGTTCGTCGCCACGTGCCACGCGCAGTACCTCGACGCCTGGCCCGCCCTGGCCGACGGCGACCACCTGGACGCCCGCTTCACCGAGGACGGCCTGCACCTGACCGAAGACGGCTACCGTGCGCTGGTCGGCGAGCTGGTGCCGGCGCTCGAGCGCGTCCGCGACCTGCCGCCGATGTCGCGGTCGATCCAGGCGATCGACCTCGACGGCTCCGCGGACTGATGGCCGCACGCAAGGGGCGGCCCCCGGTGGGGTCGTCCCAGCACGGCGTGCCCGCAGGGTCCCCTCGACCCGCAGGGGCACCGCGACCCGCAGCCACCGCACCGGCCAGCGGTACCCGTGCCACGCCGCCCTTCACCCGGCCCGCGCTGGCGCCGTCGATGATCGCGGCGATCGTGCTGCTGGCCTGTGTCGCCATCGTCGACTCGTCGGGCTTCGTCTTCGCCCGCTGGGGCGTCACGGTGCTCGCGTTGATCGTGCTGGTCTTCAGCGTGCGCGGGAAGGTCTGGTGGGCCGCCCTGCTCATGGCCGCCGTCGCCGTCTGCTGGAACCCGCTCGTCACGGTGCCGATCCCCGGACAGGTGTGGGCGGCACTGCAGCTGGTGGCCGCCGCGCTGTTCATCGTGGTGGGCATCGTGGTCAAGGTGCCCCGCGAGTCGGACGGACGGTAGGATCGGCAGGTCGGGTACAGGACCCGGCCGCACACCCGAAGGGCATGGATGAACGACGAGACCGAGCCGGTGACCGAGAGTCCTCTGCTGAACCCTCGACCGTCCTCCGGCGGTCTCGACCGATCCGACGTCGTCGTCCGCAAGGGGCGGCTGACCCTGATCAACGGACACCTCACGCCGCAGCAGTCGATGATCGAGGACCTGCTGTTCCTCGACGACGCGCTCACCGCGGCTGACGTCGACCACCTGCTCATCCGCGGCAACGACCAGCGCCCGGTGATCGCCCTCGACGAGCGTGACCGCCAGCGTGCCGAGAGCGCCGTGATGTCCGCGGCCGTCAACGAGCCCTTCTACGCGAAGCCCCCGGGCAAGCCGGCCGTGCTCGTGCAGGACGACGGACTCGGCTCCATCGAGGAACCCGTGCTCCGCGTGTTCCGCCCGCGGCTCGAGCCGCTCGGACGCCTGCGTTACGGCGCCGAGACGAGCGTCCAGCTCGAGTTCTGGCGCGTCACCGACATCGAGGTCCTCGCACCCGTCGAGAACGCCCTGATGCGTCGCAGCCTGCCGATCGACGAGTTCGTCCTCGTCGACATCGAACGCTACGGCCGCACCTGGCGCACCGTCGAGCACATGTTCGACGATCATGTCTCGGACATCCGGTTCCCGATCGACATCGTCTTCTCGTGGGTCGACGGCAACGCCATCGAGTACCAGCGCGCCCGCCAGGCCGCACAGTCGAACGCCGTCCTGGGCGAGGGCGACGACGCCCCGGCCCGGTTCCGCCAGATCGACGAGCTGAAGTACGCGCTCCGCTCGGTGCACACCTTCGCACCGTGGATCCGCCAGATCTACATCGCGACGGACTCCCCGGCGCCGCACTGGCTCGCCGAGCACCCGAAGGTCCGCATCGTCCGCAGCGAGGAGTTCTTCGCCGACCCCTCCGTGCTGCCGACGCACAACTCGCAGGCCGTCGAGTCGCAGCTGCACCACATCCCGGGCATCAGCGAGCACTTCATCTACTCGAACGACGACATGTTCTTCGGGCGCCTCGTCGACCCCTCGGTGTTCTACAGCCCGGGATCGGTCACGAAGTTCATCCTCGCGTCGACCCGGATCGGCCTCGGCTCCAACAACCCGGCACGCAGCGGTTTCGAGAACTCCGCCCGCGTGAACCGTCGCCTGCTGCAGCAGCGCTTCGGTGCGGTGACGACCCGGCACCTCGAGCACGCCCCGACGCCCCTGCGCGCCTCGATCATGACCGAGATGGAGCACGAGTTCGCCGACGAGTTCGCGGCCACTGCGGCCTCACGCTTCCGCGCCGCCGACAACATCTCGGTGACGAACTCGCTGTACCACTACTACTCGCTGCTCACCGGCCGGGCGATCATCCAGGAGAACGCGGCCGTCGGGTACATCGACACGACCATGGTCTCCGGACTCAAGGCCCTCGACGAGCTGCTGAAGAAGCGGAACGTGGACTTCTTCTGCCTGAACGACGGCAGCTTCCCCGAGGTCAGCGACGAAGAGCGCACGCAGCGCGTGACGGGCTTCCTGGAGCGCTACTTCCCGTTCCCCGCGCCGTGGGAGCGCCCCAGCGCTTAGGACGCGCCAGCGGCCTGCTGGGGCGCTCCGGGCGAGCCTGCGAGCCCGGACCCACGCGGCGTCTAGGACGCGCCAGCGGCCTGCTGGGAGCGTCCCAGCGCTTAGGACGCGCCAGCGGCCTGCTGGGGCGCTCCGGGCGAGCCTGCGAGCCCGGCGCCGGAACCCAGCCACGAGGTTCGACGCACCCGCACGCTCCACCGGTCACGACTCCCCGCCACCCCCACGCCGAGCGGTCACAGCCCGTCGCCTGCGCCGCCCACAGCCGACGGAACATGACCACGCGACGCAGCACCCGCGGTGAGTCGCGACCACCCCGCGGGCCGGGAGGCGCGGGTCGGGCCCGCCACGGGCCTCCCGGCCGCCGCGCGTGCCCGTCGGGACGTACACGACGCCGCGCGGTCAAGACACCCCGTTGACTGCCCGCCGAGCGGTCACGAACTGTTGATTGCCGAGCCGCCAGCCGACGGAACGTGACCACTCGCCGCGCACTGACGGGGAGTCGTGACCGCACGCGCCAACGCTTGGTGAGCAGAAGAGGTCGGGTCCGCATGGCAGACCCGACCTCTTCTGCACTCGGAGTGCGCGGGGCTACCGGTGGATGGGGGAGACGGGCACCGAGTCGAGCGTGAACACCGGGATGCTCGAGGTGACCGGTGCCGGCTCGACGGCCGCGGGGATCGTCACGCCGTGCGCCGCGAGCTTCGCCTCGGTCTCGAGCGCGGAGACGGGCTGTCCGACGGTGGCGTAGTGCCCGATCGGGACGACCGAGTGCACGACGTTGTGGCCGTAGACGTGCACGAGGTTGAACGACTGCGCACCGTCTCGTCCGCGGGTGCCGCCCTGGAACTCCGTGAGGTCCTGGGTGTAGCAGGTGGCGCTGGCGACGGACACCGGGATGCCGGCGAACACCGCACTGGTCGAGTAGTGCAGGTGCCCGGCGATGATGGCGAGGACGTCACTGCCCTCGACGACCTCGGCCAGGGCCTGCTGGTCGCGGAGCTCGACGAGGACGGTGAGGTCCTGGACGCTCGGCACCGGCGGGTGGTGCATCGCGAGGATGGTGCCGTGCGGCGCGGCCTCGGACAGGACCTCGGCGAGCCAGTCGAGCTGCTCGGGGGAGACCTCACCGTGGTGGTGACCCGGAACGCTCGTGTCGAGGGTGATCACGCGGAGGCCGTTGACGTCGTAGACGAAGTCGACCGGGCGATCGGTGGGCTGCAGGCCGAAGAGCTCCTGGCGGAAGGCACCGCGCTCGTCGTGGTTGCCCATCGCCCAGATGACCTGTGCACCGATGCGCTGGGCGGCCGGTTCGAGGATCTCGCGGACACGGGCGTACGCTCCCGGCTCGCCCTTGTCGGCCACGTCGCCGGTGACGACGATCGCTTCGGGACGCGTGCCCGAGGCCTCGATGTCCTCGACGATCTGCGAGAGCCGAGCGGCGGAGTCGACATCGCCGTACAGGTTGCGGTCCCCGGAGACGAGGTGAGTGTCGCTGAGGTGGAGGAGGAAGTGGTTCGGCCTGGGGTGTTCGGCCGTCCGGCTGTCCATCGGGGTCTCATTCCGTTGGCGGATGCGTGGTGCAACACGTTGCCACACCGTCCTGGACGAGTCCAGCACGCGAGAGTGAACCAGCCGTGAACTGGGGGCGGCGTGTTGCCCTGTGCACGAAGAAACCCCCGCCACTTCGTGACGGGGGTTGCTTCGTGCGCTACCGATCAGTGATCGCCGGGGCCGACCTGGGGAGCCTGGTGGCCGCCCTCGAGGTTCGGGCCGTGGTGCGCGGCGTGTGCTGCCTCGAGCTCTGCCTTCGAGACCGGTTCGATGCGGTCTTCGAAGAAGAAGCGGGAGACGCCGGCGCGGACCTTCTGCAGACCCGTGATCTTGCCCTTGGCGTTCGGGCGGATCATCAGCGGCTTGTACTCGTTGAACTGCAGGAGCTTCCAGCGCTCGTACTCGTCGAGCTGCTCGTGCACCTCGATGTACTCGCCGTGGGGGAGTCGGACGATGCGGCCCGACTCGTAGCCGTGCAGGACGATCTCGCGGTCCTTCTTCTGGAGGGCGAGGCAGACACGCTTCGTGATCCAGAAGGCGATGAACGGACCGAGGACCGTCGTTGCCTGGATCACGTGGATCACGTGTTCGATCGACACCAGGAAGTGCGTCGCGATGATGTCCGACGAGGCTGCTGCCCAGAGGCTGGCGTAGAGCGTGATGCCAGCGGCACCGAACGCCGTGCGCGTCGGGGCGTTGCGCGGGCGGTCGAGGATGTGGTGCTCACGCTTGTCGCCCGTGACCCACGCCTCGATGAAGGGGTAGAGCAGGATCGCCAGGATGAGCAGCACCAGGACCGCGATCGGCGCCAGGATGTTGAACGACACCGTGTAGCCGAACCACACGACCTCCCAGTGCGGCGGGACCAGTCGGAGCGCACCGTCGGCGAAGCCGATGTACCAGTCGGGCTGGGTACCGGCGGACACCGGGGAGGGGTCGTACGGGCCGTAGTTCCAGATCGGGTTGATCGTGAACAGCGACGCGATGAGGGCCAGGATGCCCGCGACGATGAAGAAGAACCCACCGGCCTTCGCGGCGAACGCCGGGAGGATCGGGACACCGACGACGTTCTCGTTGGTCTTGCCCGGACCGGCGAACTGCGTGTGCTTGTTGATCACGACGAGCACGAGGTGGACACCGAGCACCGCGACGAGGATCGCCGGTAGCAGCAGGATGTGCAGCGTGTACAGGCGGCCGACGATGTCGGTCCCCGGGAACTCACCACCGAACAGCAGGTAGGCGATCCAGACGCCGATCACCGGGACACCCTCGATCATGCCGACGATGATCCGCAGACCGTTTCCGGAGAGCAGGTCGTCGGGGAGCGAGTAGCCGGTGAAGCCCTCGGCCATGGCGAGGACCCAGAGCAGGAAGCCGAAGACCCAGTTGAGCTCACGCGGCTTGCGGAAGGCGCCGGTGAAGAACACGCGGGCCATGTGCAGCATGATCGACGCCACGAACAGCAGGGCTGCCCAGTGGTGGACCTGGCGGACGAAGAGCCCGCCGCGGATGTCGAACGAGATGTCGAGCGTGGACTGCAGGGCCGTCGACATCGCCACGCCCTTGAGCGGGACGTACGAGCCGTTGTAGACGACCTCGGTCATGGACGCCTGGAAGAAGAACGTCAGGAAGGTCCCGGAGAGCAGCACGACGACGAAGCTGTACAGCGCCACCTCGCCGAGCATGAAGCTCCAGTGGTCCGGGAAGATCTTGCGGCCGACTTCCTTGACGAGGCCCGAGATGCTGGTGCGCTCGTCGATGTAGTTGGCGACCCCGCCGATGATGCGGGATCCGCGCTCCGGCGCCGGCTTGTTCGTCGACGTGTTCGGTGCGGTGGTGGTGGTGCTGGTCATCAGCGTTCACGCTCCCAGAAGGACGGTCCGACCGGCTCGTGGAAGTCGCTCTGGGCAACCAGGTAGCCGTCGTCGTCGATCGCGATCGGAAGTTGGGGGAGGGGGCGTGCTGCCGGACCGAAGATGACCTCGCAGTTGTTCGAGACATCGAAGGTGGACTGGTGGCACGGGCACAGCAGGTGGTGCGTCTGCTGTTCGTAGAGCGCGACGGGGCAACCGACGTGGGTGCAGATCTTGGAGTACGCGACGATGCCGTCGTAGCCCCAGTTCTCGTGGCCCTTGGACGGGTTGAGGTCCTTCGGGTCGAGACGCATGAGGAGGACGGAGGCCTTGGCCTTCTCCTCCAGCATGTGCTCGGACTCGAGCATGCCCTCGGGGATGACGTGGAACACCGAACCGATGGTGACGTCGGAGGCCTTGATCGGCAGACCCGTCGGGTCCTTCGTCAGGCGCAGGCCCTGCTTCCAGAAGGTGTGGCGGAGCAGCTCGTTGGGGTCCTCGGCGGGAGCGAGGTCACGGACCAGGACGATGCCGGGGAGCGGGAACGCGGCCAGGGCACCGATCATCGAGTTGCGGATCAGCTTGCGACGGCTGAAGCCCGACTCCTTGTCGGCGAGCTGGAACGCCTCGACCGCCTTGGCGCGGGTCGCGTCGGTGCCGCGGGTGCCGTGGCGGAGCTCGGTGATCTCACGGTCGACGACCAGGGACTTCGACCAGTAGACGGCGCCGAGGCCGAGGGCGAGGAGCGCGAGGGCGATCGACAGGCCCAGGAAGAGGTTCGCGGTGCGGACCGTCCCGAAGTCGCTCGGGTCGATCGGGAAGGCGACGTACGCAGCGATCGACAGGACGCTGCCGACGATCGACAGGTAGAAGTACGCGGCGACCTGGCGCTCGGCCAGACGCTGCTTCTTCGGGTCGACGTCGGTGCGACGCGGACGGTGCGGCGGCTCGCCCGGGTTCTCGAACGGGTCGACGGGGAGGACCGCGATCCCGGGGGAGGTGGTCGTGCCGTGCTTCTCGACAGCCGAGGACGAGTTCAGCGTCTCGTCGTCGTGCTCTGCCATGGTGTTCCCTTCAGTGTCGTTCGACACGGACGATCAGTTGGACTTCGCGGTCAGCCAGACGGTCATCGCGACGACCGCGCCGAGTCCGAAGATCCAGATGAACAGACCCTCGGCGACCGGCCCCAGGGAGCCGAGTGCGAAGCCACCGGGGGACTTGTTGTCCTGCACGTACTTGAGGTACGTGATGATGTCGGCCTTCTGCTCCGGCGTCAGGTTCAGGTCGTTGAAGACCGGCATGTTCTGCGGACCGGTGAGCATGGCCTCGTAGATGTGCTTGCCGGAGACCGTCTCGAGGTTCGGGGCGTACTTGCCCTCGGTCAGCGCACCGCCGGCGCCGGCCACGTTGTGGCACATGGCGCAGTTGATGCGGAACAGCTCGGCGCCTTCGGCAGCGTCGCCGTCCTCACCGTTGGTGAGCTCGGTGGACGGGACCGACGGGCCGGGGCCGAGGGAGGCGACGTACTGCGCGAGCGCGTCGACCTGCTCGTCCGTGAACTGCGCGGGCTTCTCTTCGGCCTGCGGACCCTGAGCGGCCATCGGCATGCGGCCGGTGCCGACCTGGAAGTCGACCGACGCGGCGCCGACACCGATGAGGGACGGGCCCTCGCTCGTGCCCTGCGCGGAGAGACCGTGGCAGGTGGCGCAGTTCGAGGCGAAGAGCTTCTCGCCCTCGTTCACCTGCGACTGGCTCGAGGCGGCGACGGTGTTCGTGCTGTCGTCGGCGTTCGCCGTGGAGCTGAACAGTGCGTACGCGCCACCGGTGGTCATGAGACCCACGACGATGAGCGACACGGTCGCCATCGGTGAACGGCGGCCCTTCTTGGACTTGGTTCTGTTGAACATGTGCTGGGGGGTGTCCAGTTCCTACTTGAGAAGGTAGATGACGGCGAAGAGGAAGATCCACACGACGTCGACGAAGTGCCAGTAGTACGACACGACGATGGCGGTGGTCGCTTCCTTGTGGCCGAAGTTCTTGGCGGCGAAACCGCGGCCGAGCGTCAGCAGGAAGGCGATGAGGCCACCGGTCACGTGGAGCCCGTGGAACCCGGTGGTCATGTAGAACGCCGAGCCGTAGGCACTGGAGGAGAGCGTCACGCCCTCGTGCCAGAGGTTGGCGTACTCGAAGATCTGGCCGCAGACGAAGATCGCACCCATCGCGTAGGTGACGAAGAACCACTCCGTCATGCCCCAGTGGCGCGGGTTCCAGCTCGTCCGGTGCACCTGGAAGCGCTCCGCAGCGAACACGGCGAACTGGCAGGCGAAGCTGGACAGCACCAGGATGATCGTGTTCACGGAGGCGAAGGGCACCTCGAGCTTCGCGGTCTCGGTCGCCCAGAGCTCAGGGGACGTGCTGCGGAGCGTGAAGTAGATCGCGAACAGGCCGGCGAAGAACATGACCTCGCTGCCCAGCCACACGATCGTCCCCACGGCCACGGCGTTCGGCCTGTTGAGGGCCGGACCGCTGGCTGATCTGGAGAGAGAGGTGCTAGTCACGTCCTCCATTATGGCCGAAACCCCCGACAGTGTTTTCGCAGGAGACTGGCGGGTCTCTCGAATTCACTACGATCGAGCCATGCCTGACGCACTTTCTTGGCCAGCAGTGATCAGCGCGCTCATGGCGCGCGAGGACCTGACGATCAGGCAATCCACATGGGCCATGGAGGAGATCGTGCACGGGCGCGCCACCCAGGCACAGATCGCAGCCTTTGCCGTGACGCTCCGCGCGAAGGGCGAGACCGTCGACGAGGTCGTCGGGTTCCGCGACGCGATCCTGGACGCCGCGGTTCCGCTCGACGTCGACCCGATGGCGCTCGACATCGTCGGGACCGGTGGCGACGTGGTCGGCACCGTGAACATCTCGACCATGGCGGCCATCGTGATCGCCGCCGCCGGGGTCCCCGTCGTCAAGCACGGCAACAAGGCCAGCTCGTCGAAGTCCGGCTCGAGCGACGTGCTCGCCGCCCTCGGACTCGATCTCACGATGGACGCCGCGCGTGTCGCGGACACCTTCCGGCGTGTCGGGCTGACCTTCGCCTTCGCCAACGCGTTCCACCCCGGTTTCGCCCACGCAGGCCCGGTGCGGCGCGAGATCGGCGTGCCGACGGTGTTCAACTTCCTCGGCCCGCTGGTCAACCCCGCACGGTGCGAGGCCAACGCCGTGGGGGTCGCCCAGCTCGACCTCGTCCCGATCATCACGGGCGTGTTCCAGACGCGCGGAGCGACGGCCCTCGTGTTCCGCGGCGACGACGGACTCGACGAGCTGACCACCACCGGGCACAGCCACATCTGGGAGGTCACGGGCGGCCGCGTCACCGAGCACGACCTCGACCCGCGGGACCTCGGCATCGCCCGGGCACGCACGGAGGACCTGCTCGGCGGCGACCCCGAGCACAACGCCGGCGTCGTCCACCGGGTGCTCGCGGGGGAGACCGGACCCGTCCGCGACATCGTCCTGCTGAACGCCGCGGCCGGCCTCGTCTCGTTCCGGCTGGCACAGGACCCGAACGAGTCCGACCGGCCGATCCTGCAGCGCTTCCGCGAGCAGCTGGTCGTCGCCGCCGAGGCGGTCGACTCAGGCGCCGGTGCGCGCAAACTGGCTGATTGGGTCGGCGCAGCTCCCGCCGCGTAGTCCACGCCGCCCTGCGCACCGTGCGCGGTGCGTCACCCGGTGCGAGCCTGACGGCTCGGTGCTGCGCCACGAGCGCGCACCCGGCAGCCACCGCTGCACCCGGTCAACAAGCCCGCACCGTGCCGTTCCGGCGACCCCCTGCCGGACTGGAGGCCCGTGGCGGGCCCGCCCCGCGCCTCCAGTCCGCACCGTGCGCGGTCTGCGATCCCGTGCCGCTTCCGCGCAAGCCGCACCGTGCGCGGTGCGTCAGCCGGTGCGAGCCTGACGGCTCGGTGCTGCGCCACGGGCGCGCACCAGGCGGTCACCGCTGCACCCCGTCAACAAGCCCGCACCGTGCCGTTCCGGCGACCCCCTGCCGGACTGGAGGCCCGTGGCGGGCCCGCCCCGCGCCTCCAGTCCGCACCGTGCGCGGTCTGCGATCCCGTGCCGCTTCCGCGCAAGCCGCACCGTGCGCGGTGCGTCACCCGGTGCGGGCCTGACGGCTCGGTGCTGCGCCACGTGCGCGCACCCGCCCGTCACCGCTGCACCCGGTCAACAAGACCGCACCGTGCCGCGCCGGCAACCACCCGACGACCGCGACCAGCCCGCAGGAGACGCAACGCACAGGAGGCCCGGTGCCGGTTCATGGAACCGGCACCGGGCCTACCGTCGGTGCGTTCAGTGCACGCGGTCAGCGTGCGCGTGTTTCGCTACTGCACGTCCTCGTCAACCCAGTCGAAGGTCTTCGTGACGGCCTTCTTCCACAGGCGGAGCGTGCGCTCGCGCTCGGCGGCGTCGAGCTGGGGCTCCCAGCGCTTGTCCTCCTGCCAGTTGGCACGGAGCTCGTCGAGGTTGGCCCAGAAGCCGACCGCGAGACCGGCGGCGTAGGCCGCTCCGAGCGCCGTCGTCTCCGCGACGACCGGACGGACGACCGGCACGTTGAGCATGTCGGCCTGGAACTGCATGAGCTCGCTGTTCGCGGTCATGCCGCCGTCGACCTTGAGCTCGGTCAGGTCCACGCCGGAGTCGGCGTTGACCGCGTCGAGCACCTCGCGGGTCTGCAGCGCCGTCGCTTCGAGGGCAGCGCGCGCGATGTGCCCCTTGTTGACGAAGCGGGTGAGGCCGACGATCGCACCGCGGGCGTCCGGACGCCAGTACGGCGCGAAGAGCCCGGAGAACGCCGGCACGAAGTACACGCCACCGTTGTCCTCGACGGTCTTGGCCAGGGCCTCGACCTCCGGGGCGCTGCCGATCAGACCGAGGTTGTCGCGGAGCCACTGGATGAGCGAGCCCGTGACGGCGATCGAACCCTCGAGGGCGTAGTGCGTCTCCTGGTCGCCGAGCTTGTAGCCGACGGTGGTGAGCAGGCCGTTCTCGGAGCGGACGATCTCGGTACCGGTGTTGAAGATCAGGAAGTTGCCGGTGCCGTAGGTGTTCTTCGACTCGCCCTGGTCGAACGCGGCCTGACCGAAGGTCGCGGCCTGCTGGTCGCCGAGGATGCCGGCGATCGGGACCTCGCGCAGCAGGCTCGAGGACTCGACGTGGCCGTAGACCTCGGAGGAGCTGACGATCTCGGGGAGCATCGACTTCGGGACACCGAAGTCGGCGAGGATGTCGTCGCGCCACTGCAGCGTCTCGAGGTCCATGAACAGCGTGCGGGACGCGTTCGTGACGTCGGTCTTGTGCACGCCGCCGTCGATGCCACCGGTCAGGTTCCAGAGGACCCAGGTGTCGGTGGTGCCGAAGAGCAGGTCGCCCGCCTCGGCCTTCTCACGAGCACCCTCGACGTTCTCGAGGATCCACATGATCTTGGTGCCGGCGAAGTAGGTCGCGAGCGGCAGGCCGACGATGGCCTTGTACTTGTCGGTGTCGCCGTCGGCGAGCTTGTCGACGAGCGCCTGCGTGCGGGTGTCCTGCCAGACGATCGCGTTGTAGATCGGCTTGCCGGTGGTCTTGTCCCAGACGACGGCCGTCTCGCGCTGGTTGGTGATGCCGACGGCTGCGACGTCGTGGCGCGTGATGTCGGCACGCGACAGTGCCTGACCGATCACCTCGCGGGTGTTGTCCCAGATCTCGGCGGGGTCGTGCTCGACCCACCCGGCGCGCGGGAAGATCTGCTCGTGTTCCTTCTGCCCGGTCGAGATGATCGAACCGGAGTGGTCGAACACGATTGCTCGGGTCGAGGTCGTGCCCTGGTCGATGGCGACGATGTAGTCGGCCATTGGTGCTCCTTACGGGTGTGTTCGGTGCGGGTGCGTGTCCGGCCGTACTGCACGGCCGTCCACGCCTTCGGGGTGGGGGTGGGTCAGCTGACGATGGGCAGCAGGGCGTAGGACAGCCCGGCAGCGAGGGCGCCACCGATCAGCGGTCCGACGACCGGCACCCATGCGTAGGCCCAGTCGCTCGAGCCCTTGCCCTTGATGGGCAGGAAGGCGTGCGCGATGCGGGGGCCGAGGTCACGGGCCGGGTTGATGGCGTAGCCGGTGGGGCCACCGAGGCTGACACCGATCGCGATCACGAGGAAGGCGACGGGGATCGCACCGAGCGATGCCGGCGTCTGACCGTTCGAGAACGCGATGACGACGAAGACCAGCACGAAGGTGCCGATGATCTCCGTGACGAGGTTCCAGCCGTACGACCGGATCGCGGGGCCGGTCGAGAAGACGCCGAGCTTGGCGGCCGCGTCGGGCTCCTCGTCGAAGTGCTGCTTGTAGGCGAGCCAGACGATGACCGCACCGATGATCGCGCCGATCAGCTGGGCGAGCCAGAACAGGAACATCTCGCCGACGGTGATGTTGCCGAGGATCGCCTGCGCGAGGCTGACCGCGGGGTTGAGCTGTCCGCCGGACTTGTAGGACACGGTGACACCGGCGAAGACCGCGAAGCCCCAGCCGATCGTGACCATCAGGAACCCGGCTCCGAAGCCCTTCGACTTCGCCAGCGACACAGCGGCGACGACGCCGCCACCCAGGATGATGAGCATCGCCGTACCGACGAGCTCGGACAGGAACTTGACGCCGATGTCGTCCATCGGTGACCTCCAGTGCGTGAGGTGGGGGTCCGGCCGTGCTGCGCCGCACTCCCCGTTGAGTGATTGAGGCCAACCATAGTGACGACGCTCACGGCCGGGCGATGAATTCGTGAGCGAAGTGCGGCATCGTGCACGAACGTGCAGGGCGAGTGTCCCCTGCACGATCCCGAGCCGGTGGCGCGTCCTCGGCGCACTGCACGAACGTGCATCGGGAGAGGACGGTCGCTCGTGCCGTCGATGTAGATTGGGCGCACTCCGGTCGACGACGCGCGGTGTGACCGCCACGGTTCGACCCCGTACCCGTGGAGGCACCGCATGAAGAAGCTCATCAACGACCCGCAGGCCGTGGTCGAGGAGACCGTCCGGGGCTTCGCCCGGGCACACGCCGGACACATCGTCCTGGTCGAGGACCCGATCCACCTCCACCGCGCTGACGCACCCGTCGCCGGCAAGGTCGGGATCGTCAGCGGCGGTGGCAGCGGGCACGAACCGCTGCACGCCGGCTTCGTCGGGTACGGCATGCTCGACGCCGCGGTGCCCGGCCCGGTGTTCACGAGCCCGACGCCCGACCCGATCGTCGCCGCGACGAAGGCCGTCGACGGCGGAGCGGGCGTGCTGCACATCGTGAAGAACTACACCGGCGACGTGCTCAACTTCGAGACGGCCGCCGAGCTCGCGGCGATGGACGACGTCCGGGTCGAGTCCGTCGTGGTGGACGACGACGTCGCGGTGCAGGACTCCCTGTTCACCGCCGGTCGTCGCGGCGTCGCCGGGACCGTCGTGGTGGAGAAGTGCGCCGGCGCCGCCGCCGAGCGCGGGGATGACCTGGACGCGGTCGCCGCCGTGGCCCGGCACGTCAACGACGTCACGCGGTCGATGGGGCTCGCACTGGCGTCGGGCACCGTCCCGCACGCGGGGGAGCCGTCGTTCGTGCTCGCCGACGACGAGGTCGAGCTCGGCATCGGCATCCACGGCGAGCCCGGCCGCGAGCGGATCGCGATGGCACCGGCGGACGAGCTGGTCGACCGCGTGCTCGAACCGATCCTGACCGACCTCGACGCCCCGGCCGGGTCGTCGCTGCTGCTCCTGGTGAACGGCATGGGCGGCACCCCGCTGTCCGAGCTCTACATCGCGTACCGACGCGCCGCCGAGGTCCTCTCCGACCGCGGCCACCAGGTCACGCGTAGTTTGGTCGGCGACTACGTCACGTCCCTCGAGATGCAGGGGTTCTCGCTCACCGTCACGGTGCTCGACGACGAACTCACGGCCCTCTGGGACGCCCCGGTGGAGACCCCGGCCCTGCGATGGGGACGCTGAGCGTCCACGGCCGCTCGACCACCGGACCACGACAACGGGCCACCGGGCCCGACACACGAAGGGAACCGCATTGGCGCTCGACACCGCATGGGCCATCGACTGGGTCCGTCGCACCGCCGCGACGATCGATGAACACCGCGCCGAGCTCGTCACGCTCGACCGTGAGATCGGCGACGGCGACCACGGCGAGAACCTCGACCGCGGGTTCCGGGCCGTGCTCGAGGCCGTCGACTCCGGGTCCTTCGACACCCCGGGTGCCGTGCTCAAGACCGTCGCGACGAAGCTCATCTCGACCGTGGGCGGGGCGGCCGGCCCGCTCTTCGGCACCGCCTACCTGAAGGCGGCGCAGGCCGCCGGTGACGCGGCCGAACTCGACGCGGACACCCTCGTCGCCGTGCTCACCGCCGCCCGCGACGGTGTCGTGTCCCGCGGCAAGGCAGCGGTCGGCGACAAGACGATGGTCGACGCGTGGAGCCCCGCGGTCGACGCCGCAGCAGCGGCCGCCGGTGCCGGCGACGACCCGAAGGCCGTGCTCAGCGCAGCAGCCGACGCCGCCGCGCAGGGTGCGGCGGACACCGAGCCGCTCGTCGCCCACAAGGGCCGCGCGAGCTACCTGGGCGACCGCGCGATCGGGTACCGCGACCCCGGTGCGCAGTCGACCGCGTACATCCTGCGCGCAGCGGTGGACGCAGCGTGACCGTCGGCATCCTGGTCGTCTCGCACAGCGCGGCGATCGCGACGGGCACGGTCGAGCTGGCACGGCAGATGGCCGCGGACGTGCCGCTCGTCGCCGCGGGCGGAACGGACGACGGCGGCATCGGCACCTCGTTCGAGGCGATCACCGCCGGCATCGAGGGACTCGCCCAGGCGGGCGCCGTCGTGGTCCTGTGCGACCTCGGCTCCGCCTACCTGACGACCGACACCGCGCTCGACTTCCTGGACGACGACGTCCGCGCACGCGTCCACGTGTCGCACGCCCCGTTGGTCGAGGGAGCGGTGGCGGCCGCGGTCGCCGCCCAGACGGGCGGTGACGCCGACGCGGTGCTGGCCGCCGCAGCGTCGGCCGCGGGTTCCGAGGCGGACGCGAGCACCGCCTCCCGTCCGTCCGGTGACCAGCCTGGAGGCACGGGGCCGGCCGACGGGGCCGCTCCCGTCGACGACGCGGCCGGGTCCGACCGCGTCAGCGCGTCGGTCGAGCTGGTCAACGAGACCGGGCTGCACGCCCGGCCCGCCGCGGAGTTCGTGAAGACGGCGGCGAAGTACGACGCGAGCGTGCACGTCAACGGCGTGGACGCGAAGAGCCTGCTGGCGATCATGGCCCTGGCGCTGCCGAAGGGTGCGACGGTGTCGATCGACGCGTCCGGCCGGGACGCGCAGTCCGCAGTCGACGCCCTGGTGGAACTGGTCCGGTCCGGCTTCGGCGAGTGACACCGCCGCCGGGGGAGCCCCCGGCGGCGGTGCCCGTCCCGGTCAACGGATCGAGATCGTCCCCGCCAGGTCGAGGTCCGAGGGGCCGCCGGTGACCCCGGCGTCTGCGAGCAGGGTGGCACCGAACACGGCGCTCCAGAACGTGCGGGCGTCCCGGGCGACACCGCTCGGGCTGGTCCAGCCCTGGTCGGCGACGACGCGCTCCAGGTAGCGCTCGGACTGCCGGAACAGCACGGCGAGCAGCAGCCGCACGCGCTCACGCTGAGCCGGGTCGTCCCCGGCTGCCCCGAGCGCGCGCACCACGAGCGGGGTCGACGGCATCGCGAGGGCGGTGCGGGCGAGGACCTGTCGGAACGACTCCGGCGAGCGCGCACGACGGCCGGCCGCCTGCAGTCGCGTGGTGTCGCGGAGGAACAGCGCGAACGCGGCGTCGAGCACCAGACGGTCCTTCGAGCCGTAGTGGTGCGTGATCTGGTTCGGGTAGACACCCGCGGCCCGGGCGACCTCGCTGACGGTGACGGTCCGAGCGCCCGCGCTGAGCAGTCCGGCCGTCGCGGCGAGGATCTTCGCCCGTGTCGCCGCGCCGCGTGCCGTGCCGGAGCCGTCCACCGTGGTTGCCATGTCGGAATTGTACGTGGTACAACTCAACTTGTTCAACGTACAAGAGGAGTTCCCGTGGACATCGTCATCACCGGCTTCGGCGCGGTCTCACCCTTCGGCCACGGCGTCGCGCCGCTCTGGGACGCCCTGGTGGCCGGTCGCTCCGGCGTCCGCGCCCTGCACCGCGACGGAGCGCTCTGGGAACAGGTGCCGATCCGGGTCGGGGCCGATGCCGCACTCGACGCCGAGGGGGCGCTCGGGCGGGTCCGCGCCAATCGCCTGGACCGCAGTCAGCAGCTGGCACTCGTCGCCGCGGACGAGGCCTGGGCCGACGCCGGTGCCCCCGCGGTGGAGGGCGACCGTCTCGCCGTGGTGATCGGCACCGGGATCGGGGGAGTGGAGACCCTCCTCGACGCCCACGACGTGCTCGGTGCGTCCGGTGCCCGGCGGGTCTCACCGCGCACGGTGCCGATGCTCATGGCGAACGGTGCCGCCGCGCAGATCAGCATCGCCTACGGGGCGCGGGGCGGCGCCTACACGACGGTGTCGGCATGTGCCTCCGGTGCGGAGGCCATCGCCACCGCCGCGCGACTCATCGCCACCGGTGAGGCCGACGTCGTCATCACCGGCGGGACCGAGGCCGCCGTCACCCCGGTGACGATGGCGTCGTTCGCCCAGTCGCAGGCCCTCGCGAAGCCCGACAGCGACGACCCCACGACCCTGTCCCGTCCGTTCGACGCCGACCGCCGCGGCTTCGTCCTCGGTGAGGGCGCCGGCATCGTCGTGCTCGAGCGCGCCGACCACGCCGTCGCCCGGGGGCAGCGGTCGCACGGCACGCTCGCCGGCTGGGGGATCACCTCGGACGCGCACCACATCACCGCACCGCTTTCGGACGGCAGCGAGCAGGAGCGGGCGATGCGCGCCGCGATCCGGATGGCGGGCCTCAACGGCGGCGACGTCGACCACGTGAACGCACACGCCACCGGCACCCCCGTCGGCGACGTCGGCGAGGCAGCCGCCATCAGCCGTGCGGTGGGGACCGGAGCGCTGGTCACCGCTCCGAAGAGCGCCATCGGGCACATGTTCGGCGCTGCCGGCGCTGTCGAGGCGATCCTGACCCTGCGGGCGCTCGAGACCGGGACCGTGCCACCGACCCTGAACCTCGACCGGCTCGACCCCGCGGTGGACCTCGACGTCGTCTCCGGCACCGCCCGGACCGCGCCGCTCCGTGCCGCGTTGAACAACTCGTTCGGGTTCGGCGGTCAGAACGCGTCGCTGGTGTTCACCGCGGCGTGAGCTCCTGCAGGCCGGTGACCCGGAGCAGGTCGAGCTTCGCGGCGTCCTCGGAGCCCGGGACGACCGTGTAGACGACGATCCGGAGGTCACCGCCGGGGACGCTCAGCACGTCGCAGTCGATCTCCACCGGCCCGACGGGCGTGTGCACGACCTTGCGGCTCGCACGGTGCTCGGCGATCCGGCCGGTCTCCCAGCGGCGGGCGAACTCGGGGGACTCCCGCAGCAGCCGGTCGACCAGGTCCGCCAGGTCGCGGTCCCCCGGGTAGCGGCCGTAGGCCTGTCGCAGGTCAGCGGCGAGGTCGCTCGAGAACTCCTCCTGGTGCTCGTCGTCCCAGTCCACTCCGTCGCGCTCCTGCGTGAAGTGCCGCCAGACCAGGTTGCGATCGAGCCCGACGTACCGCGAGGGGTCGCCGTTGACCGCGGCCCACAACTCGTTCCAGAGCACGATGTCGTGGGTCGCCGTGAACACCGCGAGCGGCACGTCGCCGAGCCGGTCGACCAGCCGCTGCACGCCGGGCGTGATGTGCCGCGGCACGACCTGACGCGACGGCGGGGCGACGCCGGCCACCCGGCACAGGTGGTCCCGCTCCTCGGACGACAGCCGGAGCGCCGTCGCGAGGGCGCCGAGCAGCTGCGGCGACGGGTTCGTCGCCCGGCCCTGCTCGAGGCGGACGACGTAGTCGACGCTCACGCCCGCCAGCGCGGCGAGCTCCTCGCGACGGAGGCCCGGGGTCCGTCTGCCGGGGCCGGCCGGCAGGCCGACCGCCTCGGGACGCACCCGGTCGCGCCAGGAACGCAACACGTTCGCGAACTCGCTCATGTCCACCATCATCGCCCCGCGCCTCCAGTCCGTCCTGGTACTGCCGGTCCCACCGTCGCACCGTGCCTGGGGGAGCCGGGCCGACGGGGGCAGGCTGGACGCATGACAACGACATTCATCACCGGGGCCAACCGCAGCCTCGGACTCGAGACCGCACGCCGACTGCTCGAGGCCGGCCACACCGTGTACGCCGGCATGCGCGACCCGGCCAGCGGCGACGACGCCCGCGCACTCGGCGCCCACGTCGTGCAGCTGGACGTCACCGACCAGGCCAGCATCGACGCGGCGATCGCGACCATCCCCGAGCTCGACGTCCTGGTGAACAACGCCGGGATCCTCGGCAGCTCGTTCGGGGTCGACGACCTCGACGCGAGCGCGATGGCGACCGTGCTCGACACCAACGTCACCGGCATCGTCCGGGTGACCCAGGCCGCGCTGCCCCTGCTGCGACGTTCGGCGGCACCCGTCATCGTGAACGTCTCGTCGGGGGTGGGGTTCCCGCGCTGGCTGACGACACCGGGACACGACGAGTACGGGGTGCCGGCGGTGCCGTACGCGGCGTCGAAGGCGGCCGTGATCGCGTTGACCGTGCAGTACGCGAAGAACCTGCCCGGCTTCCGGGTGAACGCGAGCGACCCGGGCTACACGGCGACGGAGTTCAACGGGTTCGGCGGGCACCAGACGATCACCGAGGGCACCGACGCCACGGTCATGCTCGCGACGATCGGCACCGACGGGCCGACGGGGGAGTTCCACAACCGCGAGGGCCGCATCGAGTACTGAGGGCAGCGCTGCGGGTGCACCCGCGCCCCGTCAGTCGTGCACGTCGGCGCCGAACCCCGGCCCGGGACGCATCATCCAGCCGTCCGGATCGGGCAGCGGGCGGAACCCGAACCGCTCGTACAACCCGTGTGCGTCCGCGGTGAACAGGGCGAAGCGCTTCAGGCCGAGCGGCTCGACCGCCTCGGTCACGCCGCGCACGAGTGCGACGCCGACGCCGCGGCCCCGGGCGTCGGGGTCCACGAACACGTCGGCGAGCCAGCCGAACGTCACGCCGTCGGTGATCACCCGCGCGTAGCCGAGCTGCTCGCCGGTCGTCACGTCGTACACGCCGAAGTTCCGGGAGCCGGCGATGATCGCCTCCTGCGTCGCCCGGTCACGGCCGCGGGCCCAGTACGACTCCTCGCTGAGCCAGCGGTGCACGCGGTCGACGTCGAGGTCTTCGGGGTCGGCGGAGAAGCGCAGGTCGGTCATCTCCTCAGTCAACCGGAGACGCGGCGGAGGGTCGACGTCCGATCCGGATCCGGTGGACCGTTCCTCGATGCGTCCGCGATGCCCGCAAGAACGAATACGACATATTCATTGCAGCATTCCAGATGGATTCCTACACTCCTGGGCAGTGGGTGCACCCGCATCCGCCCGCACGAGGAGTCCCATGCGAACACGCATCCCGATCCGAGCAGTCGTCGCCACGGCGTTGTCGATGACGCTCCCACTCGCCGCCGTCGCCCCAGCGGGCGCGACCCCAGCCGGGGGAGCGGTCGGCACGGCCGCGACGGACGCTCCGCGGTCGACCGCCCGCCCAGCAGGGACGGTCGGTCTCGCTGCGAAGGTCGCCAAGGACGGGAACGGTCCGTTCAGCCCGGACGACCGACCCGGAGGCGACTCGAGCGGAACGAACGGCATCGTGCGGACACTCGACGCGATCACGTACAGCGTCGAGATGAGCGTGAACGACGGCGACAGCGTCGACCAGCGGTTCGTCGTGACCGCTCCGGCCGGCACGACCTGGGCGGGCCTGCCGAAGCCGTGCACCGGGGCCGCGTCGCGCATCGACGGGCAGAAGCTCACCTGCTCGGTCGGTGACCTGACCGAGGGCAACCTCGTCGAGGTCCCCGTCGTGCTCGACGTCTCCGGCACCATGCGGCACGGCGACGCGATCGACGTCACGGTCGAAGCCACCGCGGACAACGCTGACAACGGCGTCGTGACGGCAATCGCACCGACCGTGACGGTCTCGGCAGCTGCGCGCTACAACCTCAGCAAGGACGTCGTCGGTTCATCGCTCACCCCTGACGTCGTCGGTCCCGATGGCGATCGAGGCCTCCGCCTCGTCTACCCGATCGCGGTCAACTGGGAGCCCGTCGTCGCCGGACAGGGCCTGCTCGGGTTCGAAGCGAGCGCCGGCCCGATGACCTTCACCGACGACGTGTCCGAGATCCTCGGCGACCTACCGTCGACCGCCGTGCTGTGGAACGGGACCGCGCCTGCCTGCGGCGTGAACGCAACGAACGCCTGGCGCTTCGACGGCCTGCCGGGCGGACGCGGTGGCGGGCCGCGCAGCGTGGTCGACTCGGGGACCATCGTCTGCGCGCAGTCCTCGCCCGGCGCGGACATCGACGTGACGATCACGGACACCGTCACCGATCCGGACCGCATCCCCACCCAGTCGCTCAGCGGTGGCCCGGTCACGGGTGGCACCAGGGCGTACTTCGTCTCGGGCTACCTGAGCCTCTGGCTGCCCTACCCGCCGGGCTCTGTCCTGTCGACCAATCGGTACTCGGCCCTGCAGACCACCTCGGCGAGTGGCGCACAGAACTACCCAGGCAGCGAGGAGCCCCTCGCCGACAACACCACGTCGCGCAATCTGGTGGGCCTCGGGTCCGGCACCGCCGGCAAGCGACTCTGGCGCGTCATCGACGGCGCCGGCACCACCGTCGAGGGTTCCGCCCGCGCCGGCGATCCGTGGGTGACGCAAGGGCAGGTCCTGCGGAGCGACGTCACCGTCCTCAACGACGGGTACCGCCGTTACACCGGCACGATCCTCTGCGACACCTTCGATCGCGAGACCCAGCGCCTCACGCGCGCGGGCACCCCGGGGGCGACGGCGTGGACCAGCGGGTTGAGCAGACCGCGGATCGAGTACGCGGCCTACGACATGACGAGCCCCGCGTCCGGCCAGGGACACACGTGCGACGATGACGACGGACCGTGGTTCGGCAGCCCGGACGACGTTCCGGGCGGTCGCGCCGCGGTCGGCGCCGTGCGCGCGCTCGGCGACGTCGACGGTGGGGCGAGAGCGGTGCTGCACACGTACGTCGCAGTGTCCGCCGCACCCTCGGGGACCCGCGCGTACGACTTCGGGCACGCCCTGCTCGGCGAACACACCGACGTCTGGACCCACGACACGGCTCGGCCGGAGAACGGCGCCGGAGCGATGGCCGACAGCGTCGTGATCACGGAGAACCTGGCACGCATCAGGAAGAAGATCGTCGACCCGGGCACGACCGCGGAGGACACACCGGACAAGACGAGCTTCGTCGGGTCCGGGAGCACCCTCGAGTACGCCCTCTACCCGACACTCACCAACGGCCACTCCGGTGGTCAACCGACCACGGTGACGGTCCGCGACGTGCTGCCGATGCACACCGACTACATCGCGGAGAGTGCGTCCCGGCCGGCCGAGATCGACACGATCACGGACAATGCCGGCAACCTCCGCCAGCGCCTCACGTGGACACTCGACGGCCTGCAGCCGAACACGAAGATCCCGCCGATCACCTACGAACTGCAGGTGTCGAGTCTCGCGCCAGCCGGACCGGTGCAGAACTACGCGACCATCGCGTCGCCGACGGACCGCTCCGAAGCGTTCCGCCGCGACACCCAACGAGCGGTGCAGGTCGTCGCCGCGGTCGGTGTCGGTGTCGAGAAGGTCGCGACCGAACCGGTCGTCGCGACGGGGGACCAGCTCGAATGGGACCTGCTCTACACGAACCGCGACGCCCGGAGCATCAGCGGGCTCGACGTCATCGACGTCCTGCCGCACCGAGGCGACCCACAGGGCTCCGCCTTCCACGGGACGGTCTCGCTGGCAGACCGCGTCGACGTCGCACCCGGCGCCGGTGAGACGGTGCGCTACACCACGAGCGATCCGGCCTCCATCTCGCTCGACGGCACTGCACCGTCCAACCAACCGGGCGGCAGCACGCTCTGGTGCGCGGCGGCGGACCTCGGCGACGCCGCGTGCGGGTCCGCGGAACTCGCCGACGTCACGGCCGTGCGGATCGAACGGACCGGCGAGGTCGCCCCGGGCCAGTCGGTCCGACACCACGTCGTGGTGCAGACCCACGGGCAGCGGGACGGCGACACCTACACGAACCGCTTCGGGCTCCGCGCCTCGAACCTCGAACTCGCCGCGCTGTCGAACCGCGCCACCGTGCGGGTCGTCGCCGGCAGCATCGGAGACCGGGTGTGGACGGACAGCGACGGTGACGGTCTCCAGGGTTCCGACGAGCCGGGCATCGACGGCGTACCGGTCCAGCTGTCCGGCGTCGACGACCGCGGTGCCGATGTCGTACGCGCGACCACTTCGGGACCCGATGGGGAGTACTCCTTCGACGGACTCCGCCCGGGTGCCTACGTCGTGACGTTCACGGCTCCGGACGGCCGTCGGTTCACGAAGGAGCACGTCGGAACCGACGGCACCATCGACTCGGACGCCGGCCAGGACGGCGAGACACCCGCGGTCTCGCTCGCATGGGAACGCTCCGACGAAGGCGCGAAGGAATCGATCACCCGCGACCGCACGGTCGATGCGGGGCTGCTGGTCGACGACTCGCCGTCGCACCCCGAGCCGGAACCCGGGCCTGACCCCGATCCCGACCCCGGCACGGTTCCCGGCTCCGGTGCGACGACCGTTCCACCTGTCACACCGTCGCCCGGTGCGCGCGCGGGTGTTCGGGAACTGGCCTTCACGGGCACGTCGGGATCGCCACTCGTCCTCGGCGTCGCGCTCCTCCTGCTGGCGCTCGGCGCCGCGATGCTCGGAACGAACCGGAACCAGCGGCGGCAGCGCTGATCCATCACTTGCAGCACGGCGATGCGACGGAGTCCTGACCCCAGGGGTCGGGGCTCCGTCGTCTTGCGACCTCCCGTCTGTCAGGATGGCGGCATGCGCGCCGTCCAGTACGCCCAGTTCGGTTCCGTCCCCTCGATCGTCGACCTGCCGGAGCCCGTGGCCCCGGACCACGGTGTCGTCGTGCGGGTGGCTGCTACCGGTGTCTGTCGCAGCGACTGGCACGCGTGGAAGGGCCACGACGACTCGGTCCGGCTGCCGCACGTGCCCGGCCACGAGTTCGCCGGTGTCGTCGCGGCGATCGGGGCGGGCGTCCAGCGCTTCGCCGTCGGCGACCGGGTCACGGCCCCGTTCGTGTTCGCCTGCGGGACCTGCGCCGAATGCCTCGACGGCGCCACCCAGGTGTGCACCGCCCAGCAGCAGCCCGGGTTCGACCTGCAGGGCTCGTACGCGGACTCCCTGGTCGTCCCGCACGCCGACCTGAACCTCGTCGCGCTGCCCGACGCCGTGGACTTCGCGGTGGCGGCAGCGCTCGGCTGCCGATTCGGCACCGCGTTCCACGCCCTGCACGCCCGAGGGCGCGTCGCCGCAGGGGAGTGGGTCGTGGTCTGCGGCTGCGGGGGAGTCGGGCTCTCCGCGGTCATGGTCGCCGTGGCCGCCGGCGCGCACGTCGTCGCCGTCGACGTCTCCACGGCCGCACTCGAGCGCGCCGCTGCCCTGGGCGCCGACACCGTGCTGATGGACGCCGATGCCGTCACCACGGTCCGATCCCGCACGGGAGGCGGAGCGCACGTCTCGCTCGACGCCTACGGCAGCCGTGCCACCTCCGTCGCCGCCGTGGCGTCCCTGCGTCCGCGCGGCCGGCACGTGCAGGTCGGGCTGCTCCTCGACGACGAAGCCGCTCCGGCGATCCCGATGGGCCGGGTCATCGCGGACGAACTCGAACTGCTCGGCAGCCACGGCGCAGCGGTCGGGGAGTACGGCGCGATGCTCGACGCCATCGTGGCCGGGCGGCTGCGTCCGGAGGAGACGATCGGCCGCACGATCGGCTTCGACGACCTGCCCGAGGCGCTCGTCGCGATGGACCGCCCTGCGACCTCGTCGGGCATGACCGTCGCGGTGTTCTGAGGCTCGGGCGTCCCGTCAGCCCTCGGTCCGCGCGTCCGCGCCCCGGCGGATGCGGAGCACGACCGCGCCGATGACGAGCACTGCCAGGATCCCGACGACCCCGAACAGGAGTGCCGGGCCACCGTGGCCGTGCGCATGCGTGCCGGCACCCGTGTTCGGTGCGGCTCCCGCTGCCGCTGCCGCTGCCGACGGTTCCGAGGATGATGTGGGCGCGGCCGTCGGGCTCGTCGTCGTGGGTGGAACGGTCGGAGATGCGGCCGGTGCCACCGAGAACGCGAGCTGCCCCTCGATCGGATGGCCGTCAGGGGAGACGTACCGCCAGACGAGGGTGTGCGGGCCGGGGGAGAGCGACACCGCCTTGGACATCGAGGTGCCGTCGACGGCCACCGCTCCGGACGACTCGTCGGTCCCGCCGTCGTCCCGGACCTCGATGCGCAGACCGGCTTCGAGCCCGGCAAGCGGCGCCTCGCTGAAGCTGAGTGTCACTCGCTCAAGGTCGGCAGCCACGGTGGCGCCGTCCGCCGGATCACTCGAGGTCAGTGCTGCGTGCGCCGATGCAGGTGGCGTGCCGATCAGCACGAGGAACGCGGACAGGGCGACGGCGAACAGGACCCGGGGTGTCACGGTTCGTGAGCGGCGTTGGTCATCTCGGTGATCGTGCACGCGTCCACGGTAGGGGAGCGATGTCGAGCGTCCCGTCAGCCGAGCGGGGCCTCGCAACGTCTGAGTCGACATAAGCCTGAGTTGACATAATATGCATTATCGGCGCACGGGCGGAGACGCTTCGTGAGCAGAAAAGGTCGAGTCCGCTGTACGGACTCGACCTCTTCTGCTCACTGGATGACGACGGCGTCAGTCGGCGGGCTTCGTCGGGACGTCGTCAGCGTCGATCTCGAGCGCCGCCGGCTCGCCACCCTGTTCCTCCAGGGTGTCCTGGTCGGTGTCGGGCTGCTCCGGCGACTCGCTCTGGGTGGTCTCTTCGGCTGGGTCAGGCTGGCTGTAGCTCATGCGCCGGACGGTACGCCCGCGTTCCTGAACAGCTGCAAGCTCGACGCCCGAGACGTTTGGTGAGCAGCAATGGTCGAGTCCATCCGCTGGACTCGACCATTGCTGCTCACGATGCGAAGCGGACCACTCACATGTTCGAGAGCGCCACCGCGTTGATGATGAAGCCGATCACGCCGATGACGATGGCGACGATCGACAGGATGACGCCGGCCGTGATCATCCCGCGGCTGCCGCCACGCTTGCGCGCCGAGATGCCGAGTACGAGACCGACGATGCCGCCGATGACACCGACGATCGGCACGAACAGACCCACGAACGTCCCGATGATGCCGAGCACCAGGGAGACGATGGCGAAGGTGTTCGACTGCGCGGGCGCGTTGCCGGGGTTGGACATGGTGGAGCTCCTTCTGGTCAGGACGCCGATCCAGGCCGGGTAGCCGATCGTGAGCGTCAGTCAGAACGGTAGTCCTCACACACGGCTGGTGCCCAGATTCGCAGTCCGAGCCTGTCCCCCGGCTCAGGCTCCGACGTACGCCGCCAGGTGCTGCCCGGTCAGCGTCGACCGCGCCGCCACGAGTGCAGCGGGCGTCCCCTCGAACACGATCCGCCCGCCGTCGTGCCCGGCGCCCGGCCCGAGGTCGATGATCCAGTCGGCGTGCGCCATCACGGCTTGGTGGTGCTCGATCACGACGACCGTCCGGCCGGCGTCGACGAGCCGGTCGAGCAGGCCGAGCAACTGCTCGACGTCGGCCAGGTGCAGGCCCGCGGTGGGCTCGTCGAGCACCACCACGCCGCCCCGGTCACCGAGGTGCGTCGCGAGCTTGAGCC
Organism: Curtobacterium sp. MCLR17_051; assembly: GCF_003234395.1. NCBI lineage: Bacteria > Bacillati > Actinomycetota > Actinomycetes > Micrococcales > Microbacteriaceae > Curtobacterium > Curtobacterium sp. MCLR17_051. Next base: position 73,521 of record NZ_QKTA01000012.1, read on the forward strand.
GCTGCCGCTCTCCCCCGGACAACGTGGTGAGCGGCTGTCCGATCGTCAGGTAGCCGAGCCCCACGTCGGCGAGCCGGGCGAGGATCGTGTGGGCCGCCGGCAGTGCGGACTCCCCCGCCGCGAAGAACGCCAACGCGTCGGCGACGGACATGCCGAGCACCTCGCTGATGTCCTTCCCGCCCAGGTGGTACCCGAGCACGGACTGGTCGAACCGCTTGCCGTCGCACTCGACGCAGGGGCTCGCGACGCCCGCCATCATGCCGAGGTCGGTGTACACGACACCGACACCGTTGCACGCCGGGCAGGCGCCCTCCGAGTTGGCGCTGAACAGCGCGGGCTTGACGCCGTTGGCCTTCGCGAACGCCTTGCGGATCGGCTCGAGCAGGCCGGTGTAGGTCGCCGGGTTGCTCCGCCGTGACCCACGGATGCCGCTCTGGTCGATGGCGACCACGTCGTCGCGCCGGGCCAGCGACCCGTGGATGAGCGTGCTCTTGCCCGAGCCGGCGACCCCCGTCACGACGGTGAGCACCCCGGTGGGGACGTCCACGTCGACGTCGTGCAGGTTGTGGGCCGAGGCGCCGCGGATCGCGATCGCCCCGTCCGGACGACGGACCTCGGACTTCACGGTCACGCGGTCGTCCAGGTGCTGACCGGTCACGGTCCCGCTCGCACGCAGCCCGTCGACGGACCCCTGGTAGCAGAGCGTCCCACCGCCGGAACCGGCACCGGGTCCGAGGTCGACGACGTGGTCGGCGATCGCGATGACCTCGGGCTTGTGCTCGACGACCAGGACGGTGTTGCCCTTGTCGCGCAGCCGGACGAGCAGCTCGTTCATCCGCTCGATGTCGTGCGGGTGCAGCCCCGTGCTCGGCTCGTCGAAGACGTACGTGACGTCACTGAGCGAGGAGCCGAGGTGCTTCACCATCTTCACGCGCTGCCCCTCTCCCCCGGACAGCGTGCCGGTCGGGCGGTCGAGCGACAGGTAGCCGAGTCCGATCTCGACGAAGGACTCGAGCAGGTCGCGGAGCCCCTCGAGCAACGGCCCGACCCCAGGGTCGTCCAGACCCCGCAGCCAGGCGACGGCGTCGGTGATCTGCATCGCGCAGACGTCGGCGATGCTGCGGCCCGCGATCTTCGACGAGCGGGCGGTGTCGTTCAACCGGGTCCCGTCGCACGCCGGACACGTCGTGAAGGTCACGGCGCGGTCGACGAACGCCCGGATGTGCGGCTGCATCGCCTCGCGGTCCTTCTGCAGGAACGATCGGCGGACCCGGTGCACGAGCCCCTCGTAGGTCATGTTGATGCCGGCGATCTTCTGCTTCGTCGGCTCGCGGTACAGGAAGTCCTGCCGCTCCTGCTCGGTGAAGTCGCGGATCGGGGTGTCCCGGTCGAAGTAGCCCGACTCGGCGTACAGCCGCACGTTCCACCCGTCGGTCCCGTACCCGGGGATCGTGAGCGCGCCGTCCCCGAGCGACTTCGTGTCGTCGAACAGCTGCGTCAGGTCGATGTCGTTCACCAGCCCCCGGCCCTCGCAGTCCGCGCACATGCCGCCGACCCGCGTGAACGAGACCTTCTGGGCCTTCGCGTCCGCACCCTTCTGCAAGGTGATCGCTCCCCCGGCCGTCACGGTGGCGAGGTTGAACGAGAACGCGTTCGGCCCCCCGATGTGCGGCTGACCGAGTCGGCTGAACAGCACGCGCAGCATCGCGTTCGCGTCCGTGGCGGTGCCGACGGTGGAGCGTGGGTCGGCGCCGATGCGCTCCTGGTCGACGACGATCGCGGTGGTCAGGCCGTCCAGCAGGTCGACGTCCGGACGCGCGAGCGAGGGCATGAACCCCTGCACGAACGCGCTGTAGGTCTCGTTGATCATCCGCTGCGACTCGGCGGCGACGGTGCCGAACACGAGCGAGCTCTTGCCCGAGCCGGAGACCCCGGTGAACACCGTGAGCCGCCGCTTCGGCAGGTCCACGTCGACGTCGCGCAGGTTGTTCGCGCGGGCACCGCGCACCCGGATCCGGTCGTGCCGGTCGGCAGGGTGCGCGTCGGCGCCGGTGGGGTCGTCGTCGACCGGATCGGTGTGCATGCGGGTCAGCGTACCGACGGGAGGCCCGTGGCAGGGCCGCCACGGGCCTCCCGTCCGGTCCTGGGTCGGCCGTCAGGCCGTGGTGCGGTGCTCAGGCGCCATGTCGGCGCACCAGGTCCGGCAACTCGGCGGGTTCGAACTCCTCGTCGGTCGCCTCGAGTTCGTCGGCGGTCCACCACCGCGAGGCGAGGATGTCGACGCGCTCGTCGTCGGTCCACTCGGCGTCGGACAGCTCGAAGCCCGGCGTGCGGACGACGTAGAACTCGGCGTGCCCGCGGTCGTGGTCGGCGAGGTCCCACTCGACCGTGAAGTCCCAGGACCACACCGGTTCGCCGGGTTCGTCGATGACGATCCCGGTCTCCTCGCGCAGTTCGCGGATCGCGGCGTCGCGGTGGGTCTCCCCCGGGTCGACCCCACCACCCGGCGTGATCCAGCGGTGGGCGCCGTCCGAAGAGGGCGAGTTCGTGTCCATCAGGAACACGCGGCCCTCGGGGTCGAGCAGCAGGATGCGGGAGGTGCGGCGCAGGCCGGGCTTGGCGGTCACCCGCCCGACGTTAGCCGACGAAGCCGCTGACGTCGCCGACCAGCTTGGTGTGGTCGGCGGGGATCGGCTCGACGGCGGCGAGGGCGATCTCGGCCGCGAACTCGGACACGCTGTAGAGCTTGCCGACCTCCTGCCGACGACCCTCGATCGCGCCGGGGTTCAGGCGGTTCAGCAGCGTCGCGGTGATCGTGCCCTCGATCATGTCGCCGGAGACGACGACGAACTCGATGCCGGCGGCCTCGAGCTGCGGGATGAGCTCACGGAGGGCGAGTTCTCCGGCGCGCTTGCTCTTGGCGACCGGGACGTACTCGTCCATCGTCTCGGCGGTCTCGACGAAGTGCGCCTGGTGGCTCGTGACGAACACCACACGGGAGCCGGCGGGCATGTGCGGCACGGCGGTCTGCAGCATGTCGACCTGGGCGTCGCGGTTCAGGCGGAGCGCGTAGTCCTCGCCGACGCCGGACTCCATGCCGCCCGACGCGTTCAGCACGAGCAGGTCGATGCCGCCCCACTCCTGGACGACGGTGTCGACGAGGGCCTGCACGGAGTCGTGCTCGGTGAGGTCGGCGCCGACGGCCAGGGCGGAGCCGCCGGCCTCGACGATCTTCTCGGCGATCTGCTCCGCGCGCTTGGCCTTGTTGCGGTAGTTCACGACGACCTTCGCACCGGCCTCGGCGAGGTACCCGACGGTGTCGGCGCCGATGCCACGGGACGAACCGGTGACGACGGCGCGCTTGTCGGTGAGGGATCCGGGGGCGAGGGGGTTGCTCACAGTCGTGTTCTCCAGGTCTGGTTCCGGCCGGTCGGGCGCACCGAGCCTACCAATCGCCTGCACGACCGTCGGACGGCCCTGATATGTTGAACGGAGTTGTACCGGCTGTCGCGACGCAGCGAGCCGCCGCGCGCGACCGAGGGAGGGAGATCGCGTGAACGGAATCGATTGGATCCAGAGCACCGTCTGGATCGGCCTGGTGTTGCTCCTGGGCGTGGTCGAGATCTTCACCCTCGACTTCATCTTCATCATGCTCGCGGCGGGTGCCGCCGGCGGGTTGATCGCCGCACTGCTCGGCGCCCCGTGGTGGCTGTCCGCCATCGTCGCCGCGGTGGCCGCACTCGTGCTGCTGTCGCTCGTCCGACCGCGACTGCTCGTCGCGCTCGGCCGCGGTGCCGACCCGCACCGCACCAACGTCGAGGGCCTCATCGGGCTCGCCGGCACGGTCGCGGTCGCCTTCACCTCCTCCAGTCCTGGTCAGGTGCGCCTGGCCAACGGCGAGACCTGGAGTGCACGGTTCGCCGCGGGCTCCGTCGACCGCACACCGCCACTCGGGACCCCCGTGGTCGTCGAGTCGATCGAGGGGTCGACCGCGGTCGTGCGCCTCGCAGAAAGGGCCACCTCGTGACCAGCATCTCCCCGGGGACGATCGCACTGCTCGTGCTCGTCCTCGTCGTCGTCATCTTCGTGATCGTCGTCCTGGCGAAGGCGATCCGGATCGTCCCGCAGGCCACCGCGGGCGTCGTCGAACGACTCGGCAAGTACCACAAGACCCTCAACCCGGGCTTGAACCTTCTCGTCCCGTTCATCGACCGCCTGCGGCCGCTGCTCGACATGCGTGAGCAGGTCGTCTCGTTCCCGCCGCAGCCCGTGATCACCGAGGACAACCTGGTGGTCTCGATCGACACGGTCGTCTACTTCCAGGTGACCGACGCCCGCGCCGCGACGTACGAGATCGCGAACTACCTCGGCGCCGTCGAGCAGCTCACCACCACCACGCTCCGCAACGTCGTCGGTGGTCTGAACCTCGAAGAGGCACTGACCAGCCGCGACAACATCAACGGCCAGCTCCGCGTCGTCCTCGACGAAGCCACGGGCAAGTGGGGCATCCGCGTCGGCCGAGTCGAGCTGAAGGCGATCGAGCCGCCCGTGTCCATCCAGGACGCCATGGAGCAGCAGCTCCGTGCCGAGCGCAGCCGTCGTGCCGCGATCCTGCAGGCCGAGGGCACCAAGCAGTCCCAGATCCTCGAGGCCGAGGGACAGCGACAGGCCGCGATCCTGGCCGCCGAGGGTGACGCCAAGGCACAGGTGCTCCGTGCCGAGGGTGAAGCCCAGGCCATCGCGACCGTGTTCGAGGCCATCCACACCGGCGACCCGGACGAGAAGCTGCTGTCCTACCAGTACCTGCAGACCCTGCCCAAGATCGCCGAGGGCACCTCGAACAAGCTCTGGATGATCCCGAGCGAGTTCACCGAGGCACTGTCCGGCATCGCGAAGGGCTTCAGCGCCAGCCGCGGTGGCGGCGCCGGTCCGGTCGCCGGCGGCGCCGGTGGCACGGACTTCCTGTCCCGGATCTCGAAGCTCGCGAACGAGAGCCTGGCGAACACCACAGCGGCGGACACCACGATGCCGCGTGCGGACGCCACCGCCGCGGACATCGTCCCCGAGTCCGACCTCGACGCGCGCCTGGCCGAGTCGAACCGCAGTGTCGATGCGCACCTCGCGGCCGCCGACGACGCGACCGCCGAGCAGGTCGGGGACACTCCGCCCACGCCGGGCGACGACGCCTCCGGTCACCGCACCAGCGACGGCTCCGGTCGGCGCTGACGGTCCCGCACCAACGAACGACGACGCCCGCCCCGAGGAACCGGGGCGGGCGTCGTCGTGTGGTCGGTGGTGTCAGGCGCCGCGTCGTGCGCGGAGGACCTGCAGGCGCTCTTCGAGGAGCTCCTCGAGTTCCTCGCGCGAGCGGCGCTCGAGCAGCATGTCCCAGTGGGTGCGGGGTGCCTTCACGTCCTCTTCGGCGACCTCGACGGGGATCCCGTCGTCGCCGAGCAGGCGGCCCTCGCGACCGGAGCGCGGCTCCGACCAGGTCTGGGGGACGTCCGCATCGGCCGAGAAGACGATGTCGAACGTCTCACCCGAATCCGTCTGGTAGACCGCGCGCTTGCGATCTGAGAGCTCGACGCCCTCTTCGCTCTGGAGACTCTGACTCCCGAGCCGCATGCCGCGGAGACTCCGATCAGCCATGTGTGTGCTCCTCTCGCTCGTCTGCCCTCCACAACACTGTCCCACGCCCCATCAATCCCGTACCGGCGCATTCACAGTCCGTTCCCAGTGGCTGGGCGCGGCGTGCCCGATCAGGAGCGGCTGCGACGGCCCCAGGGCGCGCAGGCGAGGAGCACGAGGAGCCCCCCGAGGGAGAGCAGGAGCGTGATCGAGCCGGACAGGATCGACGCCGGGGTGGTGGACGTGCCGAGCGGCACGTCGGTCACCATCGACGTCGCGGTGTACTCCGGCACCCGGTCGATCGTGCGGCCGCTCGGGTCGATGACCTGCGACGCTCCGACGGTCGAGATGTTCACGAGCGACCGACCGGTCTCGATGGCCCGCATCCGCGCGATCTCGAGCTGCTGCAGGTTCTCGTCGGTGCCCGAGAAGTCGGCGTTGTTCGTCTGCGCGAGGATCACCTGCGCTCCCCCGCGCACCATGTCGGCGGTCAGCCCGTCGTCGACGATGTCGAAGCAGATCGAGATGCCGGCACGGATGCCCGCGACGGAGAGCACGTTCGGCTTCGTCCCCGGCGTGTAGTCGCGCTGCAGCAGACCGATCAGCGACGGTGCGAGCTTGGAGAAGAACCAGCGGTCGGGCACGTACTCGCCGAACGGCACCGGGCGCTTCTTGTCGTAGGACGACTGCCAGCCGTCGGCGGTCCACACGAACGACGTGTTGTGCAGCACCCCCGACGGGGTCTGCGTGATGGCACCCGCGACGATCGGGGCGTCGAGCGAGTCGACCACCGAGTCGAGGGCGGAGGCGATGACCGGCTGCTGCCGCGGGTCGTACTCCGCACCGGCCTCGGGCCACACGACCAGGTCCACACCCTTCGCGTCCACGTCCGTCGCAGCGACCTGCGCCGCCAGGACGTCGCCGGGCTCCGCACGGTCGAAGTAGCCCGCGGGACCGTTGCCCTGCACCGCCTCGACCCGGATCGTGCCGCTCGTCGCCGTCGGCCACGCCGGCACGGCCAGGACCGCCGCGACGAGCAGACCCGCCGTCGCCACCCGCACGGGCAGCCGGAGCGTCACGCCCGGCACGCGGGGTGCCACGAGCGCGAGCGACACCACGACCGCGACGCAGTACACGACGATGAACGTCAGCCCGAGGACGCCGACGTACGCGGCCAGGTGCGTGAACGGCCCCTGCGACTGCGACAGGCCGACCCGCCCCCAGGCGAAACCACCGTACGGCCAGCTCCCCGAGAACCACTCGCGTCCGGTCCAGAGTGCGGCGACGACGGCCGGGAGGCCCCACACGCGTCCGGCGGTCGAGGGCACCACGCGGGCGACCCAGCGGTACGCCAGGGCGATGGCGACGCTGCCGAGTGCGAAGAACGCGGCTTCGAGCAGGGCGAGTGCGAACCACGGGACCGGGCCCAGGTAACGACCGGCCCACGAGATGGCCGGGATCCAGAACGCCGCGCCGGCGAGGTAACCGATCCACGCCGCACGCCGCGCCCGCTGCCCCATCACCGCGAGCAGCATGCAGGCGAGTGCCGGGTAGGCGAGGAACCACCATCCGGGCGACGGGAACGCGAGAGCGAAGAGGATCCCACCGATGACGGCCAACGGCAGCGCGGTGCCCAGCGGCAACGCGGCGAACGGGCCGGTCGCGACCGCCCCGCGGCCGACGCGCGCGGGCAGCCCGCGCACACTGGTCTCCGGAACCGGCACCGGGCCTCCCGTCAGACCGCCGCGTAGGCGACGATGCCGCGGCGAACCGCGTCCGTCGCCCGTCGGGCGGTCTGGGCGAGTTCGTCGTCGCCGGCGTTCCGGATCTGGTCGAGCAGGTCGATGACCTGCTTCGACCAGCGCACGAAGTCGCCGGCCGGCAGGTCGAGGGTGCGGAGGACGTCGTCGAGGGCCGAACCCGAGGCCCAGCGGAACATGCCGACGGCCATCGCCGGGGTCGGGGGCTGCGAACCGGCCAGGCGCGCCGCACGCTCGATGTCGTCGAGGCGCGACCAGATCGTCAGAGTCTCGTCGAGCGCGGGGCGGAACGCACCGCGGGGCAGGGCGTGCTCCGTGCCGGGCGCATCCTCGCGGCGGGGCTGGTAGATGATCGTCGCGGCCATGGCGGCGAGTTGCGCGGGGGTGAGGTCCTTCCAGACCCCCGCCTCGAGGCACTCGGCGACGAGCAGGTCGCGGTCGCCGTAGATGCGCTGCAGGCGACGGCCGCCCGCTGCCACCGTGGCTTCGCCGTTGCCGGCGTCCACCAGGTAGCCGAGCTCGAGCAGGACCTCGGTGACACGGTCGAACGTCGTGGCGACGGCGCCCGTGCGGGACCGGATCTGCTGGACGAGCTTGTCGTTGGCACGCTTGAGCTTCCACCAGCGCTCGGACCAGCGGGCGTGGGCCTCGCGCTCCGGGCAGGCGTGGCAGGGGTGGCGCTGCAGCTGGCGGCGGACCGCCGTGATCGCGGCCTGGCGTTCCTGGCGGGCGCCGTGTGACGCCTCGCGGCCGCCGGGCACGTTCGTGCGCTCGAGGTCGGACAGCTCGCGGCGGAGCGCCGAGTACTCGGTGAAGTCGCCGAGGTGGCACTGCATCGCCTCGCGGTAGCCGTCGAGCGATTCCTGCTGCGAGCGGACCTTGCGAGCGAGGTCGACCACCGACCGGTCGGCCTGGAACTGGGCGAACGACGTCTCGAGGACCTCGCGCGTGCGCTGCCGGCCGAACTGGTCGATCAGGTTGACGGCCATGTTGTAGGTCGGCTTGAACGACGAGTTGAGCGGGTACGTGCGGCGGCTGGCCAGCGACGCGACGGCCTGCGGGTCGAGTCCGTCGGTCCACTGGATGACCGAGTGCCCCTCGACGTCGATGCCACGACGACCGGCACGACCGGTGAGCTGCGTGTACTCCCCCGGGGTGATCGGCACACGGGCTTCGCCGTTGAACTTCTCGAGCTTCTCGAGCACGACGGTGCGCGCCGGCATGTTCACGCCGAGCGCCAGGGTCTCGGTGGCGAACACGACCTTCAGGAGCTTGCGCTGGAAGAGGTTCTCGACGACCTCCTTGAAGGCGGGGAGCAGGCCGGCGTGGTGCGCCGCGACCCCGCGCTCGAGCCCTTCGAGCCACTCCCAGTAGCCGAGGACGGCCAGGTCTTCGTCGAGCAGGGTGCGGCAGTGGTACTCCGCCGTCTCGCGGATCTCGTTGCGCTCCTGCACCGTCGTCAGGGACAGGCCCGAGCGCAGGACGTTGCGGACGCCCTGGTCGCAGCCGTTGCGGCTGAACACGAAGAAGATCGCGGGCAGGAGCATCCGCTCGTCGAGCATGTGCGCGATCTGTTCGCGGTGCACCTTCTCGGTGCGGGGCCCGCGACGCTCGGGGTAGCCACCACGACCGCGCCGGCCGCGGTGGCCGCCGCCGTTCCGCTCGCTCCGCGAACCGCCGCCGACCATGCGGAGCAGTTCCGGGTTCACGCGGTTCGTCGCCGCGGCACCGCTCGAGTCGAACAGGTCGACCATCTTCGAACCGACCAGGACGTGCTGCTCGAGCGGCACCGGGCGGTCTTCGGAGACGATGACGTCGGTGTCGCCGCGGACGGTCTGCAGCCAGTCGCCGAACTCCTCGGCGTTGGACACCGTCGCGCTGAGCGAGACCAGGCGGACCTCGGTCGGGAGGTGCAGGATGACTTCTTCCCACACGGCACCGCGGAACCGGTCGGCGAGGTAGTGCACCTCGTCGAGGACCACCCAGGCGAGGTCGTCGAGGAGGTCCGAGTCGGCGTAGATCATGTTGCGGAGCACCTCGGTCGTCATCACGACGACGCGGGCGCGGGGGTTCACGTTCGTGTCCCCGGTGAGCAGCCCGACCTCGGACTCGCCGTAGACGTCGACGAGCTCGGCGTACTTCTGGTTGCTCAGTGCCTTCATCGGAGTCGTGTAGAAGACCTTCGCCGTCGGCTGGCGCATGGCGAGCCAGATGGCGAACTCGGCCACGATCGTCTTGCCGGCTCCGGTCGGGGCGGCGACCAGGACGCTGCGGCCCTGGTCGAGCGAGTCGCAGGCGGCGAACTGGAACGGGTCGAGATCGAACCGCAGGTCCGTCCGGAAGAGCTCGAGGTTGCGCGACCGGTTGCGCACCTTGGCCGCGGCGAACCGCTCGGCCGCACTCGTGCCACTCACAGGTCGTACTCCTCGTCGAGCTTCGCCTGGCGCTTGGCCAGACGGCGGTCGTGGATCCACGCGATGAAGCAGGCCGCGACGTACAGCACGGTCATCGGGATGGCCAGCAGGAACATGGAGATGACGTCGGCACTCGGGGTGACGATGGCGCAGAAGACCAGGATGCAGAGGATCGCGACGCGCCAGCTCTTGATGATCGCGGAGGCCGACAGCACCCCGACGAAGTTCAGCAGCACGATGAACACCGGCAGCACGAACGCGATGCCCACCGCGACGATGAGCTTGATGACGAAGTCGTAGTACGCCTTCGCATCGACGATCGAGGTGTCCTGGCTCGACACGAAGCTGCCGAGGATGCCGACCACGTGCGGCAGGATGTACCACCCGAAGTAGCACCCGGCGAAGAACAGCGGGATCGCGGTGCCGAGGAAGCCCCAGACGTACTGCCGCTCACGCCGGACGAGCGCCGGCACGATGAACGCCCAGATCTGGTAGAGCCAGACCGGGCTCGCGATGACGACGCCGATGGTGATCGCGATCTGCAGCTTGAGGTCGAACGCCCCGGTGATCATCGGGAAGTTCAGCTCGGCCGTGTGTCCGCCGACCTTGGCGAGCTCGGTCACCGGTGCCCGGAGCGCGTCGAGCACCCACGGGGTGAGGAACCAGCCGCCGATCGCACCGACGACGATCGCCACGACTGCGCGGAAGAGACGGTTGCGCAGCTCGATGAGGTGCTGCCCGAGCGACATGCGGCCTTCGGCGTCGGTCTTCTGGCGCCCCTGCCGCTTCGCTCGCCCGCGCGCGGTCGTCGAAGCCATGTGCTCGATCTTACGGGGTCGGGACCGACAGTCCGCCGGGGGTCGGCGCGGCCGCGTGGCGGGTGGGTGGCGGGTGGCGGGCGGGCGTTTGGCGAGCAGGCGGGCGGGATCGGGTGTACCTGGCGAGATCGGGCGTACCGGGTCGGAAGATCGCATCAGGTACGCCCGGAACGACCAGGTACCCGAGGTTCACCGTGCGAGATCGGGCGTACCGGCGAGATCGGGCGTACCTGGTCGGAGCAACACACCAGGTAGGCCCGGAACCATCAGGTACCCGAGCTTCACCGTGCGGGATCGGGCATACCTGGCGAGACCGGGCATACCTGGTCGGATCAACACACCAGGAACGCCCGGAACGACCAGGTACCCGAGCTTCACCGTGCGGGATCGGGCGTGCCGTGCGACATCGGGCTTACCTGGCGAGTTCGGGCCTACCTGGCGAGTTCGGGCATACCGGGTCGGAAGATCACACCAGGTACGCCCGGAACCACCAGGTACCCGAGGTCCACCGTGCGAGATCAGGCCTACCTGGCGAGATCAGGCATATCTGGCGGGATCGGGCGTACCGGGTCGGAACGTGCAGTGCTCGGAGGGGCCGCAGCGGCAGACGTCAGCCCGCGGCGAGGGCCGCGGCCGCGAAGTCGCGCACGGCGTCACGGGCCGCGGGCGGGTCGAGCACCACGGCACGACCAGGCAACCCGGCGACGAGCCGGACCACGCCGTCGAACCCGTGCGACGCCGCGAGCCGGATGCGGACACGGCCGTCGGAGTCGGGCGCGTCCGCGGTGTCGGACAGGAAGTCGGCGACCAGGGGCAGCGACGTCGAGTCGAGCTCCACCGTGACGATGACGTCGTCGGCGGCCTGCTGGAACAGCGTGTCCGGGATCACGACCTGGTCGATCGTCTTCTCGGCCGGGCGGTCGTCGACCCGCGCCTCGGACATCCGGTCGAGCCGGAACGTCCGGAGTGCCTGCCGGTCGAGGTCCCACGCGCGCAGGTACCAGTCGGTGTCGATGGACTCGACCCGGAGCGGGTCGACCCGTCGGGTGCCGCCCTGGGTGCGCGGTCCGGCGTACTCGAAGACCAGGCCGCGGCCGTCGGACATCGCCCGCCGGATGGTGGCGAGGGCGACGTCGTGCAGGTCCTGCCCGACGGCGACGGTCGACGCCGCTCCCCCGGCACCGCGGGACAGCTTGGCCATCAGCGCGCGGATGGCGTCACGGTCGGCGGCTTCGGGCAGCGCGGACAGGTACTGCAGGCCCGCGATGAGTGCCGAGGCCTCACGAGCGGACAGCCGCGGTGAGTCGTCGATCGCCACGAGGTTGGTCAGCACGATCATGTCGTTCTGGTCGAAGTCGTCCCAGGCGATGTCGAACAGGTCGCCGTGCTGGTACTGCATCGTCTCGCCGGGAACCCCCGACACCGCGATGAGTTCGACGGCACGCCGGATGCGGGCCTCGGGCACACCGAAGTGCCGAGCGGCCTCGGCCACCGAGACCCGTTCGCGGTCGATCAGGTACGGCACCAGGGCGAGCAGGAACGCGAGCTTGTCCTGGGCCTGCAGGGGTTGGGCGTCAGCCACGAACGGGGTCCTCTCCGGGGGCTGCGGCACGGTCGTCGTCGGTGTGGTCGCGCACGAGTGCACGGAGGCGCTGGTCGACCCGTGCCCGCAGGTCGTCGGGTTCGAGCACCCGGACCTCGGGCCCGAAGGCGGCGAGTTCCTCGGCGAGGATCTGCGGGTCGACGTGGTGCAGCACGAGCGCGCCGTCGGCGTCGGTCTCGGTGTCGCGGCGACGGGTGAGTCGGCGTTCGGCGTCGGAACCCGGCGTCACGGCGATGCGCGCGGTGCGCTCGGCCCAGATTCGCTCGAGCTCGGCGAGGGTGCGCTCCCCCGCGCCGACGGGAGCGGTGTGCTGCCCGACCTCGTACTGGGTGACGGGTCCGACGATGCGGGCCAGCAGGTAGTTCTTGTCCGAGTCCGTTGCGAACTCGTGGGCGGCGAGCATCCACCGGCCGCCGTGCTGCACCAGGGCGAGCGGAGCCACTTCGCGCCGACGGGCGTCGTGCTGCCCGGGCGTGATGTAGTCGAAGCGCACGGCTGCGCCGCGGTCGAGCGCGGAACGGAGCGGCTCGAAGGACGCATCCCGGGCACGGAGCCGCGGGGCGTACGCGTCGACCCCGAGCTGCAGGGCACCGTCGTCGTCCTCGGCGCCGGCCGAGCGGACCTTCAGCAGGCCACGGCGGGAGTCGGCGGACAGTGCGCCTTCGCGCCAGGCCATCGCGGCCAGGGACAGCAGCGCGGATTCGTCCGGGGTGAAGCGGACGTCGACGGGCAGGTCGTACTCACCCTTCGGGATCCGGTACCGGAGCGTCTGGTTGTTGCCCGCGGCACCCGGGGTCTCGATGGTCTCGAGGGGGATGCCGAGCTCGCGGACGTCGTCCTTGTCGCGTTCGAACTGGCGCTCGAGCGAGGCGTTGTCGCCACCGGTCGAGAACCGCTGCCGGTACCCCTGCACGTTGGCCAGGATCTCGGCCTTGGTCAGCCCGGACTCCGTCGAGAGCAGCGCGAGCACGAGGCTGAACAGCCGCTCCTCGGCGGGCACACGGGGCACACGGGTCGCTGGCACGAGCCGATCCTACGGCAGCGCGGGTGCACCGGAGTGCACCCGCGCCGCGGTCCGTGGACGGTCGGACCGGGTCAGTTCGAGATCGCCCCGAGGACGTCGATCACGTACGCGTACGCGGTCCCCTGCTGGTTGACGATGGCCAGGACCTGGTCGCCGACGTGGTGCCCGACGATGGCGGACCGGACGCCCTCGTCGACCTGGCCCTTGGTGAGCGGGATGGCCTGCGCGCCGGAACCGTCGGTCCAGCTGGAGCCGGCGACGGACGGGTCGGCACCCCAGGTGACGGCGGTGTACTTGATGACCGCGGTGTCCTTCGCGGTGAGCTCGCGACCGTCGCCCTTGCGGAGCAGGTGCGTCTCGTTCGACTTCGGCGCGCTCCACGACGGGATCGTGATGCCGGGGGCGCCGGAGGGTGCGAGCACCACGGCCGGCATCTTGTCGCCGGCGAGCTGCGGGGTGCCGGTGGCACGGGCGTCGAACGCGCGCTTGACGTCGATGACGGCGATGACGGCGTCCTCGGTCTTCTTCGACGACGAGCTGCCAGCGGTGCCGCCGGTGCTGCTCAGGGCGCTCTTCGGCAGGGCCACCGCCAGGCGGTCGCCGACGCGGGCGCACTGCAGCGAGGCGCCGAGGGCCCCGTAGTTGCTCGCACCGGCGGTGATCGGTGCCGTCTGGCCCGAGTAGCCGCTCGTCTGGGCGACCTGCCCCGTGGAGCCGTCGACCAGGGTGTACTCGACCAGGACGGGGGTGCCGTCGTCGATCGTGCGACCGGAACCCTGCTGCAGCACGGACACCTGGGTGCCCTTGGTGGTCAGGCCCTTCGGCACGTTGACCTTCGGCTCCGAGCCGAACTTGCCGGTGGCGGTCACCGCTTCGGACGCGGCGCCGGGAGCGGCGCAGCTCGAGGGCGTGGTGCCGGCACCGTTCGAGGCGCAGGCGGTGAGGGACACCGCGAGACCGATGGTGACCAGGAGTGCGGGGATGGTGCGCACGGACCCTCTTTCCGTTCGATGCAGGACGGGCACGCCGTCAGCCTACCGTTCGTCCTCGACGGCCCCGGACGGAGCCGCAGCGGCATCCGACGGAGCCGCAGTGGCATCCGACGGAGTCACAGCTCCCCCGGACGGCGCCGCAGCACCCTCCGCCGCCGACGACGCCTCGGCCGCCGCGACCTTCCGCGCCTGTGCCGCCGACTGCCGGGCCACCTTGCGGAGCTTCTTGTCGCTCGTCGCCCGCTCGCCCACGGCGCCGGGGGTCCAGGCCTCGATGTCCTCGTCCGAGAACTCCGCCTTGCCCGCGCGGCGCTTCAGGTTCGGCAGCACGGTGCCGTCGGCCAGGCGTCGTGCCGTGATGAGGAACCCGGTGTGCCCGACCATGCGGTGGTCCGGGCGGACGGCGAGGCCCTCGACGTGCCAGGTGCGCACCAGGGTCTCGCTCGGCATCGGGTCGGTGAAGCGCCCGGTGTCGCGCAGGGCCTCGGCCGTGCGGGACAGCTGCGTGACGGTCGCGACGTAGCAGACGATGAGTCCGCCGGGCACGAGGGCGTCGGCTGCGGCGTCCACGCACTCCCACGGCGCGAGCATGTCGAGCACGACCCGGTCGATGCTCTGCGGCTCGGTCGCGTCGGGCAGCGACTCGACCAGGTCACCGACGGTGACGGACCAGTTGTCCGGGACTGCGCCGAGGAAGGTGCCGACGTTGCCCTTCGCGATCGCCGCGAACTCCTCGCGGCGCTCGAACGACTGCAGCTGCCCGGTCGGGCCGATCGCGCGGAGCAGGAACAGCGACAGCGCCCCCGAGCCGACGCCGGCCTCGACTACGCGGGCCCCGGGGAAGACGTCCGCGAAGGCCACGATCTGCGCCGCGTCCTTCGGGTAGACGATCGCGGCGCCACGCGGCATCGACATCACGTAGTCGTTGAGCAGCGGACGGAGCGCGAGGTACTCGTCACCGGTGCTCGCCCGGATGACGGAGCCGTCGGGCTGGCCGATGACATCGTCGTGCCGCAGCACCCCGCGGTGCGTGTGGTACTCACCCGCGGTCTCGAGCGACAGCGTCGTGAGCTTGCCCTTCGGACCGGTCAGCTGCACGCGGTCGCCGGCCCGGAACGGGCCGCGCGGCGGCGTGTGCGGTGCGCCGCCCGCGGTGTGCGGGAGGGCTGCGGTCGGATCCGCAGTCGGACTGGAGGCGCTGCTCGCGTCCGCCTCGTCGCGTGCGTCGTCGGTGTGGCTCATCGGGTGACCCCTTCGGTGTCCGCAGCGTGCGCCGGGTCCGGCACCGCGCCTCCAGAGTGCGCAGCCCGTGCGGCCAGTGCCGGCGTCGTCAACTCGACCAGACGGTCGACGTCGACCCCAGCCAGGGTGGTCAGGTGCACGTCGCCGCCGGCGATCTCGGAGAGCGGGACGATGTGCTCGACGGCCACCGTGACGGCGCCGGAGGCGACGGCCGACGCGACGCCGGTGGCGGAGTCCTCGATCGCGACGCACGCGGTGGGCTCGACGCCGAGCTGCGCGGCGGCGGACAGGTACGCGTCCGGGAACGGCTTCGGACGGTCGACGTCGTCACCGGCGACGACGACGCGGAAGCCGCGTTCGCCCAGGGCCTCGGCGGCGACGAGCGCCATCTTGCGACGGGACATCGTGACCAGGGCGGTCGGGATGCCGCGGGCGTGGAGCTCCTCGACGAGCTCACGGGCACCCGGCCTCCAGGGCAGTTCACCGGCGCGCAGGTGCTCCATGACGTAGTCGGTCATCCACTGGATGATCTCCTCGACCTCCATGTCGACGCCCTTGGCGCGCAGGAGCTCACCGGAGCGCTCGAGGCCGGACCCGACCAGGGACAGGCCGTCCTCGTGGGTCCACTCGGCGCCGTAGCGGTTCGTCAGGTCGACCTGGGACCGCTGCCAGATCGGCTCGGTGTCGATGATCGTGCCGTCCATGTCCCACAGCACGGCTGCGGGCGGGACGAGGGCAGGAGGATGCGCGGTCACGGGCGACGAGTCTACCGGGGCCGTTCCGCTGGGCGCGGACGCGCGCGTGCGCCGACACCCCCTGGGCCTACAGTGGATGCCTGAATCGTGTCCGGCCGGGGGCATCGCTCCCGCCCCGCTCCGCTCCACCACCAGGAGGTCCGCTCCGTGCCACAGCACTCCCCCTTCAGCGACGGTCGCTTGCTCGTCGTCGCCTTCGAGGGCTGGAACGACGCCGGCGAGGCCGCGAGCGGTCTGGCGCGTCGCATCGTCGAGTCGCTCGGCCTCGACGAGTTGCGTGAGCTCGACGGCGAGCGGTACGTCGACTACCAGTTCAACCGGCCCACCGTCGGCACCGACGACAACGGCGACCGCGGCGTGCAGTGGCCCCGGATCGTGCTGCACGGCCCCGGTGCCGAGGGGCGTCCGGTCATCGGTGCCACCGGCTCCCCCACCGACCGTGACGTCTTCGTCCTCGTCGGACCGGAACCCTCGCGCACCTGGCGGGGCTTCTGCTCGGAGATCATCGACCTGGCGGACGTCTACTCCATCGACGCCGTCGTCTTCGTCGGTGCGATGCTCGCCGACGTCCCGCACACCCGGCCGATCTCGGTGTTCGTGTCGAGCGAGAACGCCGGGGTCCGTGCCGCGTTCGACGTCGACAAGTCCTCGTACGAGGGCCCGACCGGCATCCTCGGGGTCCTCGCCGACGCGATGGACAAGGCCGGGTTGACCACGCTCTCCCTGTGGGCGTCGGTGCCGCACTACGTGCACAACTCGCCCTCGCCCAAGGCCACGCTCTCGCTGCTCGACAAGATCGAGGAGCTCACGGACGTCACCGTGCCCCGTGGCTCGCTGCTCGACGACGCCACCGAGTGGGAAGAGGGCATCGACGCCCTCGCCGCCGACGACGAGGACATGGCGTCCTACATCGGGCAGCTCGAGCAGGCGCGCGACACCGTCGACTCCCCCGAGGCCTCGGGTGACGCCATCGCGCAGGAGTTCGAGCAGTACCTCCGTCGCCGTGAGCGCAAGGACGGCAAGGACGGCGGCACCGCCGGTGGCGAGGGGCCGTGGCGGCCCCAGCAGTAGCCGTCACCCGCTGACGGACAGGAGGCACGGTGCCGGCTGGCACCGTGCCTCCTGTCCGTCAGCGGGCGTGCGGCGTCCGGCGTGCGGCGTGCGGCGTGCGGTCACGACACCCCGCTCACGTCCGGCGAGTGGTCGCGAACTGTCGGCTGCGGCCCGCCCGGGCGACAGTTCCTGACCCCTCGGCGGCGCGCACGCGACCTGTCGCGACCACACAGCGGACGGGAGGCCCGGGTCTGTCCCGCCACGGGCCTCCCGACCGGCGGCCGCGAACGGTCACGACACCCCGCTCACGGCCGGCGAGTGGTAACGAACTGTCGGCTGCGGCCCGCCCGGGCGACAGTTCCTGACCCCTCGGCGGCACGCACGCGAAACTGTCGGCTGCGGCCCACCTCGGCGACAGTTTCTGACCCCTCGCCGGCGCGCACGCGACATGTCGCGTCCGCGCAGGTCAGGCCAGGCGGATGCCGAGCAGCGCGTCGATCAGGTCGAGGAGCTCCGGCGTGCACGCCGTGCCACCGGCGATCGCCGTGTCGACCGCGGCGACCGCACCGGGGGTGTCCAGGTCGTCGGAGACCCGCGCGCGGATGCGTGCCGCGACGTCCGCCGCGTCGTCGGCGTGCCCGGCGGAGGATCCCGAGGCCCAGGCGTCCCAGCCGGCGAGCCGCGTCTGGGCGCTCGTCAGCTCGGTGTCGAACCACTCCCAGTCGTCGGAGTACTTGTGCGACAGCAGCGCGAGCCGGATGGCACGGGGGTCGGCGCCGTCGTCGAGCAGCCCGCGCACGGTGACGAGGTTGCCGAGCGACTTCGAGATCTTCGTGCCCTGGTAGGCGATCATCCCGGTGTGCACGAACGCGTTCGCGAGGGGCTGGTGTGCGAGGGCCGCAGCGTGCCCGGCGCTCATCTCGTGGTGCGGGAAGACCAGGTCGCTCCCGCCGCCCTGCACGCTGATCGGCAGCCCGAGGCGGTCACCGGCGATGACGCTGCACTCGATGTGCCAGCCGGGGCGCCCGGGGCCGATCTCGGTGTCCCAGGCCGGCTCGCCGTCACGCGCGGCGCGCCACAGCAGCGGGTCGAGCGGGTGGCGCTTGCCCGGACGATCCGGGTCGCCGCCGCGTTCGGCTGCGAGGGCGAGCATCGTCTCGCGGTCCAGGCCGCTCTCGTCACCGAGGGTCCATGCGTCGGTGGGGCGGTTCACGTCGAAGTACAGGTCGTCGCCCTCGGCGCCGTCCGTCGGGACCTCGTACGCGTAGCCGGACTCCTGCAGGAACGAGACCGCCTCGGCGACGCGCTCGACCTCGTCGGTGACGGCCACGAAGTCGTCCGGCGGCAGGATCCGCAGCGACTCCATGTCGCGGCGGAACAGGTCGACCTGGGAGGCAGCGAGTTCACGCCAGTCGACGCCGTCGCGGGCGGCACGCTCGAGCAGCGGGTCGTCCACGTCGGTGACGTTCTGCGCGTACTCGACGTCGAGCCCCGCGTCACGCCAGGCGCGGCCGAGCGTGTCGAACGCCAGGTAGGTCGCCGCGTGGCCGAGGTGCGTGGCGTCGTACGGCGTGATGCCGCAGACGTACAGCGCGGCACGGTCCTCGTCGCGGGCGGGGTCCACCGGCTTGCCCGTTGCGGTGTCGTGGACGACCGGTCGGGGTGCGGCGCCGGGGACGTCGGGGACGGATGGGGCCTGCCAGGCCCTCACGGCTGGATCACTCCGAGCGACAACAACACGATGAGCACGATACCGAGTGCGATCCGGTAAACCACGAAGGGCATGAAGCTGCGCTTGCTGATGTAGTTCATGAACGCCGCGATCACGACGAACCCGACCACGAACGCGACGACGGTGGCGATGAGCGTGTCGGCGAGTCCGAACGGCGAGCCGTGGTCGCCGAGGCTCGTCGCGGCCTCGTAGAACCCGGACAGGAACACCGCCGGGATCGCGAGCAGGAACGCGAACCGCGCGGCCGCCGGGCGGGTGTACCCGAGGGCGAGACCCATCGACACGGTCGCACCGGAACGGGACACACCGGGCACCAGGGCGAGCATCTGCGCCAGGCCGATGAGCAGACCACCGCGGAACGTCATCTGCTCGATCCGGCGCTCCTTGCGGCCGACACGGTCGAGCACCCCGAGCACGACACCGAACACGATGAGGACGATCGCGACGATCCAGAGGGACCGGAACGTGGTCTCGATCGAGTCCTTGAGCAGGAGCCCGGCGATCCCGATCGGGATCGTGCCGAGGATCACCAGCCAGCCGAGCCGGACGTCGGGGTCGCCCTTCGGCACGTCACGCTTGACCACCGACCGGAGCCACCGCCCGATGATCCGGGTGATGTCCTTCCAGAAGTAGATGAGCACCGCGGTCTCGGTGCCGAGCTGCGTCACCGCGGTGAAGGCCGCACCGGGGTCCTTCGCGTCGGGCAGGAAGAGCCCCACGATGCGCAGGTGCGCGCTGGAGGACACGGGCAGGAACTCGGTGAGCCCCTGGACGAAGCCGAGGAAGATCGCCTCGAGGATGTGCATCGCACGGGCCTTTCGGGGGGGAGGTCGGTCAAAGCACCGCCACGACGGCGACCATGAACAATATCAGTACGTGGCCAGCAGGTCGCCCAGCACCCGCCGACCGAACGCCAGCGAGTCGAGCGGCACCCGCTCGTCCACGCCGTGGAACATCGCGGGGAAGTCGACACCGGCCGGCAGCTGCAGCGGCACGAACCCGTACCCCGCGATGCCGAGCGTCGAGAGCGCCTTGTTGTCGGTGCCGCCGGACAGCAGGTACGGCAGGACCGGTGCGCCCGGGTCGTGCCGGCCGAGGACGTCGCGGACGGCGTCGACCAGCGGGCCGCCGAAGTCCTGCTCGAGGCCGATGTCGCGGAACGACATGGCCACCTCGACGTCGGGCCCGGCGAGCCCCCGCACCCGCTCGAGCACGGTCTCCTCGTCACCCGGCAGGCAGCGGATGTCCACCAGGGCCTCGGCGGTGTCCGGGATGACGTTGTGCTTGTAGCCGGCCGTCAGCACCGTCGGGTTCGACGTGGTGTGCAGCGCGGCGTGGATGAACCGCGACGCCGAGCCGGTGGCCAGCGCGACCTCGTCCGGGCCGGTGACCGTCGGGTCGACCCCGAGGAACCGCGCCACCTCGGCCACCATCGCGTCCGTCGTGGCCGAGAGCCGGACGGGCCACTCCTCGCTGCCGATCCGGGCGACCGCCGCCGCGAGCTTCGTGACGGCGTTGTCGCGGATCACGTGCGAGCCGTGGGCAGCGGTGCCGCGCGCGATCAGCTTCACCCACATGAGCGCCTTCTCGCCGGTCTGCAGCAGGTAGGCGCGACGGTCACCGAGCGTGATCGAGTACCCGCCGACCTCGCTGATCGCCGCCGACGCCCCCGCGAAGACCTCCGGGTGCTGGTCGACCACGTGGTGGGACCCCAGGACTCCCCCGGCCTCTTCGTCGGCGAAGTACGCGATCACCAGGTCACGCTCCGGCGCACCGTGCTGTTCGATGACGTCGGCCAGTGACGTGAGCATCATCGCGTCCATGTTCTTCATGTCGACGGCGCCCCGACCCCACAGCGACCCGTCCTTGACCACGCCACCGAACGGGTCGACCGACCAGTTCGCCGGGTCGGCCGGCACGACGTCGAGGTGCCCGTGCACCACGAGCGCCGGCTTGTCACGGTTCCGACCGGGCACCCGCGCCACGACGCTCACCCGGTCCGGCTCCGACTCGAACAACTGCGGCTCGAGACCCAGCGCGCGGAGCTTGTCCTCGACGTAGTGGGCTGCTTCCGTCTCACCACGGGACTTCCCCTCGCCCCAGTTCGTCGTGTCGATGCGGATGAGGTCGCGGGCGATCGCCGCGGTGGCCTCGAGCTCGGGCACGGACTTCGGCTCGGAGGGCTCCGGGTTCGTCATGGCTCCACGGTATCGGTCGGCACCGACCCCGTCGCCGGGACAGCGCGCGCAGGACTCGCCCGGGATGCGCGACCGTGTTCATCGCGCGTTCAGACCCGTGCTAGTGTCTTCTCTCGGCAGGAACGCCGGGTTCAACCCGGGAAACAGACACCAGACACCCTGTCCGGGTGGCGGAATTGGTAGACGCGCTAGCTTGAGGTGCTAGTGCCCGTATTAGGGCGTAGGGGTTCAAGTCCCCTCTCGGACACAGAAATGCGTGCCCCCTGACCTTTCGGTCGGGGGGCATTTTCTGTTGTGTCTTCCCGGCGAGTGCCGCCATCGCTGCGCTCAGGGCGTCACCGCCTCTGGGGCGCCACTTCGCTGCGCTCAGGGCGATCCCCGCCCGCGCCGCCTCGCTTCGCTCAGGACGTTCTCCGCGCAGCGTCGGTGCGCGCGGGTGGACGCGGGACGTGCGGACTGGAGGCGCGGGGCGGGGCCGTAGCCCGCCTCCAGGCCGGAACGTGCGCGCGTCGCGGGCCGGTGTGACGTTGCGCACTCCGTGTGACGGGACAACGTCGCACCGAGTGGGCACCGCGCGCCGCGCACCACGCGCGGTCAGCGCGAGCGGCGCACCCGCCGCACCACCAGCACGACGGCGCCGAGCGCCGCCAGCCAGCCCCAGTTCGCGACCACCGGGTCGAGCACCTGGTGCCGCCAGTCCGACCGACTCGACCCCAGCCGCGACGCAACGGGGTGGTTCCCACGCTCCGCCGCGACGCCGGTCTCGCTGATCACCCGGTCCGGCCGACCCCGGAGCGCATCGGTCACCCGGTGCGTCGCGACGTCCACGCGGTCCCCGACGACGAGCAGCATCCAGTGCGCCAGGCGGCCCTCGCTGAACCGCCGGTAGGCGTACCGCCGGACGATTCCGGCGACACCGTGCAGGGGCTGCGCGGTGCCGAACACCGGCGTCATGTGGGCGTGCTCGATCGAGCGCTCCCGGCCGTGCGCACCGTCCTGCTGCGGCGGGCGGTCCCAGTGGGCTCCGGTGGCCGAACCGGCTTCGCGGGAGAGCTTCGGAACGGACGGCCGGTCCGCCGGGTCGAGGTCGCTCCCCCACCCCGGGATGCGGGCACGGAGTTCCTCGGCCGACGGCACTCTTCGGGGTGGATCGGCGATGTACGGGGTGTGGTCGGACATGTCGGGCCTCCTCACGGCACGACGACGGTCTTGATGCAACCGTCGAGCTTGGACGAGAACAGGTGGTACCCCTCGGCGATGTGCTCGAGGGGGATGCGGTGCGTGATGATGTCGCTCGGCTTGAAGTGTCCGGCCTGGATGTGCTCGAGCAACCGCGGCCACTGGCGCTTCACGTGCGCCTGGTTCGTGTGGATCGTGACGCCCTTGTTCATCGCGTCACCGAACTTGACCGCGCTCGGGATCGGCCCGTACGCGCCGATTGCCGAGACCGTGCCGCCCTTGCGGACGCCGTCGATCGCCCAGTTGAGCGCCGTCGGGGACCCGCCCTGCAGCTTGAGCTTCGAGGCGGTGACCTGCTGAGTGAAGTTGCCGTCCGCCTCGGCTCCGACGGCGTCGATCACGCTGTCCGCACCCAGGAAGTCGGTCTGCTTCTTCATCTCGAGCACGACGTCGTCGACCTCGGCGAAGTTGATCGTCTCGGCGTGCGCGAAGCTCCGGGCCTTCTCGAGCCGGTACTCGAGCTGGTCGACGACGATCACCCGACCGGCTCCCATGAACCACGCCGACGCCGCGGAGAACAGTCCGACCGGCCCGGCACCGAGCACCACGACGGTGTCGCCCTCACGGATCGACGCGAGCTGCGCCCCGAAGTACCCGGTGCTCAGTGCGTCCGTCATGAGGAGGGCGTCGTCGTCGTCGAGCCAGTCCGGGATCACCTGCGGTCCGACGTCGGCGAACGGCACCCGCACGCGCTCCGCCTGCCCGCCGTCGTACCCGCCGGTGGTGTGCGAGTATCCGTAGATCCCGCCGACCGCGGTCGCGTTCGGGTTCACGTTGTGGCAGTTCGCGAAGAGTCCGCGGGCGCAGAACCAGCACGTGCCGCAGAAGATGTTGAACGGGACCATCACGCGGTCGCCGACCGACAGGGTCTCGACGGACGAGCCGATCTGCTCGACCACCCCGATGAACTCGTGGCCGAACGTGTGCCCGACCCGGGTGTCGGGCATCATGCCGTGGTACAGGTGCAGGTCCGACCCGCAGATCGCGGCCCGTTCCACCCGGACGATCGCGTCGTTCGGGTGCTCGATCCGGGGATCCGGTTTCTCCTCGACGCGGATCCGGTAGGGGCCGCGGTACGTCATGGCGCGCATGGACGCTCCTCTCGTTCGTCGCGTCAACGCTGGCGCGCGCCACGTTGGAACGGACCCAGGACCGCAGATGGCGGACAAGCGGTGGGCGTCCGCACCGACGGACGGGAGGCGCGGTGCCAGCTGGCACCGCGCCTCCCGTCCGATCTGTGGGTGCGTCTAGCTCTTCGACGCCTCGACGAAGTTGCGTCGCGGGTCCGTCTCCTTGATGAGCGAGGTCGCGTCGCGACCCGACACCGCACCGGTGATCCAGCCGATGATGATGCGGGCCTTCCGGTTCAGGGTCGGCATCGCGTACACGTGGTACGCGCGGTGCGCGAGCCACGCGAGCAGGTTGGTCATCTTGATGCCCTTGATGTTCGCGGCACCCTTGCCGACACCGTACGACGCGACGGTGCCGATGGAGGGGTGGCGGTACTCCTCGAGCGGCTTGCCGGTGATGGTCGCGACGATGTTGTCGGCGGCGACCACGGCCTGGCGCACGGCGTTCTGGGCGTTCGGCGGGTAGAACGCCGGCTGCTTGTCGGCGGTCAGGTCGGGCACCTGCGCGACGTCACCCAGGCCCCAGACGCCCTCGACGACCTGGTGGGTGTCCTCGGCCTCGACCTGGAGCTTCGCGTTCGCGGCGAGGTGGCCCTTCGGCCCGCGCGGCAGATCGGAGGCGTCGAGGAGCGGGTTCGGCTTGACGCCCGCGGTCCAGACGAGCAGGCCCGTGGCGAACTCGTCGCCGTCGGAGAACTTGACGACACCGCCCTCGGCGCTCGGCATGGTGGTCTTCAGGCGGACGTCGATGCCGCGGGCGCGGAGCGACTCGAGCGTCCACTTGGACAGCTCCGGGCCGACCTCGGGCGCGACGCGGTCGAGGGCGTCGATGAGCACCCAGCGGGGCTGCTCACCGGCGAGCGACGGGTAGGTCTTGATGGCAGCCTGCGACACGTCGAAGAGCTCACCGATCGCCTCGACGCCGGTGTAGCCGCCGCCGACGAAGACGCTGGTCAGCAGACGGCGACGCTCGTCCTCGTCACGGGTGGCAGCGGCCTTCGCGATGTTGTCGAGGAGCTTGGCGCGCACGTAGGCGGCCTCTTCGACGCTCTTGAAGCCGACGCCGTACTCCTCGAGCCCGGGGGTCGGGAAGGTGCGGGTGACGGAACCGAGGGCGACGACGAGGTGGTCGTAGCCGAGGGTGCGGTCGTCGCCGCCGGCGGTCGCGATCGAGACGGTCTTGTCCGCCGAGGAGATCGCGGTGACCTTGCCCTGGATCACCCGGGTCTTGCGCAGTGCACGGCGCAGCTCGACGGTGACGTCCTTCGGCGCGATGTGGCCACCCGCGACCTCGGGCAGGAACGGCAGGTACGTGTAGTAGGTGTTCTGGTCCACGAGCGTGATGCGCATGGGCACCGTGGCCGCGTGCTTCTGGAGCTGCTTGACCGTGGTGTAGCCAGCGGAGCCGCCGCCGAGGACGAGGACGTGAGGGATCGAGTCTGCCATTCCTCCGGTCTACCGGACTTTGGCTTGGCGCGTCATGAGTTCCGCGGCCTGTCGCGGAGCCGCCACCACGCGGTCTCGGCCAGTTCGGGCCCCGTGAACACCCCGTGCGGGGTGCGGCGGGACTCGGTGAGCGAGAAGCGGCGCAGTCGGTAGCCGCCTCCGAAGCGGTCGATGATCGCCTCGGGTGACGCCTCGGGGTCGCGCTTGACGTACCAGGTGCGGTCGTCGACCGGCTCGATCACGCCGGGGTCACCGTCGTCCGCCGATGCGGGAGCGCAGGATGTCGATGCGCTTCTGGATCTGCTCGATGCTCGCCTGCGCCACGGCCGGTCCACCGCTGATCCGTCGGAGTTCGGCGTGGATCGATCCGTGCGGTTCGTTCGAGTGCCGGGACCAGATCGACACGAGCCGGGCGAGCTCGGTGCGCTGCTCCTTGATCGTCATGTACATCGGTCGGTCGGGCTCGGGCGGCTTCGGCATGCCGTCCTTGGCCGTGCGGCCCTTGGAACGCTTCGCCTGCGTCGCCTGTCGCGCGCGCAGGAGGTCGCGCACCTGGTCGGGTTCGAGGAGCCCGGGGATGCCGATGAAGTCGAGCTCTTCGAGGGAACCGACCTCGCCGCCGGTGCCGAACTCACCGCCGTCGTAGAGGACGCGGTCGAAGGACGCCTGCGAGTCGAGCGCCTCGAACGGCTGGACCTCGAGCAGGCTCTCGGACGCGCGGTCTTCCTTGTTGGCCTCGGCGACCATCGCGTCTTCGGGGTTGTACATGCCGTCGTCGGCGTCCTTCGGGCGGTCGAGGGCATGGTCGCGCTCGAGCTCGAGGGTGGCGGCGAGGGCCATCAGGCCGGGGACGCTCGGCAGGAAGACACTCGCGGTCTCACCGCGGCGGCGGGCACGCACGAAGCGGCCGATCACCTGGGCGAAGAACAGCGGCGTGCTCGCGCTCGTGGCGTAGACGCCGACGCAGAGCCGTGGGACGTCGACGCCCTCGGAGACCATGCGGACGGCCACCATCCAGCGCGAGGTGTCGTCGGCGAACGCGCTGATGCGGCTCGACCCGGCGGCTTCGTCGGACAGCACCACGGTGGGACGCTCCCCCGTGATCTGCTGCAGGATCCGGGCGTAGGCGCGCGCCGTGGTGGTGTCGGTGGCGATGACCAGGCCGCCGGCGTCGGGCACACCGCGACGGACCTCGGTCAAGCGTTTGTCGGCGGCGGAGAGCACGGCCGGCATCCACTCGCCCTCGGGTGACAGCGCGGTGCGCCAGGCCTGGGCCGTGATGTCCTTCGTGACCTGCTCGCCCAGGGAGGCCGACATCTCGTCGCCCATCCGGGTCTTCCAGCGCATCTGTCCGGCGTAGGCCATGAACAGCACGGGGCGGACGACGCCGTCCTTCAGGGCTCGGCCGTAGCCGTAGTTGTAGTCGGAGATCGAGGTGCGGATGCCCTGCTCGTCGGGGGCGTACTGCACGAACGGGATCGGTGCGGTGTCGGACCGGAACGGGGTCCCCGACAGCGAGAGCCGGCGGGTGGCGCCGGAGAACGCCTCTCGGATGCCGTCGCCCCACGTCAGGGCGTCGCCACCGTGGTGCACCTCGTCGAGGACGACCAGGGTGCGGCCGCCCTCGGTGATGCGCTTGTGCACCTCGGGGTTCATGCCGACCT
Organism: Curtobacterium sp. MCLR17_051; assembly: GCF_003234395.1. NCBI lineage: Bacteria > Bacillati > Actinomycetota > Actinomycetes > Micrococcales > Microbacteriaceae > Curtobacterium > Curtobacterium sp. MCLR17_051. The sequence continues at coordinate 100,219 of NZ_QKTA01000012.1, forward strand.
GGGCGTAGGTGATCGCGACGCCCTGGTAGTGCCGGCCGAACATGCCGTCGCCGTTCTTGAACATCGGGTCGATCCGGATGCCCACACGGTCGGCGGAGTCGGCCCACTGGCGCTTCAGGTGCTCGGTCGGGGCCACGACGACGATGCGGTCGACGGTGCCGCGGGCGAGGAGCTCGGTCGCCAGCCGCAGCGCGAAGGTGGTCTTGCCGGCGCCGGGGGTCGCGGCCGTGAGGAAGTCGCGGGGTTCCTTCTCGAAGTACTTCGTGAGCGCTTCGATCTGCCAGGCGCGGAGCTTCGAGGCCGTGCCCCAGGCGGCCCGGTCCGGGAACGCCGGCGACAGGTGCTGGACGGCCGAGTTGCCGGCCGCTTCGGCCAGTGCCGCGGCATCGGCTTCGGCGCGGGCTGCGTCACCGTGCGCCTGGGTTTGGTGCGCCTGGCTGCCGTCGTTCGTCGGCGACGATCCGCCTGCGCCGGACTGGTCGTCACCCGACTCCGCCCACAGCGTGGCGGGCTGCTGGTCTTCGTACTCCGCTGCGCTCACTGAACCCGATTCTACCGCCACCGTCAGTCCTGCCGAGCGTGCGGGACGCCGCCGTCAGGGGTCCGGCGGACCAGGGATGCCGGTCGGAGCACGCCGGCGCCGAAGCGCGCGGCGACCGCGTCGACCGTGGTCTCGGTGTCGCGCCACGGCGCGTCGTCGTCCCACAGGGCGTTGCTCGCGGCCGCGGGCACGAGGTTCTCGCCGCGCACCCCGATCAGCCGGATCTGGTTGCCCGGTCGGTGCAGCACGTCGTACAGCTCGACGGCTTCGCGGTGCAGGCGCTTCGCGACGTCGGTGGGCTCCGCCAGGGTGCGCGACCGGGTCAGGGTGGTGAAGTCGGTGTACCGGACCTTCAGTGCCACGGTCCGGGCCTGCACGTCGGCCTGGCGCAGGCGGACGGCGACCTTGTCGGCCAGGCGCAGGAGTTCACGGGCAACGTCGTCGCGCTCGGTCAGGTCGCGGCCGAACGTGACCTCGTGCCCGATCGACTTCTCACCGACGCCGGTGTCGACCACGCGCGGGTCGCGACCCCACGACAGGTCGTGCAGCCGCTGCCCGCCGGCCGGGCCGAGTGCCGACACCAGTGACCCGAGCGGGGTGTTCGCCAGGTCGCCGACCGTGCGGATGCCCCGGCGTTCGAGCGTCTCCTGCGTCTTGCCGCCGACGCCCCAGAGCGCGGACACCGGCTGCGGGTGCAGGAACGCCACGGTGTCGGCGGCGGGCACCACGAGCAGGCCGTCCGGCTTCGACCGGCTGGACGCGAGCTTCGCGACGAACTTCGTCGATGCCGCACCGACGGAGCAGTGCAGACCGGTCTCGGCGAAGACCGTGCGGCGGATCGCCTGGCCGATCTGCCACGGGGTGCCGTACAGGCGGAGGGCGCCGGCGACGTCGAGGAACGCCTCATCGATGCCGAGGCGCTCGACCCGCGGGGTGAACCGGTCGAAGATCGCCATCACCGCGGCGGACTGCGCCCGGTACTTCTCGAAGTGCGGTTCGACGATGACGGCGTTCGGGCAGCGGCGCTTCGCGATGGCCATCGGCATTGCGGAGTTGACCCCGTAGCGACGGGCTTCGTAGGTGGCGGCGGTGACGACGGAGCGGTCGGAGTCGTGCCCGACGATGACCGGCAGCCCCACCAGGTCGGGGCGGTCGAGCAGTTCGACGGAGGCGAAGAAGGCGTCCATGTCGACGTGCAGCACGGTCGCCGAGACGTCGTCCACCGGTGCGTCGGAGACGAGGCGGTTCCGTCCGTCCTGCTTGCTCACACCGAGATGATGCCAGGCACCGCCGACATCGCCGTGCCCGGGCGTGCTCACGGCCGCTCGGTGCGCGGTTCGTCCCGTCGTGCACGGTTGCTCGCCCGCCGTCGCACCGTGCGCCCTTCGCGACTCGGTGCCGGGTTGGTTGCACCGTGCGGCGCCACAGGGCAGCACCGAGCGCGCAAGCTCGCACCAGCCGACGGACCCAGCACCGTGCGGCGCCACGCCACGACGCCGTCGCGCCCACCGCACCGTGCGCCCTTCGCGACTCGGTGCCGAGATGGTTGCACCGTGCGGCACCACAGGGCAGCACCGAGCGAGCAAGCTCGCACCGGCCGACGGACCCGGCACCGTGCGCGGCCACGCCAACCTCGCACCAGGCACTAGGCAGCCCCGAGCGCAGCGCTCAGCCGAGCGGGCCGAGCACCGACGCGGCGATCGTCCGCGCCGCGGAGTCCCGCGACGACGGGTGGTACTGCCCCGCCCGGACGTCCCGCGCCAGCCGCGCCAGCTCGCTCGACGACCGGAACGCCGAGCCGCCGACGACGCGCATGGCCTCGTCCACGACGTGCTGCGCGGTGTCCACGGCCCGGGCCTTGGTGCCGACGAGCAGCGGGAACCAGCGGGCTCCGAGGTCGTCGAGTTCGTCGAGTTCGTCGACCGACCGCGCCAGCGAGTCGACCTGCAGCGTGATCGCGTCGACCGCACCGCGCAGGTCGGCGATCGCCCGGCGCACGTCCGGGTCCTGCGACCGCGGGGTCCCGTCGGCCGCGGTCCGCCCCGCCACGGCGGCCGCCGCGAGCGTGATCGCCCGCTCCGCGACGCCGGCGTACACCGAGGCGATGAGGAGCTCGAACGACGCGAAGATCCCGAACACGAGCGGGTCCTGGTTCGGCCCGACCGGCAGCGACCGGACGATGCGGTCGGCGGGGACGTGCACGCCGAGCAGCTTCGTGGTGCGGCTCTGCGTCGCGCGCATCCCGAGCGTGTCCCAGTCGTCCAGGTGCTCGACGTCGCCGTCGGACCGCAGGACGAACCCGTGCACGAGCCGTGGCTCCGGCCCCGAGGTGTCCTTGCCGAAGACGCTCATGACGTCCCACGCCGGTGCGAGGGACGTGAAGACCTTCGTGCCGGTGAACCGGTAGCCGCCGTCGCCGTCCGGCTCCGCAGTCGTCGACGAGTCGAACAGCACGGCGTCGTTGCCGGGTTCGCTCACCCCGAATGCGTGCAGGTGGTCGTCCGCAGCGTGGTCGGTGACGGCCTGGAGGAACGACTCGCCTCGCGCACGGACGACGCGGGCCGCCTGCACCCACACCTGGTGCATGCCGAGACCGAGTGCCGTCGCCGGTGCGGCCTGGGCGAGGGCGCGCTGCACCCGCGCGGTGGCGCGGAGGCCGAGGCCCGCACCGCCCTGCTCGACGGGGACGCCGATCCGCAGGTAGCCGGCGGCGCGGAGCTCGTCGAGGTCCTCGGTGCAGAACGCGTTCGCGGCGTCGTAGCCGGGGGCGCGCTCGGCGATGCGGCTGAGCAGCTCGTCCGGCACCGACCAGCCGACGGCGTCCGTGTTGGCCTTCGTCATGCCACGAGACTAGGGTCCGGGACGTGTCAGATCGTCATCCTTGGACCAGGTACGTCGCGATCGGTGACTCGTTCACCGAGGGCATCGGGGACCCCGACCCCACCGTCCCGGGCGGCAACCGCGGCTGGGCGGACCGCGTCGCCGAGGTGCTCGCACACCAGACCGACGACTTCGCCTACGCGAACCTCGCGATCCGCGGGCGGTTGCTGCAGCAGATCATCGACGAGCAGGCCGAGGCCGCCGTCGCCTTGCACCCGGACCTCATCACGGTGTCCGCCGGCGGCAACGACATCATCCGCCCCGGCTCGGACCCGGACGAGCTCGCCGAGCGCGTGGACCGGCTCGTCGCCGACCTGCGCCGCGACGGAGCCACCGTCGTCCTGTTCACCGGCCCGGACGTCGGGATGACCCCCGTGCTCGGCATGGTCCGTGGCAAGACGGCGATCTACAACGAGAACCTGCACGCCATCGCCCTGAAGCACGGCGCCCTGGTGGCGAACATGTGGGCACTCCGGGTGCTCCGGGACCCGCGGATGTGGGCCCCGGACCGCCTGCACCACTCCCCGATGGGCCACTCGACGATCGCCGCGGCGGTGCTCGACACCCTCGGCGTGCCGCACGGGCTCGAACCGTTCAACCCGGACCCGCTGGAGGCTCGGCCGTGGCGCGAGGCCCGTGCCGAGGACCTCGGCTGGGCCCGGGAGTACCTGGTGCCGTGGGTGGTCCGGCGCATCAAGCACACCTCGTCCGGCGACGGGGTGTCGGCGAAGCGGCCCGAGCTGCAGATCGTCACGGAGCACCCCTCCGACACCCCGTAGACGCGGCGCGGAGCCGAGGGACGAGAGGCCGCGGAGCCGCGGGCCCTCAGTCCGCTGGGCGCCGCAGCGTGAGCGGTCCGTCGTGCAGCGGCTCGGTCTGCCAGCTCGTCGTCGTCGATCCCGTGGCGGGGTCGATCCGGACGTGCGCCAGGTGCGGGGTCTCGACGAACCGCACGTCGACACGGACCGTCCCGTCGTCCGCGACGGCACCGCTCGCGGCGAGCGGGCCCTCCACGGCCCACTCCCCCTGCCCGACCGGCACCGACAGGGAGCCGCCGTCGACGTCGAGCGTGAGCCGCCACCCGTCGCCGTCGCGGGCCAGCGGACCGGCGTCGGCGAGGCCCTGCAGCGGCCCACCGTCGACGGCGGGCAGTCCCAGGGAGGTGAGCCGGGCCTCCAGGGCGGATGCCGACGCCGCGTCGGACGCGCGGTCGACGGCGGGCAGCAGGTGTTCCCAGACCGCGTCGAGGACGGCCTGCATGTCGAGGCTCTGACCGTTCATCGCGAGGACGACGTCGTGCTCCGGCAGGACGATGCAGAACTGGCCGTATGCGCCGTCGCCGCGGAAGCCGTGGCGGGCCATCCAGAACTGGAAGCCGTAGCCCTGGGACCAGTCGGGGTTGGCCTCGTCCGGGTTGGCGACCTGCGTGCTGGTCGCCTGCTCGACCCAGTCGGCGTCGAGGATCCGCTCGCCGTCCCAGACGCCGCCCTGCAGGTACAGCTGGCCGAGCTTGGCGACCGCGTCGGTCGGCGCGTAGCACCCGCTGTAGCCGAGCTCCGCGCCGGTGTCGTCGCGGCGCCAGGCGAGGTCGTCGATGCCGAGCGGGTCGAGCAGGTGCGGGCGGAGCCACGCGACGAGGGACCCGCCGGTCACCCGCCGGACGATCTCGGCGAGGGTGTACGTGCACGGCTGGTTGTAGGCGAAGACCGTGCCGGGCTCCTCGTCCGGCGGGACCAGCAGGAACCCGCGCACCGTGTTCGTCGGGTCGAGGGCCTGGGCGCGGTCGATCGTCTCCTCGCGGTGGCCGCTCGCCATCGCGAGCAGGTGCCGGACGCGGATGCGGCGACTGCGTTCGTCGGTGACGTCGGCGTCGAGCTCCGGGAAGTACGACAGCACGGTCGCGTCGAGGTCGATCAGGCCCGCCCGGACGGCGATGCCGACGCCGGCGGCGGTGAAGCTCTTGCTCAGGGAGTAGAGCAGGTGCACGCGGTCCGCGGCGTAGGGCTGCCACCAGCCCTCGGCTGCGACCTGGCCGTGCCGCAGCAGCATGATGCTGTGCGGCTCCACGCCGGGCGTGGACTCGAGGGCGTCGAGCAGGGCGGTCACACCACCGGGATCGATGCCGAGGGCGGCGGGGGTGGTCCGGGGGAACGTCGTCATCGTCGTCACCCGACCGACTCTACGGTCGGCGGCCGACGGGCGTCACGCCCCCTGGAACGGGTTCGTCCAGCGCCACCAGACGCCGGGGTCGTCGATCGTGCGTTCGAGCACGAGCGGCACCGTGACCGGGTCGTGGTCGGAGATGCGGAACCGCACCTGCCCGACCCGCTCACCCTTCGTGCCGAAGGTCACCTGCTCGAGCTTCGCCTTCGCGGTCACGGTCGTCTTGCCCCACACGAGCACCTCGGCAGCCTTCGTCGTGACCGCGTCGGCCTCGTCCTGCCACGGGGTCGAGAAGGTGCCGAAGGTCTGCCCCTGGTGCGTGAGCGTCACCACCTGGAAGTTGTCCGCCACGGACCGCAACAACCGCTGCACGTCGACGTCGAGGGAGTCGTGGTCGACACCGCCGAGCATCACGCCGACGACGGTGACGTCCTTGCCACCGCGCTCGTACGTCGCCGCGAACAGCAGACAGGCGCCGGCTTCGTCGAGGGTGCCGGTCTTGATCCCCTCGATGCCGTCGAGCCCCAGGAGCTTGTTCGAGTTCTCGATCTCGCCGACCGTCGGGATCGTGACGTCCTTGGTGCCGACGATGTCCTTCACCACCGGGTTCGCCAGCGCGAGCTGCCCGAGCTCGACCAGGTCCGTGGCGGTCGAGGTGTTGTCCGGGTCGAGGCCGGTCGGCTCGTGGATCGTGGTGTCGTCCAGGCCGTGTTCGTCGAGCCAGTCGTTCGCCGCGTGCTCGTAGGCGGCGATCGACCCGAAGGCCCAGATGGCGAGTGCGCCGGCGTAGTTGTTCGCCGACTTCATGAGCATCACCTGGAACGTCTGGTGCTCGGTGAGCTTCAGGCCGGCGGGCATCGGGGCGACCTCGCCGTTCTGCGCGGCGTACTTGGCGTACAGGCCCTCCATCTGCTTCGTGAAGCGGATGGACGGACCGGACTCCCCCGCGGCCATCGGTTTCTCGTCGAGCACCACGAGCGCCGTGACGACCTTCGTGATGCTCGCGATCGACCGGGGCTTCGTGTCACCGCTGGTGCGCAGGCTCTCCGGGAAGTCCGTCGCCTCGACCGCGGTCGCGCCGTACCCCGGGAAGCTCAGCGCCGGGACGGTCGTCTTCGGTGCCGAGTACGTGGTGGTGCTGGCGCTCGCCGGGCCGAACGGCACGACGGCCGCGGCGACGAGGTACCCCGCCACCAGGAGCAGGACGGCGACCACCGAGATCGTGACCGGCCTCCGGACGGCGGAGCGGGGGCGGCGGACGACTCGTGACACGGGACCCGAGCGTACCGGTCCGCTCCTAGGCCGAGGCTGCGACGGGCTGGTCGGGCTGCCGTTCCGGAGCAAGAGGTGGGGTCGCTGTGCCGCCGGCATCGGTCGCGACGACCGGGTCGGCCGAACCGGCCGAGCCCGTCGTCTCGGCCCGGGCGAAGGTCAGGCGACGGGACAGGTAGGCGAACACCGGCCCGAGCGCGTTCATCAGCACGACCGACCCCCAGGCGGCCCAGGCATTCCCCGGGTCGAAGCCGAAGCCGCCGAAGCAGGTCGCGAAGAACGAGGCGAACCCGAGGAACATGCCGGGGACGAGCCCGAACAGCTTCGTGCGACCGGTGTACATCAGGGCGCAGTTCACGACGAGGATGAGCAGCGCCAGCACGGTGTTCTGCGCAGCCTGCCCCTCGCCGAACAGGGTCCCGAACCGCTGGTCGAGCAGGACGATGACCAGGCCGAACGCCGAGCCGATCGGCATCGCGGCCCACAGGCGCGTGGCGTTCCGCAGCGTCGGCTTGCTGCCGAGCAGGAACATCCCCGCCCAGCTGATGAAGATCGCCCAGGTCGGCAGGTGCAGGGCGTTGCCCCCGATGAACGCCGTGGCACCGGCCAGGACGGAGGCGACGATCTCGTGCGGGATCCGTTCACGCATGGCTGAGTTCCTTCGATCGGTTCGTGGTGCGGCTGGTGGTGAGGCGGGTGGTCCGGGTCGTCTCGGCGACGACCCGGCCGCGCTTGAGGACGAGGGCGCGGTCCGGCCGGTCGAGCAGGACGCCGTCCGGGTCGGTGGTGGAGAGCACCACGAGGTCGGCGGCGGCGCCGGGCCGGATGCCGTGGGTGTCCGCGACGCCGACGACCTCGGCCGCCCCCGTGGTGGCCATGTCGAGCACCCGTCGCAGGTCGTCCGGGCCGGACAGGTGCCCGGTCTGCGCCAGGAGCAGCCCGACGTCGAGCAGGTCGGCGTTGCCGAACGGGGTGAAGGCGTTCCGGACGTTGTTCGACGCGTACGCGCTCGTGACCCCGGCGTCCCAGAGTTCGCGGACCGGCACGACCCCGCGACGCACGTCGTGGTCGTCGGACCGGCCGCCCAGGTGCAGGTCGGTCGCGGGCAGCGGCACGACGGCGACCCCGGCAGCTGCCAGACGGTCGAACAACGCCCGGCGCTCGCCGCGGGGCAGGCTCGCGACCGAGGTCACGTGCCCGAGCGCCACCCGCCCCTGCAGCCCGCGGGCGGTCACGCGGTCGGCGATGTGCCCGGCGAGGGCGTACCGCGGGTCGGAGGTGTCGTCGGCGAAGTCGGCGTGCAGGTCGGCCGGCACCCCGAACTCCTCGGCGAGGTCGAGGACGGTCTCGACGTGCTCGTGGCACGCGGCCAGGGTGTGCTCGTTGTAGGTGCAGCCCCCGATGACGTCCGCCCCCGCGGCGAGCGCCTGACGGAGCAGCGCGAGGGTGCCCGGTGCCTTGGCGATGCCCTCCTGGGGGAACGCGACGATCTGCAGGTCGAGGGCGTCCCGGTACTCGTCGCGCAGGTCGAGCAGCACCTCGACGCCGGTGAGCCCGACGATCGGGTCGACGTCGGGGTGTGCGCGGACGAGCGTGGTGCCGTTCGTGATGGCCTGGTCGAGCAGGGTGCGGGCGCGGTCGCGGACGGTGGCGTGGGTGAAGCCGCGCTTGAGCTCCCCCGTGACGGCGATGGCGCCGGCGAGGGTGCCGTCGGGGTTCGGGCGTTCCCGGTCGAGCAGGGCCTTGTCGACGTGCAGGTGTGCCTCGATGAGCCCGGGGATGAGCACACGTCCGGCGCAGTCGACCACGCGAGCGGAACCAGCGGGAGCGGCGGCACCGGGCAGCGCGTCGGCCACGCTGACGATCACGCCGTCGGCGATGGTGACGTCGACGGATCGACCGTCGGTCAGCCGTGCGTTGGTGAGGACCAGGTCCACGTCGAACCCCTCTTCCGGTCGGTGCGGGTGGGACGTGCTCCACCATTCGCCCGCCGTGTTTCGGGTTCCGACGCCCCGTGTGACGGCCGTGTAAAAGATGGTCGTACCAATGAACCAAGCAGACCAACCGGCCCTACGGTCGAGGGCATGCACCGTGGACGGACCCTGAGCGCGGCGACCGCCGCCCACCTCGGCACGCTCGTGCTCGACGACCTGCAGCCCGGCGACAAGCTGCCGCCGGAACGCACCCTCGCCGAGGACCTCGCCGTGTCCCGCACGACCATCCGGGAGGCGCTGCAGGAGCTCGAGCGCCGTCGCCTGGTCTCCCGGACCCCCGGCCGTGGCACCGTCGTGCTGCCGCGACCGGAGGAAGCATCCGCCCTGCTCGACCACCACCGCGACGACCTGGACCACCGGGCTGAGCACGTCGCCGAGTTCCGGACCGTCGTGGAGCCGCAGGTCGCCGGACTCGCGGCGGCGCGGGCTGGCGAGGCCGACCTGCTCACCCTGGAACGCATCCTCGCCGCCACCCACGCGGGGCTCAGCCCGGAGGAGTCGCTCGCCCAGGACGTCGCCTTCCACGTGCAGGTCGCCCGCACCTCGGGGAACCCCCTGCTCGTGTCCCTGTGCGAGCTCAGCAGCGGTTGGGTGCAGGACGTCCGTGCCCGCTCGCACAGCACCAGCGAGGGGCGCCGGTCGTCGTTCGAGTGGCACGAGCGGATCCTCGAGCGGGTCCGGGAGCACGACGTCGCGGGCGCGACGCGGGCGATGGCCGACCACCTGGCCGACGTGGCCCACCTGGTTGAACGGAGGACGGAACGATGACCACCACACACCGCACCACCACACGCGAGACCACCGCCCCCGCGGTGGCGACCCTGCAGCCCGGCACCGGACCCGTCCGCGGTGACCACGCCCTGCCAGTCGACCCGGAGACCGTCCTCTGGGGCCGACTGCCGAGCGACGGTGACACCCCGGCCCTGACGATCGGCCCCGGGGAGTCGGTCACGATCGACACCGTCAGCCACGAGGGGATCCTCCCCGACCAGGGCAGCGACCCCGTCGCCTGGTTCGGCGACCACGGCGTCGCTCCGGAGCACGTCCTCGCCGACGCCGTCGCGATCGCCCGCTCCGGTCACCGCGACCCCGCGTCGGACGGACCGCACGTGGTGTCCGGGCCGATCGCGGTGCGCGGTGCCCGTCCCGGCGACGTGCTGACGATGACGGTCCTCGAGACCCTGCCCCGCGTGCACTACGGCGTCGTGTCGAACCGGCACGGCCGCGGTGCCCTGCACGGTGAGTTCCCGGTCGACGGCACGACGGTGAGCGTCTTCGCCGACGTCGTCGACACCGACCAGGGCCGGCGGGGCCGTATCCCGCTCACCGCCGCCGGCGACCGCTTCGCGCACTTCCCCCTCGCCCCGTTCCTCGGGATCATGGGCGTCGCCACCCCCGGGGAGCGGCTGCACTCGGTGCCGCCCGGTCGCCACGGCGGCAACATCGACGTCAACCTGCTGCAGGCCGGGTCCCAGCTGCACCTGCCGGTGCTCGTCCCCGGCGCACTCGCCCACGTCGGCGACCCGCACTTCGCCCAGGGCGACGGCGAGGTGGCGCTCACCGCGATGGAGGCCTCGCTCCGCGCGACGATCCGCTTCGACCTGACCCCGGCAGCCGAGGCCGCCGCGCGCTTCGGGGACCTGGTCTGGCCCGTCGCCGAGACGCAGGAGTTCCTCGTGCCCACGGGCATGGACCCGGACCTCGACGAGGCCGTCCGGCAGTGCGTCCGGCACGCCGTCGCGATCCTCGGCGCGCGCTGGGGCATGGAACGCCACCTGGCGTACGCGTACCTGTCCGCAGCGACCGACTTCAACATCTCGCAGGTGGTGGACCTGGTCACCGGTGTCCACGCCCGCATCCGCAAGGCCGACTTCGAGGAGCCCGCCCGATGACCGCGCCGCACACGTCGACGGCACCCGACGGACTGCTCGAGGCGCTCGACGCCTACGAGGCCGCCCTGCTGGCGAACGACCTCGACGCCCTCGACGCCGCGTTCGTCGACTCCCCCGGCACGATGCGCGGCGACGACCGCGGCCTGCTCGTCGGGCACGACGCGATCAGCGCGTTCCGCGGGGCGCGGGGTGGGGTCGCGACCCGGTCGCTGACGCACGTCGAGGTCCGCCCCCTGACGGAGGACCGTGCCCTCGTCGTGTCGGTGTCCCGGTTCGCGGCGGGTGGGCAGGGCCTCCAGACCCAGCTCTGGCGCCGCGACGGCGACACCGGCGAACGCGAGACCCACGACGGCGACACCGGCGCCGGCCCCCGCTGGCGCATCGAAGCGGCCCACGTCACCGGCCGCCCGAAGTCCGTCGACACCACCGTCTGGCGGGCCGTCGGCGACCCGCTCGTCGCCCCCACCGCCTCCGGACCGCTCGACGGCCTGACCGTCGCCGTCAAGGACCTCTACGCCGTCCCCGGCCAGCCCGTCGGCGCGGGCAACCCGACGTACCTGCGCGAGGCCCCCGTCGAGACCGCGCCCGCCGCAGCGGTCGCCGCGCTCCTCGCCGCCGGCGCCTCGATCCGCGGGATCGCGCGCACCGACGAGTTCGCCTACAACCTGACGGGCCGGAACACGCACCACGGCACGCCGCCGAACAGCGCGGCTCCCACCCGACTGCCTGGAGGCTCGTCCAGCGGATCCGCATCGGCCGTCGGCCTCGGGACGGCCGAGGTCGGGATCGGCACGGACACCGCGGGATCGGTGCGGGTCCCCGCCTCGTACCAGGGACTCTGGGGCCTCCGGACGACCCACGGCACCGTGTCCCGCGAGGGGCTGCTCCCGCTCGCGCCGTCGTTCGACACCGTGGGGTGGCTCACGCGGAGCCCCGGTGTGCTGCTCGCCGCCCTCGACGCCACCGTGCCGCCGCCCGCGACGGCAGGGGCTTCCGATGGGACCGTGCTCGTCGTCCCCGAGGAACTCGTCGCACTCGTCGAACCGGCCGTCGCCCGGTCCTTCACCGCCTTCGTCGCGACACTCGACGAACCCGTCGCGACCGTCCGGCTGCGGGACTTCGGCATCCCGGACCCCGCAGCACTGCAGGAGCAGATGCGCCTCGTCCAGGCCGCCGAGGCACTCGCCGCCCACGGCCCCTGGATCGACGCGCACCCCGGCGCACTGAGCCCCGTCGTCGGTGACCGGTTCCGGGCGGCACGCGCGAACGACCCCGACGCGACCGCCGACGCCGTCGCACGCCTCGATGAGGTCCGTGCGACGATCCGCCGTGCCCTCGCCGGTCGGACGCTGCTGTTCCCGACCGTGCCCGGACCCGCTCCGCTGCTCGACGCGGACACCGCTGCGCTCGAGCGCACCCGGACCGCCACCACGGCGATGACCGCGCTCGCGAGCGTCGGCGGCCTGCCCGCGGTGAGTGCACCGGCGCTGACCGTGGACGGCGCGCCCGTCGGCGTCTGCCTGGTGGGCGGGCCGGCCACCGACCGTGCCCTGGTGATCCGTGCCGGGCGCATGCTGCCGGACCAGGCCGCCCCGGGCCTCCCGACCGTCTCGGTGGTTCGCTAGGAGGCGAGCCGCCGGGCGTGGGTGACCGCCCACAGACCGACGGCGCTCGCCGCGGCCACGTTGAGCGAGTCGACGCCGTGCGCCATCGGGATCCGGACCGTCGTGTCGGCCGAGGCGATCGCGGCCGGCGTCAGCCCCTGCCCCTCGGTGCCCATCACGAGCGCGACCTTGTCCGGCAGGTCCGCCACGAAGGCGTCGAGGTCGACCGACTCGTCGGTCAGCGCCATCGCGGCCAGGTGGAAGCCCTGCGCGCGGAGTTCCTCGCCCGCCGCGGGCCAGTCGCCGATGCGGGTCCACGGCACCTGCAGGACCGTGCCCATGCTCACCCGGACGCTCCGGCGGTACAGCGGGTCGGCGCACCGCGGGCTGACGAGCACCGCGTCGGCGCCGAGGCCGGCGACGCTGCGGAACACCGCGCCGACGTTCGTGTGGTCGACGATGTCCTCGAGCACGACGACGACCTTCGCGTCCCGCACCACGTCGGCGACGCTCGGCAGCTCGGGACGCTGCATCGCAGCGATCGCACCGCGGTGCATCCGGAAGCCGGTGAGCTCCTCGAGCAGGGCGTCGGCACCGACGAAGACCGGCCCGTCGTGCTCCGCGACCAGGGGCAGGACGCTGTCGAGCCACTTCTCCTGCACCAGGATGCTCCGCGGCACGTGTCCGGCGCGGACCGCGCGCTCGATGACCGTGTTCGACTCGGCGATGTACAGGCCGCCCTCGGGCTCCGAGACCCGGCGGAGTGCCACGTCGGTCAGACGGGCGAAGTCGTCGAGGCGGGGATCGTCGAGGGAGTCGATGCGGACGGGGTGCACGGGGCTCGTTTCGGTGTGGTGCGGGGG
>NZ_QKTA01000013.1:0-108703 GCF_003234395.1 Curtobacterium sp. MCLR17_051
CCACCGCCGCCGGACCACCCCGCCGAAACGCCCCCCGCACACGACGACGCCCGCCTGCCGGAGCGGCAGACGGGCGTCGGGAGTGCAGTCGAGCGGGAGCGTCAGGCGCGCGCCGCACGCAGTGCGCGGAGGTTCTCCTTGTCGGCACCGAGCGCGGTGAGGAGCAGGAGCACACCGACGATCGCGTGGAACACGTTGTCGGTGGTGTTCAGCGCGAAGACGTTGGCCGAGGTGTCGACGAAGACGAAGCCGTACACCGCGAAGAGGACGAGCAGGACGCCGACGAGCAGGTTGCCGTTGCGCGATCCGACGGTGTTGCCGAGGCCGGTGATGAGCAGCACCGCGGCGAGCAGCACCCACACCAGGCAGAGCGCCGGGTTGACGCCGAACGCGTTCCACAGCATGCCGCCCTGGCGGTTGAAGAAGCCCGGGTCGCCGTCGGCGGCGAAGAAGAAGCCCAGGACGCCCCAGAGTGCGAGGACGCCGCCGGCCGTGAGTGCGAGACCCCGGTTCGGCGAGGCGATGATGCCCGGTTCCTTGATGGCCACTTCGGTTTCCTCCTCGTACACTGCCGACGCGACGTGCGTCGGTCCCGCGTGGTGCGACGGCCCGGCGGGGATCACCGATCCCCTCGTGTCAGCGCGCAGTGCACGGCCGACGGGGGTGCGGTTCCCAGCCTCCGGCCGGTGCTCCAACGGTATCGTGTCGGACCCCGACCGACCCAATCGCAGCGCCGCCGCCAGTCGTGCGACGAGCCCGACGACGACCACTCCCAGGAGGACCAGCCCGGTGACCTTGACACCCGAGCGCAGTGCATCCGAGTCGCGCGGACCGTGGGTCTCGCGGCGGGGGCGGTGGGCTGCGCTGGCGGCTCTGGGGTTCGTGATCGTGCCTCTCGTCTACGGGGTCGCGGTGCTGACCCCGGTCGGTCAGAAAGCGGAGGACGCCGCGCTCGGCGGGGTCCGGGAGTCCGACCTGTTCAGTTCGGACACTGCGCTCAACGTCATCTCGGTGCCGGTGATCCTGTTGCTCGTCGTCGTGATCGTCGCTGTGGCGTTCGCCAGACGGCGGCTCTCGGTGGGACTCGGCGCGGGGGTCGTGGTGCTCGCGTCGGCGGCCACCTCGACGCTCGTCAAGCGTATCGCCGTGCGCCCTGAGATCGCTCAGTCGACGACGCCGAACTCGTTCCCGTCCGGGCACGCGACGATCGCACTGGCGGCGCTGTTCGCGGTCCTGATGGTCACGCCTCGTCGGTTCCGCCCGCTGGTGACCATCGTCGGCGTCGGGTACGCGGTCTTCGTGGCGAACCAGACCGTGGTCTACGGCTGGCACCGCGTCAGCGACATCATCGGCGCCTGCGCGATCGCGATGTTCTGGCTCGGGATCGTCCGCGCGGTCGGACCCCGGGTCGACCGCGGGCTCCGGGGCGACCGTGACGGTCGGCGGGGGCCTCGGCAGGTGGTGAGCGTCGTGCTCCTCGTCGCGACCGGGCTCACGCTGGCGATCGGTGTCGCGGCGCTCGTGGTTGGCCTGACCGGTGACGGCGCGTACGACCACGCCGCGATCCTGGTGGCGGGGCGGTTGGCGTCCAGCGCGAGCGTCCTGGCGGTCGTGACCGTCGTGTGGTTCCTCGACGGGATGCACCACGCCGCGCGCACCGACCCGGCCACGCTCACCCCCTGACCCGGCCACGCTGCCGACCGCCGGCTGACCCGGGGAGCCGAGCCGGGCCTCCAGGCCGCCCGTCCGACGAGCGCGAGCCTGGCGGGAATGCCACGCCGTGCGCTACGTTGTACCCAGCAAGTCGATGCAAACGCATCGATATCGCGAAAGGCGGCGCATCATGCAGTTCGGCATCTTCACGGTCAGTGACGTCACGACCGACCCCACGACCGGCACCACGCCGGACGACACCCGGCGCGTCCGCGACATCCTGACGATCGCCGAGCACGCCGACCAGGCCGGGCTCGACGTCTTCGCGACCGGTGAGCACCACAACCCGCCGTTCGTGGCCTCGTCGCCGACCACGCTGCTCGCTTACCTGGCGGCGAAGACGAAGGACATCACGCTGTCCACGTCGACGACCCTGATCACCACCAACGACCCGGTGCGCATCGCCGAGGAGTACGCGATGCTCCAGGTCGTGTCCGACGGCCGCATGGACCTGATGATGGGCCGCGGCAACACCGGCCCCGTCTACCCGTGGTTCGGGCAGGACATCCGCCAGGGCGTCAACCTGGCGATCGAGAACTACGCGCTCGTCCGCCAGCTGTGGGAGAACGACGTCGTCAACTGGCAGGGCAAGTTCCGCACGCCGCTGCAGGGCTTCACCTCGACCCCGCGTCCGCTCGACGGTGTCCCGCCGTTCGTCTGGCACGGCTCGATCCGCACGCCGGAGATCGCCGAACAGGCCGCCTACTACGGTGACGGCTTCTTCCACAACAACATCTTCTGGCCGATCCAGCACACCGAGCAGATGGTCGGCCTGTACCGCCAGCGCTTCGAGCACTACGGGCACGGCCGCGCCGACCAGGCGATCGTCGGGCTCGGCGGTCAGTTCTTCGCGCGGAAGAACTCGCAGGACGCGATCAACGAGTTCCGGCCCTACTTCGACAACGCCCCGGTCTACGGCCACGGCCCCTCGATGGAGGACTTCACCGCCCAGACCCCGCTCACCGTCGGTTCGCCGCAGCAGGTCATCGACCGGTACGCCGCGATGAAGGACCACGTCGGCCACTACCAGCGCCAGCTGTTCCTCATCGACCACGCCGGTCTGCCGCTCAAGACGGTGCTCGAGCAGATCGACATCCTGGCCACGGACATCGTGCCGGAACTGCGCAAGCTGAACGACGAGGGTCGCCCCGCCGATGTCCCGTCGGACCCGCCGTCGCACGCGGCACGTGCTGCTGCCGCGATGGCGGCCGGCACGGTCGGCAGCGACCACGTCGCCGCCGAGGATGAGTGGACGGGCGCGTCGGTCTGACGCTCCCAGCGCTCCCAGCGCTCGCTTCGTGAGCAGGAACGGTCGGGTCCCGCGAGGTGACCCGACCATTGCTGCTCACCATGCGCGGTGGGCGCGACCCACAGGCGGACGGGAGGCGCCGTGCCAGCTGGCACCGGGCCTCCCGTCCGTCTCGGCGCGAGTTCTCGGACCGCCCTCGCCTCACGGGGTCAGCGACACCTCACGGGGTCGCTGGTGCGTGAGCTGTCGCTCAGCGCGTGAGGTCGGCGACGGGGCGGGCCGGCACGAGCTTGAGGCCCACGACGCACCCGACGATGCCGGCGATGAACAGCAGGCGCAGCACGGTGACGGGCTCTGCGCCGGTGGCCATGCCCCACAGCACGGTGAGGGCGGCGCCGGTACCGGTCCACACCGCGTACGCCGTGCTGATCGGGATGTGCTTGAGGACGTAGCCGAAGGCGACCAGGCTGATCACGATCGTGACGGCGAACACGATCGTCGGGCGGAGCTCGGTGAAGCCGTCGCTCTCGCCGAGTGCGGTCGCCCAGACGGTCTCGAGCGCGGCGCTGACGAACAGGACGATCCAGGCCACGTCAGCTCACCACCTTGAGGCCGATGACGCACGCCACCAGGCCGAAGACCAGGGCGAGGCGGGCGAAGGACGCGGCCTCCTGTCGACGGAGGATCGCGACGACCACGGTCAGGGACGCCCCGATGCCGACCCAGACGGCGTAGGCGGTGCCGACGGGGATGCTCTTCATCGCGAACGCCAGCCCCACCATGCTCAGGGCCATCCCGGCGACGAACACGATCGTGGGGACGACCTTCTTGAAGCCGTTCGAGGCGCTGAGGGCGGTGGCCCAGACGGCCTCGAGCACGCCGCTGAGCACGAGGATTGCCCATGCCATGACGATGTCCTTTCCTGCGGGAGTCGTTCGTTCTCGTTGTCGTACGACTGTGCGACAACGACCTCGACGGTAGCACGTCTTGGTACGACTGTGCGAGTATGGCGTCGTGGCCAGGAGCATGGACGTCGACGAACGGCGCCGCACCGTGTCCGAGGCGGCGTGCCGGGTCCTCGTGCGCGACGGGCTCGGAGCGTTGAGCGTGCGGAACGTCGCCGCCGAGGCGGGGCTGCCGCCGAGCACGGTCCGCTACACGTTCCCGACCCAGGCGAGCGTCCGCGAGCACACCATCACGCTCGTGTTCGACCGGATCCGCGAGCGCATCGACGCCATCCCCGACGACCTCACGCCGGCCCGACGCGCACGCCGGATCGTGCTCGAACTGCTGCCCCTCGACGAGGAACGGGTCGTCGAGCTCGAGGTCTACCTGGCACTCGGCAACGCCGCGCTCACCGACGTCGGGCTCCGGCCGACGCTCGACCGGACCGTCGCGGCGATGCGGACGTGGTGCGAGGAGGTCCTCGGGCTGCTCGGGGTACCGGCGGACGACCGGGAGTACGAGGCCTGCCGGCTCCACGCGCTCCTGGACGGGCTCGCGATGCAGGTCGTCCGACTGGCTCCGGGGGAGTCCGGCGACTGGGCGATCGACGTGCTCGACCGGCACCTGGACGGCGTCACCGCGGGTTGAGCCGCCCCGTGCGCAGCCCCGGGCAGGACGCGTCACCTATCCTGTCCCGGTGACGACGACCACGCGGCCGCCGCAGCGCACCCGGAGCCTCACCGGCCCCGGCCTGGTGCTGCTCGCCGTCGTCGTCCTGCTGGGCATCCGGCTGTTCTCCCCGAGCATCGGGTCGACCGGGCTGCCGGACGTCGTGCAGGACTTCCTCACGCTGGCGATCAGCGTCGTCGTCGAGTCCCTGCCGTTCGTGGTGCTCGGCATCGTGCTGTCGATTGTCGTCGAGGTCTGGGTGCCGGTCGGCGCGCTCGAGAAGGTCCTGCCGCAGAACGCCTTCGGCCGTCGCGCCGTGATCTCCCTGATCGGCATGCTCTTCCCGGTGTGCGAGTGCGGGAACGTGCCCCTCGCCCGCGGCCTGATGATGCGTGGGTTCACGCCGGCCGAGGCCGTCACGTTCCTCGTCGCGGCCCCGATCCTCAACCCGCTCGTCATCATCAGCACCGCGCAGGCGTTCGGTTGGTCCGGGTGGATCCTGCCGGTGCGCATCGTCGGCGGGTTCGTCATCGCGAACCTCGTCGGCTGGATCGTCGCCGCGCACCGCCGTCCGGCCGACCTGCTGCTCCCCGCCTTCGAGGCCCGGTGCCGTGCGGCCGTCGGGGCGCCCCGCGGCCTGCACCGCTGGCGGCAGAGCGCCGCGCAGTTCGGCGGCGAGACGGCGACGATGATGCCGGCACTGTTCGTCGGTGCCGGCCTGGCCGCGGCGATCCAGGTCGCCGTGCCCCGATCGACCCTGGTGGCCGTCGGCTCGAACCCGGTGCTGTCCGTCGCGGCGATGATGCTGCTGGCGATGACGGTGTCGCTCTGCTCGAACGTCGACGCCTTCTTCGCGCTGTCCTTCGCGTCGACGTTCCTGCCCGGGTCGATCACGGCCTTCCTGATCATCGGGCCGATCATCGACGTCAAGATGATCGCCCTGCTGCGCACGACGTTCCGGGTCCGCTTCCTGGTGCTGCTGTCCGTCGTGTGCGTCCTGTTCGCCGGAGCCGTCGGGTTGGTGATGAATGTCCTCGTCTGATGCACGCAGCAACGCGGCCGCGTACCTGGGTCTCGGGTCGGTGCTGGCCGCCGCCCTCTGCACGCTGTGGCTCGCGCTGGTCGGGCACCTCGACCTGTACATCAACCCGCGCTACTCGGTGTTCACGGTCGTGCTCGCCGCCGTCGGGGTGCCCGCGTCGATCGCCGGACTGGTGGCCACCGCCCGCGGGTACGGCCACACGCACGGCGACGACGAGGACGACCTCGACCTGCACCAGCAGCAGCGGACGGGAGGCCGCGGTCGCGCCGTCCGCCTCGCCCTCGGCGGAGCCGCCGCCGTCGTCACGATCGGTGTCACCGTCGCGATGCTCGTCCTGCCGCCGACGACCCTGTCCGCCCGCACCGCCCAGCAGCGGAGCGTGGACTCCGCGACCCTGTCCAACGCCACCGGCTCGGAGTCCGCGGTGCAGCTGCTCGGCAGCGAGGGCGTCGACACCTCGGAGTACGGCGTCAAGGACTGGGCCGCGCTGATCCGGCAGACCACGGACACCACGGCCCTGGTCGGCAAGCAGGTCGAACTGACCGGCTTCGTGGTGCCGGGCGACGACGGGTCCTTCACCCTCACCCGCTTCGTGATCAGCTGCTGCGCCGTGGACGCGCAACCGGTGGGCCTCGGTGTCGTGACCGGCGACGGCGACGGCACCGGGACCGTCCCCGACGAGGGCCAGTGGGTCACCGTCCGCGGAGCCCTGGCCGCCAACCCGGACCAGTCCGCCGACGCCCGCATCGTCGTCAAGGCCGCGAAGATCACCGACATCGCGCAGCCCGAGGACCCGTATGAGTTCTGAGCGCCGCCCCGTCGCACACCGCTTCCACCGCCGGTACGTCGCCGTCGTGGTGGTCCTCGCCGTGGTCGCCGCGCTCGCCGCGGTCGTCGGCTCGCAGCAGGGCCCGCGGCTCCGCGACGTGTCCTACGACGCGACCGGCCTCGTCACCCGTCCGGCTCAGCGGGTGATCCTGACGGCGAACCAGGCGCTGCAGCCGGTCGCCGCCGCCGACGTCCGGGTCAGCCCGGCTGCGGCGCACACCGTGACCTCGAGCGGCAACACCATCGCCGTCGAGTTCGCCGGACCCCTGGCGTACGACCGCGAGTACACCGTGACGGTCGCGGGCGTGCGGGCACCCGGGCAGCGCGCCACGTCCGACCTGACCGCGGCGATCCGCACCGGCAGCACCGACGTGCTCGCACTCGTGCCGGGGCAGGCCGGGGCGAAGGACCGCATCGTCCGTCGATCCCTCGACGCGGGCGGCGCCACGACGGTCTACGAGGGCATCGCGATCTCCGAGTACGCCCGGCTCGGCCGTTCCCTGGTGGTCGTGAGCGGCACGGACGCCAGCTCGTCCGTCGACATCGTGGCGCTGAGTGGTGGTGTGCAGGACGCCGACGCCCCCGTCGAACACCTCACCCTGCCGACCGCCGAGGGCCGCGTCACGGCGCTCCACGTCGCCGACGACGGTGCCTCGTTCGGGTTCGAGTACGCCGACACCTCGACCGGGCAGTCCCGGAACACCGGCCTGTACGTGGTCGACATGACGGGCACGCACATGCCCACCGCGATCGCGGCGAACGGCAAGCCGAAGACGGGGGCCGTGCCGATGACGGTCGGGCAGTGGGCCTACGTGCCGCGCACCGAGAGCGCACTGGTCCGGACGGGCAGCGACGACCTGGTGCTCGTCGACATGAGCGGGCGTGCCGACCCGGTCCGGCTCGGCAGCGCCACCTACCTGCACGGTTTCGTCGGCACCGGCACCACCGCCGTCGTCGAGACGGGCACCGGGATCGAGCGGCTGGACCTGACCGACGGGTCGAAGTCGGCGCTGCAGGCGCCCGCCGCCAGCACCGATGCGGCCGTCCTCGGCCGCATCGCCCAGCTGTCCGACGACACGTACCTGCGGGTGCTGGGGGACGTGCGGTCCGACGGCACCATCGCGGCACGGATCGTGCGCGTGGACGGGGGACGGGCCTCCCGGCTGCCGGTGACGATCCCCGACGACGCGAGCGTCACCGCGGTCTGCCCGTCCCCGAACAGCCAGTTCGTCGCGGTCGCGACGAAGTCGGCGGCCGGCGAGCTCGTGAGCATCGTCGACGCGGCCTCCGGCGCGCTCGAGGCGAGCATCGACGCGGGCTCCGTCGACTGGTGCGGCGCGCTGCCGTCCGGTGACGAGGTCGGCTGACGGCACCGAGACGACAGACGGGAGGCCCGGTACCAGCTGGTACCGGGCCTCCCGTCTGTCAGGTGGTGACGACTACGCCAGCGTGGCCGCGTCGATCACGAAGCGGTAGCGGACGTCCGAGGACAGCACGCGCTCGTAGGCCTCGTTGATCTGGTCGGCGCTGATGAGCTCGGTCTCCGGGAGGATCCCGTGCTCGGCGCAGAAGTCGAGCATCTCCTGGGTCTCCTGGATGCCGCCGATGGCGGAACCCGCCCAGCTGAGCCGACGCGGGATGAGCGCGAAGGCCGGCACCTCGAGCGGCTCGGACGGAGCACCCACGTTGACGAGCGTGCCGTCGACCTTGAGCAGGCCGAGGTAGGCACCCATCGGGATCTTCGCCGAGACGGTGTTGATGATCAGCTCGAAGGAGTTCGCGAGCTTCTCGAACGTCTCCGGGTCCTTCGTCGCGTAGTGGGCCTTCGCGCCGTAGCGGAGCGAGTCCTCCTGCTTCGAGGTGGTCTGCGACAGGACGGTGACCTCGGCGCCGAGCGCGACGGCGATCTTGACGGCCATGTGGCCGAGCCCGCCCATGCCGACGACGGCGACCTTGGTGCCGGGGCCGGCGTTCCAGTGGTGCAGCGGCGAGTAGGTCGTGATGCCGGCGCAGAGCAGCGGCGCGACCTTCTCGATGTCGAGCGACTCGGGGACACGGAGGACGAAGTCCTCGTTCACCACGACGGCCTGCGAGTAGCCGCCCTGGGTGATCGAGCCGTCGGCCGGGTCGACGCTGGCGTAGGTGCCGATGTTGCCCTTGAGGCAGTACTGCTCCTGGCCGGCGACGCAGTTCTCGCACTCGCCGCACGAGTTCACCATGCAGCCGACGCCGACGCGGTCGCCGACCTTGTGCTTGGTGACGTTCTCGCCGACCTCGGTGACGTGGCCGACGATCTCGTGGCCGACGACCTGCGGGTACTGGATGGGGCCCCACTCACCGCGGACGGTGTGGATGTCCGAGTGGCAGATGCCGGCGTAGGCGATGTCGATCGCGACGTCGTCCGGGCCGACGTCCCGACGGGTGATGGTGGTCTTGACGAGCGGCTCGGTCGCTGACGGTGCCGCGTACGCGTTGACGGTGCGCAATGATCTCCTCGTGGGGGTGGTGCGTTGCGGGCCGGTTCCGGCCCGGAACCAGTGTGCGCGCAGCCGCGGCCGGGTGGGAGGTACAACCAGGACACCCCTGTGCCCGCGGACGGGCGCGTCGCGTCGTTCTGCTCGCTCAGGCGAGCCGGGCCAGCCGCTGCCCGGCGATCGTGGCGAAGCGCAGCGGGTCGGCGAGGGCGTCGTCGGGTTCGCCGGTGGTCTGCGTCGCGAGCACGGTGAGCGACGCGGCGGCCGCGTAGTCGCCGAGCGGGGCCTCGATCGCGCCGGCGACGAGCATCGAGCGGGCTCCGGGAGCGTGCGCCGCGGTCAGGTCGCGGACCACCGAGGGCACCTTGCCAACGGCGCTCTGCCCGTCGAAGCGCCCTTCGCCGCTGATCACGACGTCGGCCCCGTTCGCTCCACCGGCCCCGTTCACGTCGGACCCCTCGAGCAGCCCCGGCAGCCCGAGGACCTCGGCGACGGCCGCGGCCCCACCGGCGAGCGTGGCGCCCCACACCAGCAGGCCGAACCCGACACCGCCAGCAGCTCCGGCGCCCGGGGTGTCCGGGTCGACGTCGGGGAACCGCGCGGCCCAGGTGGCGAGCCGGTCGTCGAAGGACGCCACACGATCGGGCGTGATGCCCTTCTGCGGGCCGAAGACGGCGGCGGCACCGGTCGGACCGAGCAGCGGGGAGGTCACGTCGGTGAGCACGGTGACACCGAGTGGGGGGAGCGCGCGGAGGCCGCCGGTGCCGGCTCCTTCGCTGTCGAGTCCGAGTGCCTCGAGCACCGGACGCCCGCCGTCGGTGGACGCGCTGCCCCCGATGCCGAGCACGAGCCCCGTGGCACCGGCGTCGAGCGCGGCGGCGATCGCCTCGCCGAACCCGCGGCTCGTCGCCGCGTCCGGCATCGGTGCGTCGAGCAGGGGGAGGCCGCTCGTCGCCGCGAGCTCCACCACCGCGCGGCCGTCGGGCAGCCGCAACCAGTGGGTGTCGACCGGCGTGCCGGCCGGCCCGGTGACGGTGACGGGGACCCGGACTGATCCGGGGACGGCGGTCTCGAAGGCGTCGAGCGTGCCCTCGCCGCCGTCGGCCATCGGGACGAGCACCACGTCGTCGTCGGGGCGTTCGGTCAGCCAGCCGGCACGGACCGCCGCAGCGATCGACGCCGCCGTCGCGGTGCCCTTGAACGAGTCCGGAGCCACGATGATGCGCACGGCTCCCACCGTAGCGGCCGGTCGCCAGACGACGGCGTGCGCAGAAGACGACGGCGTGTGCGCGGCTGTGAGACGCCGGTGTGTGCGCAGGACGCCGCGTCGTCCGCGAGACGCCTCCGGATTCGGCGGCGTCTCGACGACATGACGGCGTCGAACGAACACGCCGGCGTCTCGCGAACGACCGCGCGCTGGCGTCAGGACGCGGGCACCGCCTCCGGCAGGGCGAAACGCGGGTGCGGCACGCCGCCCATGGCGAGGTCCGCGAGCATCTCGCCGAGCAGCGGCGCGAACTTGAAGCCGTGCCCGGAGAACCCCGTCGCCACGGTCAGCGGCCCGACCCGGTCGATGACGAAGTCCTCGTCGGGGGAGTTGTCGTACAGGCAGCTGATGAACTCAGGCTTCGTCGCGTCGACCCCCGGCACGTACCGCGCGACGTACGCCTGCAGTCGCTCGGCCTCGGCCGGCACGGGAGTGAAGTCCCGGTGGTCCGGGTCGACGACGGGCCCGGTGCCGTGGAACCCGACCTTGACGCCCTCACCCGGCGTCAGCAGCCCGTACACGTCGTCGCCGTCGGCCCAGTGCACGAAGCTCGGCCAGGCGGCGTCCGGCAGGTGGCTGGGGAAGTGGGCCGGCTGTTCCTGGGTGACGCGGATGGCCGGGAGGTCCGCCCCGCGTCCGGCGAGCAGCTCGCCGACCAGCGTGGGGGCCCACGAGCCCACCGCGGCCACCACGGACGCGGTGCGGACGGCGCTGCCGTCGGACAGCGTCACGGTGACGTCGTCGCCGTGGTCCTCGAGCCCGGTGACCCGGGTGTCGAACCGCAGGTCGGCGAGACCGGTCGCTTCGGCCAGCGTGAGGAACACCTCGATCGTCCGCTCGGAGCGGATGCGCCCGGCGGAGGGATGGGTCAGCACGCGCCCCTCGAACGCGATGCCGGGCCAGCGCGCCGCCGCCTGGTCCGGGGTCAGCGACTCGTGCGGGATGTCCGCGTCGGCGAGGGCGGCGGCGATCGCGTCGATGACCTCGGGCCGACCGTGGTCGACGGCCCCCGTGCGGACGATGAGCTCCTCGCCGGCGGCGGCCTCGAGCGCTCCCCACAGTTCGAGCGCCCGGCTGGTCAGCGTGACGTACTCGGGGTCGGCGTAGCCCTGCCGGAAGATCCGGGTCGCACCGTGCGAGGAACCGAGGTGGTGGCCGCGAGCGTGCTGTTCCACGAGCAGGACGCGCTCGCCGCGGGCGGTGAGGGCGTACGCGGTCGCAGCGCCGACGACCCCGGCACCGATGACGACCACGGGTGCGGTGTGTTCGGGGAAACCGGAGGAGGAGGACATGCGGCGAGCGTACGTCCGACGGAGCGAGTGACGGGAATCGAACCCGCGCTACCAGCTTGGGAAGCTGGAGTTCTACCATTGAACTACACTCGCGCGCCCCGCAGAACGGGACTCGGCAAGCCTAGCGGATTCTCGCCTGGAAGCCAGCCGACCGCGCACCGTACGCCGTCTCGCGGGCGCGTGTCGCGCCTCCCGAGTCTCCGCTGTGAGGGTGCGAGCCTGACGGACAGGTGTCGCCCCCGTGTGTACCGTCCAGGGAGTTCCAGCCCCGAACCGAGGAGGACCCGGATGGTCAGGCATCCCCTCATCGACGACGTGGTCGGCTCGGCGATCGTGGTCGAGTCCGCCTCGCCCGTCGTGTGGCTGACGGACGCGCTCGCCTCGCTGCTCCGTCGGTCGGCGGACGCCGGACGGACGGTCGTGCTCCGCACCGGCCGGGCCGCGGCGATCACCCCGGCTCTCCGGCACGCGCTCGGCGCGTACGGCGCCGCGTGGGCGGTGTCCGACTTCGACGGCACACTGCGTGACGGCCGGACCGGCGTCGCCGCATCGGACATCGAGGACTTCGTGCACCGCGGCCCCGAACTCGTGGGCACGCCGTCGCCCGAGCACCCGGTCTCGGCCGACTCGGTGCGACAGATCAGCATCGACCTGACCCTCCGGCACCACCCCGGCCGTGCGGTCGACATGGGCTCCGCGATCGAGGCGCTGTGCCACACCGTCGGCACCTGCCCGACCCGGTGGGGCACCGCCGAACCGCTCACCGTGCCGTGGGACCGCTGGGTCGTCACGCAGTACGCGAAGCACGAGGCACCCGGCATCTCGACCTCGTACGCCGTCGGTGAGGGGTTCTCCGCGACGATGACCGCGCACCTGGTCGGCGGGGTCGTCGTCGAGACGATGTCCGCCGTGCTCACCGTGCCCGAGGAGAACACCGACCCGGGGCTGGCGAACCGGATGTTCGACGCCGTGCAGCGGGTCGCCGACCAGGTCGTCCCCGTGTTCGGCGTGGTCATGCAGCGCCGCGGCGACGCGGACCACCTGGTGCGGGCCGTCTCGCACGGCGAGCCGTCGCCGCTCGCCGTCGTCGTGGGCCCCGAGGCCGCCGGCTTCCTGGACCGCGACGGCGTCTGGCCGCCACCGCGCACCACCACCGCGACCTTCGCAGCCGGCTCCGGCTCGGCCGCTCGTCCGGATGCCGACGCGGCTGACGACGGCGGCATGATCGTCCGCTTCGAGGACGGCTGGGAAGCGCTCGAGTCGTTCCTCGACCGCATCGACGAAGACCGCTTCCTGCAGCTGGTCGGCGGCGCACCGCTCGACCCCGCGCACGACGAGGGCACGCTCGACGGACACGTCCGCGACGACCGGATGGTGGGCGGTCAGGGTGCCGCGTGACGTCACCATCCTCTGCCGCCAGCCGGTGGAGACGCGCGAGGTGGCGGAGGCGCTCCTGCTGCACGACGAGACCTGGGGTGTCCGGGCGCTCGACGACGGTCCGATGATGCAGGTCTGCCGTGACGCCACCCACCCGGTGATCACCGTGCTCGGCGTGCGGCGGGTGGACTCCTTCGACGAGGTCGAGCGGATCCTGCCGGACGCCCCGACCCTGGCGACGCCGCTGTGGTGGGTCGACACCGTGACGCCCGCCGGCCCCGACGGGGAATCGGGGATCTCGGCCGCGCTCGAGGCCGCGATGGACCTCGACGCGGTCTGTATCGTCCACGGGGACTGACCGGGGCTGCGCCCGCCGTGTGGCCGGTGCTGTGGGTCAGTCCCGCTTGCTCATCGCCGCCAGGCGCTCGTTGTAGGCCTTCAGGTCGGCGTCACCGTCGCGGTCGGCCTTGCGGTCGAGGCGCTTCGCGTCGCGCTTGTCCGAGCGCATCCAGTTCCGGACGACGAGCAGGGCCACGAACACCATCGGGAGCTCCGAAGCGCCCCAGGCGATGCCGCCGCCGGTGTGCTGGTCGTCGAGCAGTGCGGCGTCGTTCGTCTGGCCCAGCGCGTGGAACCAGTCGATCGCGAACACCGACTGCGACGTCATGACCGCGACGCCGAAGAACGCGTGGAACGCCAGGGTGGCCAGCAGGGTGATGATGAGCATCGGGTACGGCGGGCGCTGCGGGCCCGGGTCGACACCGACGAAGACCCAGAAGAACAGGTAGCCGCTCAGGACGAAGTGGATGATCATCGCGACGTGCCACTCGTGCGACTGCATCGCGGCCTGGTACGCCGGCGTGAAGTAGAACACCACGAGGGACCCGGCGAAGATGATCCCGGCGACGGCGGGCTTGCCGAGGAACTGCATCCAGCGGGAGTGCACGAAGAGCATGAGCCACTCGCGGGCGCCGCGTGAGCCGTCGTTCCGGACCGGCAGGGTGCGGAGCGCGAGCAGCACCGGGCCGCCGAGCACGAGCGGCAGCGGGACGAACATCATCAGCAGCATGTGCTGGAGCATGTGCGACGAGAAGTGGATCATGCCGTACACGGCGGGGCCGGCCGACGTGGTCCAGATGAACAGGGCGCAGCCGACCAGCCAGGCGATGGTGCGCCCGACGGGCCAGGCGTCGCCGCGCTTCCGGAGCTTGCGCACCGCCAGCAGGTACCAGACGGCCCCGACGACGGCCAGGCCGAGCCACACCCAGTCGATGTGCCACTGGGTCAGGTAGGTCTGCGTGGTCTGTGCCGGCGGGAACGGGAACCCGATCAGGCCGGAGCGGGTGTCCTCGCCCGTCGCCGGGGTCTGCGGGATCGGCGGCTGCGAGCGGGACACGGCGACCGAGACACCGATGGCCACGGCCATGAACACGATCTCGGCCAGGGCGAACCGGGTGAACAGGCGGCGGTCGAGCGGCGCGCGGAGGAGCCCGGGTACGAGCTTCCGGCGCTGCACGATGCCCGCGACGCCGAGCAGCACGAGGATGAGCGCCTTGACGGTGATGAGCCAGCCGTACGTGGTCGTGAACAGGTCGAGCGGGCCGGTCAGGCGGAGCGACGCGTTGACGATGCCGGAGAACGCCACGGCCCCGAACGACCAGCCGGCGAGCGTCGAGTACCGGGCGATCACGCGTCCGGTCGCGCCCTTGGTGCGGGTGCGGAGCAGGACCACGGCGACCAGGCCGCCGGCCCACACGCACACCCCGACCAGGTGGATCGCGAGCGAGTTCACCGCGTTCGCGTGCTCGAGCGACCCGGCGGCGTGGCCGGACAGGGCCAGGGGGAGCAGGGCGAACAGGCCGATCACGGTGGCGAACGCCAGGGTCGTCACCCGGGTGGCGAAGGCGGCGACCACCGTGGCGACGAGGATCGCGGCAGCCGACACCACGAGCGCCTGGCCGATCTCGACCTGGAACGCGAAGAGCATGAAGTTGCGGGCGAACACCGGGCTGGTGAGCGGGACACCGAGGGTGTTCGCGCCGGTCAGGACGATGCTCACCGCGGCGGCCAGGAACCAGACGGCGCCGGTCGCTGCAGCCCACCGGGTCGCACGGTGCTGCACGCTGGACAGGGCGCCGTGGTCCTTCTTCTGCGCGGGCAGCGCGAAGGCGGCGACGATGAGGAGCCCGATGGTCAGCGCCGCCATCGTGTCGTGCACGACGCGGGCGATCGGCAGGCCGTACTCGACGACCTCACCGGCGGACACCAGCTGCTGGCTCGCGCTGAAGGCACCGGTGATCGTCAGCCCGAGGATCGAGCACGCGACGGCCAGCGGGATCGCGATGACGAGGACCGTCGCGACGGTGGACGAGCGCCCGGTGGTGGGGGCGGCGTCCGGCGCTGACCCCGTGGGCTGGGTTTCGGGTGACGTGACGGTCATGACCGTCCAATCGTAGGCGTGTCGGCTGGACGGCGGCCCCTCGGATGCGCGCTCAGACCCGCCGTTCCCAGATGCCCTCGCAGCCGACGCCGACGAACCCCACGGCCTCGTTCACGTCGAGCATGTGGCGGTTCTCCTCCGCGTTGAACGTGATGACCGAGGGGCGCCCCGGGAACCGCCGGTCGAGCTCCTGGATCCCGACGACCTTGAGCAGCCAGCCGAGCCGGTGGCCGCGGTGCTCGCGGAGCACCAGGGTGTCCCACTGCTGTGCCGGCCGTGCGGGGTCGTCCGGCACGGACAGCTGCGTGAAACCGGCCAGGGCGGTCGTCGGCAGGTGCTCGACGGCCACGGTGAGCAGGGTGCGCGGTGCCCGGGCGAGCTCGTCCTCGTGCTCCCGGAGCCGTTCGGCGGTCCAGACGTCCTCGGGCTCCTCCATGTCCCCGGCGGGCGCGTCGGTGCTCATCCGGGTCTCGAGCAGGGCGATGCCGTCGAGCCACTGCTCCGGCGTCCGACCGGTCCAGGCGTGCACGCGGTACTCCGACCCGGCGGCAGCAGACGCCCGCTCGTGCAGTCCGCGCACCACGGATGCGTCGGCGGGCAGCGGGAGCCGGCTGATCCGGTTCACCTGGCCGAAGTGCCAGCCGCGGGCGGTCAGGAACCGCACCCCCGCCTCGTCCTCCGGGACGGCGCCGAACCCCGTCGGGGCCTGCACGTACCCGGGACCGGATGCGGGCCCGACCTGTCGCGAGACGGCGTACGTCTTCCACTGCGTGCGGCCGTCGGCACGGGCCATCGACTCCAGGAGGTCGGCGAGCAGCGTCCCGACACCGCGGCGCTGGTGCTCGGGGTCGACGCCGACCGACAGCCAGCAGTTGGTGGTGCCGGGCTCCTGCTTCGTGTCGTACGAGCCCGCACCGACCACGGTGCCGCGGTCGTCGCGGGCGACGACGAGCCGGCTCGGGGCACCCGGCTCGCGGCACAGCGGCAGGTACTCCTCCGGCGTCCAGGCCAACTCGTGCAGCCCGTGCACGGCGGCTTCGGCGCCGTCGGACACCGCGAGCCACTCGGCGAAGGTCGCGACGGTCGCCGGGTCGTCGTCCATGGTGGCGGGCACCGTGATCTCGTCGACGGTGTACGTGGTCATCACTGCTCCGAACGCCGCCCGCCCGGGTGGTGGGCAGCCTGGCAGCATACCGGCGCGACGCCCGCTGCCGCTAGGCTTCGTCCGTGCTGCTCTCCGACCGCGACATCACCGCCCAGCTCGCTGCAGGCCGGATCGGCCTCGACCCGTACGACGCCTCGCTCGTGCAGCCGTCGAGCATCGACGTCCGGCTCGACAAGTTCTTCCGGCTGTTCGACAACCACAAGTACCCGCACATCGATCCCGCGGTGGACCAGCCCGACCTGACCCGCCTGGTCGAGACCGACCCGGACGAGGCGTTCGTGCTGCACCCGGGCGAGTTCGTCCTCGGCTCCACGTTCGAGGTCGTGACCCTGCCCGACGACATCGCCGCTCGGCTCGAGGGCAAGAGCTCCCTCGGCCGCCTCGGCCTCCTGACCCACTCGACCGCGGGCTTCATCGACCCCGGGTTCTCCGGGCACGTGACGCTCGAGCTGTCGAACGTCGCGACGCTGCCCATCAAGCTGTGGCCGGGGATGAAGATCGGACAGCTGTGCTTCTTCCAGCTGTCGAGCCCGGCCGAGAAGCCCTACGGTTCCGCCGAGTACCAGTCCCGCTACCAGGGCCAGCGCGGCCCGACCGCGTCGCGCTCGGCGCAGAACTTCCACCGGGCGGACGTCTCCGACCCCCGCTGAGCGTGCGCCGCTCCCGCGGCGGACGAAATGTTGGATGCTGTGTATCGTTGCAGCATGTCCGCTGTTCCCCCACGGTCCGCCCCGCCACTGTCGGCCGCGGTGCTCATCCGCGACGCCCGTGAACGCGCCGAACTGACCCAGGTCCAGCTCGCCCAGCGCGCCGGCGTCACGCAGAGCGTCATCAGCACCTACGAGAACGGTCGGCGCGAACCGTCGCTCGCAGCCCTGCAGCGGATGCTCCGCGCGGCGGGCTTCACGACGACGATCGACCTGCAGCCGGTCGAGGAACCCCCGCCGCTCCTCGAACGCGTGGTCGCAGCCCGACAGGACCTCATCGAGATCGTGCAGCGGTTCGGCGGGCGGAACCCCCGGATCTTCGGCAGCGTCGCGCGGGGTGAGGACGGTCCGGACAGTGACGTCGACCTGATGGTCGACGTCGACGCGGGGCTCGGCATCTTCGCGCTGATGCGCATCCAGGACGCCGCCGAACGGTTGCTCGGAGTCCGGGTCGACGTGGTCGACGCCGCGGGCATGCGCCCCGGGGTCGTCCGGACCGCGGTGCCGCTGTGAGTGGGCAGCCCGGCATCCGCCGTGCCGTGGCCGACCGCCTCGACGACGTCATCCGAGCGTGCGAGGCGATCCGGCGCTACATCGACGACGAGCGGGTGCCCGAGGACCTGGTGCACGACGCGGTCCGGATGCGCCTGGTCGAGATCGGTGAGGCGGTCCGGGTGCTCCCCGCCGGGGTCACCGCGAGCGAGCCCGGCATCCCGTGGTCGCGCGTGTCCGACCTGGGGGAGCGGCTGACCCGGCGGTACTTCGACACGACGCGTGCGCTGGTGTTCGGCACCGCCCGCACCGACGTCCCGCACCTCGCCGACGCCGCGCGCCGGTTGCGCGCTGCCCACCCCTGACGGACGCGGGCGCGGACCGGACGCGGCCACGTGCCCTGGGTGGACCACACGGCGGACTGGAGGCACGGATCACGACGTGCACCGAGCCTCCCGTCCGCCGTGTGGCCGGCCCCCGGACGACGCAGGACGGCCCCGTCTCGCCGAGGCGAGACGGGGCCGTCCGTGGTGCTGGGGAGATCAGCCCTTCTTGGCGAGCTCCTCGAGGGTGTCGTTGCCCTTGTAGGCCTCGACGGCGTTGTCCTTGGTGACCAGGACCGGCGTGAGCTCGATCGCGGGGACCGTCTTCTTGCCGTTGTAGTTGTTCGTCTTGTCCATCGTCGTGTCGGGCTTGTCGCCCTTCGACAGCGTGGAGACGAGGTCGACGGCCGCCTGGGCCTCCTTCGACGTGTCCTTGAAGATCGTCGAGTACTGCGTGCCCTTCATGATGAGCGGGATGGACGCGGTCTCCGAGTCCTGGCCCGTCACGACGGGGTTGTCCTTGCCGGCGGCCTTGGTCGCGGTGAGGATCGCACGGGCGAGAGTGTCGTTCGGCGACAGGACGCCGTCGAGCTCGGTGTCACCCGTGTAGTACTGCGAGAGCAGGTCGGTCATGCGCGACTGGGCCTTCTGCGCGAGCCAGCCCTGCGTGACGACCTTCTGGAACGTGGTCTGACCGGAGACGACCTTGATCGTGCCGTCGTCGATCTTCGGCTGCAGGACGTCCATCGCACCGTTGAAGAACACGGTCGCGTTGGCGTCGTCCGGCGAACCGGCGAAGAGCTCGACGTTGTACGGCTTGTCGCCCTTCTTCTCCTCGAGGCCCTTGAGCAGCGCCTCGGCCTGGAGCTGGCCGACCTTGAAGTTGTTGAACGCCACGTAGTAGTCGACGTTCTTCGTGTTCAGGATGTTGCGGTCCCAGGCGATGACGACGGCGCCACGGTCCTTGGCGGACTTGACCTGCGCGGTCAGCTGCGAACCGTCGGCGGCACCGATGATGACGGCCTTGGCGCCCTTGGTGATCATGCCCGAGATCTGCGACTGCTGGTCGGGGACCGGGTTGCCGGCGTTGGCGTACTGGATGTCGGCCTTGAAGCCGGCGTCCTCGATCGACTTCTTGAACGCGGCACCCGCGAGGACCCAGTTCTGCGAGGTCTTGGCCGGCAGGGCGACGCCGATGAGGTCGCCCTTCTTGATGCTGCTGGTGCTGCCGGCGTCGTCGGACGAGCCGCGTGCCGAGCAGCCGCTGAGGGCGAGGCCCGCGATGAGCGCCAGGCTGAGGCCGGCGACGATCTTCTTGCGCATGTGAGTGCTTTCTCTTCGTTGAGGAGGTGTGGGGCCGGAGCCCCGCTGTGGGGAGGGGTGAACTAGGGGAGGGTGATCTTGTCCGGCTGGTCCTCGATGGACCGCGGCTGCTGGGCGGCCACCGTGTTCTGCTCGGTGTCCTTCCGCTGGAACTGCCGCATCATGCCCCCGATGAGGGACGGACGACCCTGCGACTTCGAGTAGACGTCGAAGGCGACGGCGACGAGCAGGACCAGGCCGCGGATGATCTGCACCTGGTTGGACTCGAGGCCCATGAGCTGCAGACCGTTCGACAGCAGCGCCATCACGAGACCACCGATGATCGAGCCGGAGATCGTGCCGACACCACCGGCGACCGCTGCACCACCGACGAACACGGCGGCGATCGCGTCGAGCTCCCAGCCGGTGCCGTCCGCGGGGCCCGAGGCGCCGGAGTAGGCGACGAACACCATGCCGGCGATCGCGGCGAGGACCGACATGTTCATCATGACGAAGAAGTTGACCTTCTTCGCGGAGACACCGGACAGGACGGCTGCGTTGGCGTTGCCACCGACGGCGTAGACCTGGCGACCGAAGATCGTGTTCTTCGTGACGAAGCCGTAGACGATGGTCAGGATGCCGAGGATGATCGCGACGATCGGGACCGAGGTGCCGACCGGACCGGCGCCGAACAGGTACGTGGCGACGAGCGTGACGGCGACCAGGATGCCGGTGCGGACGATCGAGACCCACAGCGGCGGGACCTCGGCCTGCATCTTCCGACGGCGGGCACGGCCACGGACCTCGATGATGATGAGCGCGAGGATCGTGACGAGGCCGATGAGCAGCGTGCCGTTGCTGAAGCCGAAGTCGGGGCCGAAGTCACCGAGGAAGCCGGCGCCGATCGGGGTGAAGGCGTCCGGGACGGGGACCGACGTCGAGTTGCCGATGATCTGGTTCACACCACGGAAGATGAGCTGACCGGCCAGCGTCACGATGAAGGCCGGGACCTTCACGAACGCGACCCAGAAGCCCTGCCACGCACCGATCAGGGCACCGCACGCGAGACCCAGGATGATGGCGGCCCACACCGGGAAGTCCCACACGGCCATGGACTGCGCCACGACGATGCCGACGACCGCCGCGACCGAACCCACCGACAGGTCGATGTGCCCCGCGATGATGACCATGACCATGCCGAGGGCCAGGATCAGGATGTAGGAGTACTGCAGGAACAGGTTGATGACGTTGGTCGGCTCGAGGATGAGCCCGTTCGTCGTGATCGAGAAGAAGATCAGCAGCACGATGAGGGCGATGATCATGCCGTACTGGCCGATGCTGTTGCCCTTGCCGAAGAGCAGTTTCAGGTTGTTCATGAGGCGGTGGCGCCCTTCCGCGCGGAGGTCATGCTGCGCATGAGCGATTCGGGATCGGCCTGGTCGGCCGGGAGGTCAGCGGTGATCTGGCCCTCGAAGATGGTGTAGATCCGGTCGGAGAGACCGAGGAGTTCGGGGAGCTCGGACGAGATGAGGATGATGCCCTTCCCCTCGGCCGCGAGCTGCTGGATGATCCCGTAGATCTCGAACTTGGCGCCCACGTCGATGCCGCGGGTGGGCTCGTCGAGGATCAGGATGTCCGGGTCGGTGAACATCCACTTGGACAGGACGACCTTCTGCTGGTTGCCACCAGAGAGCTTGCCGACGTTGTCCTCGACGCTCGGCACCTTGGTGCGGAGCATCTTGCGGTACTTCTCGGCGACCGAGTACTCCTCGAGCGAGTCGACGACACCGAGCTTCGAGATCTTCTGCAGGTCGGCGGCGACCGTCGAGCGCTTCACGGTGTCGAGCAGGTTCAGGCCGAGCGCCTTGCGGTCCTCGGAGACGTAGCCGAGGCCGTTCTCGATTGCCTGCTGGACGTTCGTGACCTTGATCTCGCGGCCGTCCTTGATGATCTGGCCGTCGAGCCAGGTGCCGTACGAGCGACCGAACAGGCTCATCGCGAGCTCGGTGCGTCCGGCGCCCATCAGGCCGGCGAAGCCGACGATCTCACCGCGGCGGACGTGGAAGTTCGAGGCCTTGCAGACCAGGCGCGACGAGTCGAGCGGGTGCTGCACGGTCCAGTTGCGGACCTCGAAGAAGGTCTCGCCGATCTTCGGGGTGCGGTCGGGGAAGCGCGACTCGAGCGAGCGGCCCACCATGCCGCGGATGATGCGGTCCTCGTTGACGCCGTCCGCCTTGACGTTGAGCGTCTCGATGGCCTTGCCGTCGCGGATGATCGTGATCTCGTCGGCGATCTGCTCGATCTCGTTGAGCTTGTGGCTGATGATGATGCTCGCGATGCCCTTGGCCTTCAGCCCGACGATCAGGTCGAGCAGGTGCTGCGAGTCGTTCTCGTTGAGCGCGGCGGTCGGCTCGTCGAGGATCAGGAGCTTGACGTCCTTGTGCAGGGCCTTCGCGATCTCGACGAGCTGCTGCTTGCCGACACCGATGTTCTTGATCTGCGTGTCCGGGTCGTCGGCCAGGCCGACGCGGGCGAGCAGGTCCTGCGCACGGAGCTGTGCGGCGGTCCAGTTGATGACGCCACCGCGGCTCGGCTCGTTGCCCAGGAACAGGTTCTCGGTGATCGAGAGCTCCGGGACGAGCGCCAGCTCCTGGTGGATGATGACGATGCCGGCCTGCTCGGACTGCTTGATGTTCGAGAAGCGGACTTCCTCGCCCTCGTAGACGATCTCGCCGCTGTAGGTGCCGTACGGGTAGACGCCCGACAGGACCTTCATCAGGGTCGACTTGCCGGCGCCGTTCTCGCCGCAGATCGCGTGGATCTCGCCGGCGCGGACGCTGAGGGAGACGTCGGCCAGCGCCTTCACACCAGGGAACTCCTTGGTGATCGAGCGCATCTCGAGGATCGTCTCGGGTGCTGTGATCGACCGGGTCTCGAGGCCGGTGTCGATCGGGGTTGACGCCACAGTGCATCTCCTTCTGCCGCTTCGGTGCGGCAGTGTGTTCGGGTGGTTCTGCTGCGGCAGCGAAAGCACAGGGGGCCTGTGTGGACTTCGTTGTCGCGTCCGGATCCGGCTCGGTGTGACGCTCATGTGAACGGTCACATCGGCTGGACGGAGGCAATTTACGCACAGCCTCGGTGCGGCTGTCAATTCGGATTGGTCGCGTTTTCGTAACGGCGTGCGTGATCCGGAGGGAACGCCCCCCGGGTTGGGGCCAGGGGGCTCGGGAGCGCGCGTTTCGTTGCGCGAATCCGCATGCGCGGACGGGAGGCCCGTGGCGGGCTGGCCACGGGCCTCCCGTCCGCTTCATGGTCGCGTCCGGAGCCGCGCTCGCCTTGTCGGAGCGGGCTTGGCTGGTGCTTCCGGGCGTACCTGGTCGGAAGTTCGTGGCAGGTACGCCCGTTTGTGGCAGGTACTCCGTTCCTGGCAGGTACTCCGGGGCGGCCGGGTGGTTCCGGGCGTCCCTGGTCGTTTCGGGCGTACCTGGTCGGAAGTTCGTGGCAGGTACGCCCGTTCCTGGCAGGTACTCCAGGGCGGCCGGGTGGTTCCGGGCGTCCCTGGTCGTTTCGGGCGTACCTGGTCGGAAGTTCGTGGCAGGTATGCCCGTTTGTGGCAGGTACTCCGGGGGCGCGGGGCGGTTCCGGGCGTACCGGGCGTCCCTGGGCAGAAGTTCGTGGCACGTACTCCGGGGCGCCGGACCAGCCCGAGGTGCGTCAGCGCGTGCGGGGCGCGCTGGTGGAGGCGCGCACGACCAGCTGCGGGACGATGTCGATGGGGCGGAGCAGTTCGCCCTCACTCGGCAGCAGCAGGTCCACGCAGCGCCGCCCGAGCTCGGCGAAGTCGACCTGCACCGTGGTGAGCGGTGGCCAGAAGTGCTTCGCCTCGGGGATGTCGTCGTAGCCGACCACGGACAGGTCACCCGGGACGTCGAGCCCGTACGAGCGCGCTGCGTGCATGACGCCGAGCGCCATCTGGTCGTTCGAGCAGAAGATCGCGGTGCAGTCCCGCCACCGCAGCAGCTCGCGGCCCGCGTGGTAGCCGAAGTCGGCGGTCCAGTCGCCCAGGATCGGTGGCGCGACGGCCATGTCGCGGTCGGACATCTCGCGCAGGAACCCCTGCATGCGGGCGTCGGCCTCGATCCAGTCCTGCGGTCCGGCGATGTGCCGCACGTACTCGTGACCCAGGTCGAGCAGGTGCGCGGTCGCGAGTCGTGCGCCCTCCATCTGGTCCACCCACAGGGCCGTCGGGTCCTCGCCGACGCTGGCGCGCATGGTGACGTAGGGGGTGCGGATGCCGAGCTCCGCGATCAGGTCGAAGACCCGCTGCTGGGGTGCGATGACGACGATGCCCTCGACGTCGAGGTCGAGCAGGTGCCCGAGTCCTTCCCGCACGGCGGCATCGGTCGCCTCAGCGATGTTCGCCGTCGTGACCGAGTAGCCGCGGAGCATCGCGGCGTCCTCGATCGCCTGCAGTGCCACGGCCGGACCGTAGTGGGCGCGGCGGGCCGTCAGGACGCCGATCGTGTGGGTCCGGCTCGTGACCAGGGCGCGTGCGGCCCGGTTCGGCCGGTACTGCAGCTGCTCCATGGCCGCCAGGACCTTGTCGCGTGTCTCGGCCCGGATCGCGTCCGAGTTGTTCAGCACCCGCGAGACGGTCTGGTGCGAGACGCCCGCGATCCGTGCGACGTCACGGATGCTGGGCGAACGCGGTTGCTGTGTCCGCGATGACGCCATTGCTGCTCGTTTCCGCCCGGG
This sequence comes from Curtobacterium sp. MCLR17_051, assembly GCF_003234395.1. Lineage (NCBI taxonomy): Bacteria > Bacillati > Actinomycetota > Actinomycetes > Micrococcales > Microbacteriaceae > Curtobacterium > Curtobacterium sp. MCLR17_051. The sequence continues at coordinate 24,041 of NZ_QKTA01000013.1, forward strand.
TGTCGTGGCACATCGATGTGCACGTTCACATCCGGGCCAGATCATTATGCACGTCCGACGGATCGACGCCACCTGTGCGCCGATCCGCCGTCCGCTCAGAGCCAGTTGCGCTTGCGGAAGATCGCCCAGAGCACGCCCATCAGCAGGAGCATGCCGAGGATCGCGACCGGGTAGCCGTAGTGCCAGTGCAGCTCGGGCATGTGGTCGAAGTTCATCCCGTAGACACCGGCGATCAGGCCGGGTGCGAACAGGATCGCCGCCCACGACGAGATCTTCTTGACCTCCTCGCCCTGGCGGTGTGCTGCCCGGGCGAGTTGCCGGCTCTCCTCACCCTGGGCAAGGCTCGCGCTGGTCATCCGGCGCATCGCCTCGTTCTGCTCCTGCGACACCAGGGTGGCGTGCAGGGTCAGGGCGTTCTCGAGCAGGGCGCGGAACGAGTCGACCCGCTCGGTGACACGGAGCGCGTGGTCGTGCACGTTGCGGAGCCGGTGCTGCACGTCGTCGTCCACGCCGTACTTGTCGGCACCGCGGAGCAGCCCCGTGACCATCGCCGGCACCGGGGTGGTGGCCCGCTGGAAGGCGAGGACCTCGCTGAGCAGCTGGTAGATGCGCTTGGAGACCCCCGGGTCGACCTGCCCGGCGAACAGCTGGTCCTCGATGGCGTCGATCTGCTCCTGCAGCACCTGGACGACGGGGCCGTAGCCGTCCACGACCTCGTCGAGCACGGCCGCGGTCACGGCCTCGGACCCCTTCGCCAGGAACTCCGGGTCCGCCTCGACCTGTGCCCGCAGCACCGCCAGGTCGGGTCGGGCGGCGTGCCGGACGCTCACGACGAAGTGGTCGCCGACGAACAGGTGCACCTCGCCGAACTCGACGGTGCCCTCGGACGGGTCGAACCACGCGGGCCGGAGCACCAGGAACAGGGTGTCGCCGTAGCGCTCGAGCTTGGCGCGCTGGTGTCCCTTGCGGGCGTCCTCGACGGCGTTCTCGTGCAGGTCGAACTCGGTGGCGACGGCCTCGAGCTCGTGCGGGTCGGGCCGGAGCAGCCCGATCCACGTCAGGTCGCCACGAGCCGGGCGCGACAGGGTCGACGGAGACTCCACGCGGCGTCCCCGGACGTAGATCGCGTTGTCGATCAGTGCCATGTGCGTGCTCCTTCGGTGGGGAGCAGGCGGGCGCGATGGCGCCCCGGAGGTGATCCGGGGCGGGGCGGGGTCAGCGAGCGGGCGCGACGACCGACACGGGCGGCCGGCCCGATCGAGGATGGTCACCCGACATCGCGCCTCACCTGCCCTTCTCGTCTCGTCGTGGCGGCGCCCAGAGCGCTGCCGACGGTCGAGCGTACGCCTGCGGCGCGGGTCGGACAACCCGTCGCGGCAGACGCAGGAGCGTCAGCGCGTGACGTGCAGCCCGGCGGTCTCGAGCTCGGCGAGCTGCCACCCGAGCCACGGGCTCCAGGCGAACGGCGCGCCGGCGACGGCCTGCCTGAGAGAGTCCTCGGACACCCACGCCCACTCGGCGACCTCGTCGTCGGCGGGCGCCGGGGTGTCGTCGGTCACGGCGCGGAAGACGGGGCAGACCTCGTTCTCCACGATGCCCGAGGCGTCGACCGCGCGGTACCGGAACTCCGGCAGCACGACCTCGACGTCACGCACGGTGATGCCGAGCTCGCGAGAGGCACGACGGCCGATGGCGTCCTCGAAGGACTCGTCCGGACCGGGGTGGCCGCAGAAGGTGTTCGTCCACACCCCCGGCCAGGTCTTCTTCGACAGTGCTCGTCGGGTCACCAGGACGTCACCGTCGGTGTTCCGGACGTGGCACGAGAACGCCAGGTGCAGGGGCGTGTGGGCTGTGTGCACCGTGAACTTGTCCGCCGTGCCGATCGGGGTACGGTCGTCGGCCAGGAGCACCACGGATTCAGGGAAAGCGTTCATCTGTGTCGATAGGTTAGGCCAATGAGCGAGGAAGCGACCACCGTGCCGCACATCGACCTCGCGCTCGTCGACGACTGCCTCGAGCGCTTCTTCGCCGTGTCGTCGGCACGCGCCGAGCGCTACGGCCGACCGTCGGAAGAACTGTGGCGCGTGCTCCGCAAGGCGAGCATGGGCGGCAAGCGCTTCCGGCCCCGCATGGTCATGACCGCGTACGCCGGCATGGGCGGCACCGACGCGCACGCAGCCGCCAACGTCGCCGCGGCCTACGAACTCCTGCACACCGCACTCGTGGTGCACGACGACGTCATCGACCGTGACTGGTCGCGCCGTGGGCAGCCGAACGTCGCCGGGTCCTTCCGTGACAACGGGACGACGGGCGGCCTGCCGTTGCCGACGGCCGAGCACCGGGGGATGAGTGCCGCGGTCATCGCCGGTGACCTGGCGCTCGCCGGTGCGCCCCGCTTCATCGAGGCTGCGGGCGTCGACGGCACCCGCCGCGAGCGGCTGCTCGAACTGCTCGACGAGGCGGTGTTCGCCAGCGCCGCCGGCGAGATGACCGACGTCGACCTGGCACTCGGCGTGATGCCGACGGTGGACGAGGTCCTGGCCATGGAGCGGGCGAAGACGAGCGTGTACTCGTTCGAGGCGCCCCTGCAGTCCGGCGCCGTGCTGGCCGGCGCCGACGAGGAGATCGTCACCGCCCTCGGGGCCTTCGGTCGCGAGATCGGCATCGCGTACCAGATCGTCGACGACCTGCTGGGGGTCTTCGGCGACGAGACCATGACCGGCAAGACCGTGCTGGGCGACCTGCGCGAGGGCAAGCGCACCATGCTGATCGCGTACGCGGCGACCACCGACTGCTGGCCCGACCTCGAGCCGTACCTCGGCGACCCGGACCTGACCGAGGCCCGCGCGGACGAGGTCCGTGCGACCCTGGTCTCCTGCGGTGCGCGCGGCGCCGCGGAAGCACGTGTCGCCGACCACACCGCACTCGCCCGGGCCGAGCTCGCCCGGCTGCCGTACGACCTCGCCGACCGCCTGGAGGCCCTCGTGACCGAACTCGTGGAGCGCGCCCGGTGACCCACAGCACCACCACGGCGACCGGATCCCGTCCGGCTCGCCTCCAGCTCTACGACGCCACGGCCGAGGCCGCGTCGGGTGTCGTCATCGACCGGTACTCCACGTCGTTCGGCCTGGCGAGCCGCATGCTCGCCCGCGACACGCGCGAACACATCCGGAACGTCTACGCGCTGGTCCGCGTCGCGGACGAGGTCGTCGACGGGCCCGCGACCGAGGCCGGGCTCGACCGCGAGCTCGCCCGCACGGTGCTCGACGAGCTCGAGGCCGACACCGAACGGGCCATCGCGCTCGGCTTCTCGGTGAACCCGGTCGTCCACGCCTTCGCCCGCACGGCCCGCGCCACCGGCTTCGGCGCCGAGCTCACCGCCCCGTTCTTCGCCTCGATGCGCATGGACCTCGACCGCACCGAGCACGACGACGCCTCGTTCGACGCGTACGTGTACGGCTCCGCCGAGGTCGTCGGCCTGATGTGCCTGCGCGCGTTCGTGTACCGTGCCGGTCGGCCGACGTTCGACCAGGCCGAACTCGTCGCCGGTGCACGTGCGCTCGGCGCCGCGTTCCAGAAGGTGAACTTCCTGCGTGACCTGCACGCCGACTTCGAGGTGCTCGGTCGCTCGTACTTCCCGGGCGTCGACATCCGGTCGTTCGACGAGGCCACGAAGCACCGCCTGGTCGCCGACGTGCAGGCCGACCTCGACCACGCAGCGCGGACGATCCGGCTGCTGCCGGCCGACGCCCGCAACGCGGTCGGACTCGCGCACGCGCTGTTCCAGGAACTCAACGACCGCCTCGCGCGCACGCCGGCGAGCCGTCTCGTCACGACGCGCGTGCGCGTCCCCAACCCGGTGAAGGTGCGCCTCGCGGCGCAGGTCCTCGCCGGACGCGCACCGCTCCGGTCGCGCGTCACCACCCACCGGCCGGGAGGCTCCTCATGACCCCGCCCCGCGCCTCCCGACCGACGACGGTCGCCACCACCACCCGGCGCAAGGTGCCCGCTCGCCGCGCCGTCGTCATCGGCGGCGGCATCAGCGGCCTGGCGGCCGCCGCGCTGCTCGCACGCGACGGCTTCTCGGTGACGGTGCTCGAGCAGCGCACGCAGCTCGGCGGCCGTGCCGGTTCGTGGGAGCAGGACGGGTTCCGGTTCGACACCGGGCCGTCGTGGTACCTCATGCCCGAGGTCTTCGACCACTTCTTCCAGCTGCTCGGGACGTCGGCCGAGGCCGAACTCGACCTGGTGAAGCTCGACCCCGGCTACCGCGTCTACAGCGAGGGCCACGACGAGCCGATCGACCTGCGCGCCGACGCCGAGGCCAACATCGCGCTGTTCGAGTCCATCGAGCCCGGTGCCGGCGAGCGGATGCGGAAGTACCTCGCGTCGGCCGAGGACACCTACACGATGGCCGTGCGCCGGTTCCTCTACACGAGCTTCCAGGACCTCACGAAGCTCGCCGCACCCGACGTCCTGCGTCGTCTGCCCAAGCTCGCGCGCCTGCTGCTCGAGCCGCTCTCCACCTTCGCCGAGACCGCCGTGCGCGACCGTCGCCTGTGGCAGATCCTCGGCTACCCGGCGGTGTTCCTCGGCACGAGCCCGTACGCGGCGCCGAGCATGTACCACCTGATGAGCCACCTCGACCTGGCCGACGGCGTGCTCTACCCGAAGGGCGGCATCACCGAGGTGATCTCCGCCGTCGAGCGGGTCGCCCGTGCCGAGGGCGCGAAGATCATCGCCGGTGCGAAGGTCGAGCGGATCGTCGTCGAGGACGGCGTCGCCACCGGGGTCGTCCACCGCGACCGCGACGGCGTGCAGCACACGGCCCCCGCCGACCTCGTGGTCAGCGCTGCCGACATGCAGCACACCGAGATGCAGCTGCTCGAGCGTGAGCACCGCACCCACGGCGCCGACCACTGGAAGAAGCGCGACCCGGGCCCGAGCGCGGTGCTCGTGTACCTCGGCATCGACGGTCCGACGCCGGGCCTGCTGCACCACACCCTGATGTTCACCGCGGACTGGAAGGCGAACTTCGGCGCGATCTTCGGGGACGACCGGCACGTGCCGGACCCCGCCTCGATCTACGTCTGCGCCCCGTCCGAGACCGACCCGAGCGTCTCCCCGCCCGGTACCAGCAACCTGTTCATCCTGGTGCCGCTGCCCGCCGACCTGTCGATCGGCAAGGGCGGCATCGACGGTGCCGGTGACTACCAGGTCGAGCAGATCGCCGACCGTGCCATCGACGTGCTGGCCGAGCGCGCCGGGGTGCCGGACCTGCGCGACCGCATCCGGGTCCGACGGACGATCGGACCGCGCGACTTCGCCGACGACCTGAACGCCTGGAACGGCTCGATGCTCGGCCCGGCGCACACCCTGAAGCAGAGCGCGTTCTTCCGCGAGAAGAACGCGTCGAAGAAGGTCGAGGGGCTGTACTACGTCGGTGCCTCGACGATCCCGGGCATCGGTCTGCCGATGTGCCTGATCAGCGCCGAGGTCCTGCTCAAGCGCATCCACGGCGACCGGAGCACCGAGCCGCTGCCGACGCCCCTCGGGGCCCCGCGGGACCGGACCGAGACCGCCTGATGCCCGGGGTCTACCTCGCCGGCCTGGTGGTGTCCCTGGTCGGCATGACCGTGCTGGACGCCCGCTTCCGGTTGTTCTTCTGGCGGGCACCGTGGCGGGCGGCGGCCGTGATGGTCGTCGGCGTCGCGTTCTTCATGGTGTGGGACGTCGCCGGTGTCGCTGCCGGCATCTTCTTCATCGGGCCGCAGAACCTGCTCACCGGGGTGCTCCTGGCGCCCGAGGTCCCGCTCGAGGAGCTCTTCTTCCTGCTGCTGCTCTGCTACTCGACGATGGACCTGGTCGGCTTCGTCCGGCCCCTGGTGCAGCGCGCGACCGATCGGCGGCGCGCGTGAACGGCACCGGGGCGTACGCGCTCCTGGCCCTGCCGTTCTTCGGCGTCACGGCCGTCGTGGCCGTGGTCGCCGGTGTCGTCGCCGCACGCCGTGCCCGTGCGGCGGGTCGACGGCCCGCGGTCGGGCGCCGGGTCGCGGTGCTCACGTCCGTGATCGCCGGCGTCGCGCTGCTGGTGATGACGATGGTGTTCGACAACGTCATCGTCACGCTGCGGATCGTCGCCTACGACCCCTCGCTCATCAGCGGTGCGAAGATCGGTGCGATCCCGGTCGAGGACCTCGCCTACGCGATGTCCGCCATCGTGCTGCTGCCCAGCCTGTGGGTCCTGTTCGACCGGACCGGCGCACGCGACCGGACCGGCGCGCGCCCCGCGCCCGACCCGACCCCAGCACCAGCGGAGCCAGCACCAGCAGAGGACATGAAGTGAACGCCAGCACCGCCTCCAGGCCGTCGACCCTGCGCGCCCTGTTCGTGTCGTCGCGCCCGATCAGCTGGGTGAACACCGCCTACCCGTTCGGCGCCGCGTACCTGCTCGGCAGCGGGGTCGGTGTCGAGGGCGGCGGCGGATTCTCGCTCGTCGCGTTCCTGGTCGGCGTCGTGTACTTCCTGGTGCCCTACAACCTGGCGATGTACGGCATCAACGACGTCTTCGACTACGAGTCCGACCTGCGCAACCCGCGCAAGGGCGGCGTCGAGGGTGCCCTGCTCGACAAGAGCGTCCACCGCACCACGCTGTGGGCCGTCGTCGTCACGAACGTCCCCTTCCTCGTCGCGCTCGTGGTGCTCGGCGCGGTCAGCGGCAACGGGCCGTGGTCGTGGCTCGTCCTGGCGATCAGCGTGTTCGCGGTCATCGCGTACTCGGCACCGGGGCTGCGGTTCAAGGAGAAGCCGTTCCTCGACTCGCTCACGTCGAGCACGCACTTCGTCTCGCCCGCGATCTACGGCCTCGCCCTGGCGGGCCCGCACTGGACCGGTGAGCTCGTCGCCGTGTGCATCGCGTTCTTCCTGTGGGGCGTGGCCTCGCACGCGTTCGGTGCCGTGCAGGACGTCCTGGCCGACCGCGCCGGCGGCATCGGCTCCGTCGCGACCGTGATCGGCGCCCGGGCCACCGTCCGCCTGGCCTTCGTCGCCTACCTGGTCGCCGGCGTCGCGCTGCTGTTCTCGGCGTTCCCCGGGCCGATCGCCGCGATCGTGGTCATCCCGTACGCGCTCAACGTGCTGCCGTGGTGGAACATCACCGACCAGGGCGCCGAGGCCGCGAACGCCGGGTGGAAGCGCTTCCTCTGGATCAACTACCTGGCGGGCTTCATCGTGACGATGGCACTCATCGCGTACGCCTTCACGCACTGACAGACTGGACGCACGCACCGCGGCGTCCGTGGTGCGTCACCAGTCACGACGGCAGTCACGAAGGAGTGCGCGCATGAGCGTCCGGATCATCCACGTCGGTCTCGGAGGGTGGGGCGGCAACTGGGCCCGCACCGCCATCCCAGAGGTGTCGGAAGTGCAGGTGGTCGGGATCGTCGACCCGTCGGCGCCGACGCTCGAGGCCGTGCGGACCGACCTCGGGCTCCCGGCCTCGGCGGCGTTCGGGTCCCTGACCGAGGCGCTCGCCGCGGTCGAGGCCGACGCCGTCGTCATCACCGCCCCGGCCGTGACGCACGTGCCGCTCGCGCTCGAGGCCCTCGACGCCGGCAAGCACGTCCTGGTCGAGAAGCCGTTCGCCAACACCACCGACGAGGCCGTCACCGCGGTCCGTCGCGCCGAGGAGGCCGGCCTGGTGCTGCAGGTCAGCCAGAACTACCGCTGGTACCCGGCGCCGCGGGTCGTGCAGGAGATGCTCGAGGCGGACGTGGTCGGCGAGGTCTCCGCGATCAACGTCGACTTCCGGCAGTGGGACAACGACCAGCCCGCCGAGACGTACCCGCACTACCGGTTCCCGCACGCGATGATCAACGACATGGCGATCCACCACTTCGACCTGCTCCGGATGATCACCGGGCAAGAGGCCGTCCGGGTCTTCGCCAAGGCCAGCTACCCCGCCTACAGCAAGTACCAGGACGAAGCGGTCGCCTCGATGATCATCGAGCTCGACGGCGGCACGGTCGTCAACTACCGCGGCAGCTGGCTGAGCCGCGGCCCGCGCACCGCCTGGGCCGGGGAGTGGAGCATCGAGGGCGAGGACGGCGAGCTCTGGTTCACGAGCCGCGACGGTGAGCCGAACGCGGTCGACGGCGACCGGGTCACCGTCCGCCGCACGCAGGACGACGTCGCCGAGCCGGTCGAGCTCCCCGTGCTCGCGCACACCGACCGCCAGGGCGGGCTGCAGGCGTTCGCCCGCTCCGTGCAGGGCGGCCCAGCCCCGGAGACGAGCGGGCGCGACAACCTGCGGAGCCTCGCGCTGATGGAGGCCGCCGGCCGCTCCGCGGCGTCCGGTCTACCCGAGGACGTCGTCGTCCCGTCCTGACCGCAACCACCCACGGCCTGGAGGCGCGGGGCGGGCCCGCACCGCGCCTCCAGGCCGGCTCTGGTCGCGTCCACCGCGTCAAAGCGACAGTGGGTTGCGGAACGTTCGCGGCATACTGTCGCTTTCGCGAACCAGACCCGGTGCGGTCCGCCTGATCTGTCGCTCGCGCGTCAGGCGGCGCCGGCCACCCGCCGCGCCTGCGCGACGCCCCGCCGCACGCCGAGCGACCAGCCCGGCCCGTGGCCGGGCAGCACGTGCTTCGCCTCGGTGTCCGCGAGCCGGTCGAGCGACGCGACAGCCGTGTCGACGTCGGAGGTCGCCGCGGGTGCGACGATCCGCGGTCCGATCCCGCCCGTGTACGGGTCGAAGGTGACGAGCGCGTCCCCGGCGATCACGGCGTCACGGTCGGCGAAGTGCAGCGCCACGTGGCCGTCGGTGTGCCCCGGGGTCTCGATGATCCACGGGTTTCCCGGCACGTCGGCGCGGCTCTCCAGCGGTTCGGTGTCCGCGATGCCGTCGACCGTGACCGCACCGGCCAGCAGCATCCGGCCCAGGGGGCGCAGACCACCCGGGTGGAGCGCCACGAACCCGAAGCGGTTCGTCTGCGGTCGGTACGAGTACGGGTGCGCGGCGAGGTGCCGATCGCCCGGGTGGACGAACACGGGCGTGCCCCAGTCGCGGTGCATCCGCGCGGCGGTGCCGACGTGGTCGAAGTGCCCGTGCGTGAGCAGGAGCCCCTCGACCTGGCCGGGCGTGTAGCCCAGGTCGTGCACGGCGAGCTGCAGGTGCGGCCACGCGGCGGGCAACCCCGCGTCGACGACGAGCAACCGATCGCCGGTCTCGACGAGGTACGTGTTGGTGTGTGCGATCTCGAGGCGGTGGATCCCCTCGGCGGCGTCCCGGAAGAGCATGTGCGGGACGGTAGACGCGGCCCGCTGGGCACGATCCCGGGTGGGACGTGTACGAAATGGGGAATGGCCAAGGACAGTCTGCCCGAGCTCGAACTCGCCAACGTGCGCACCCGTGAGGGCATCACGGACACCGTGACGGAGCTGAAGCGACGTGCGGACCTGCCCGCCCGGACGCGGCTCGCCGTCGCGAAGACGAAGCAGCGGTGGCACCGCGACCCCACGCCCCTGGTGGCGATGGGCATCACCGGGCTGACCGGTGTCGCGGCGATCGTCCTCGGCATCGCACTGCGGAACCGCCCCGCCGGGCACCTGGCCCAGCCGCCGGCGAACTCGGCCTTCACCGCGTTGCTGCCGTTCGGCGCGCGTGGCGACGCCCCCTCGGCGAAGGAGCAGGCGCAGGCAGGTCGCAAGGGCCGGAAGGCGCGGGCCAAGGCGGCGGAGGAAGCCCTGGAGCAGGACCCGGCGCACCGCGCCCGCGTGAAGCAGCAGGTCGGCATCGCGGCGGTGCAGCGACGGGCGAACAAGAACCGCAAGCAGGCGGTCAAGCGGTCGAAGCAGGCCCTGAAGGCGAGAGGGTAGTCACATGGCGCACGAAGAGCACAAGCCGGATCCGGACGACGCCCGGAAGCCCGACAACCCCACCGACCTCAAGAAGCCGACGCTCGTCTACACGCTGAAGAAGACGCTGCGCGAGTTCACGAGCGACCAGTGCACCGACCTGGCGGCGAGCCTGACGTACTACTCCGTGCTCGCGCTGTTCCCCGGGCTGCTGGCGGTCGTGTCGATCCTGGGCCTGGTGTCGGACCCGGCGAAGACCATCGAGACCCTGCTCCAGGTGATCCGCAACGTCGGCGGCGGTGACGTCGCGAGCCTGCTGAAGGAGCCGGTGAACGGCCTGGTCCGCTCGCCCGCTGCGCCGGTGACGTTCATCGTCGGTCTGCTCGGCGCCCTCTGGTCGGCCTCCGGGTACGTCGGCGCCTTCGGCCGTGCCATGAACCGGATCTACAACGTCCGCGAGGGCCGCCCGATCTGGAAGCTCCGCCCGACCATGCTCGGCGTGACCGTCACCACCGTCGTCCTGCTCGTGGTCGGTCTGCTGGTCCTGGTGAGCGCGCCGCTCGCCCGCAGCTTCGGCGACGTCATCGGTCTCGGCGACGTGGCCGTCACCGTCCTGTCGATCGTGCAGTGGCCGATCCTGCTCGTCATCGCGATCATCGTCGTCGCGGTGCTCTACTACTGGTCGCCGAACGTCAAGCAGCCGAAGTTCACCTGGGTCAGCGGCGGCTCGATCCTGGCGCTCCTCATCTGGATCATCGCGAGCGTCGGCTTCGGGTTCTACGTCGGGAACTTCTCGAACTACAACGCCACGTACGGCTCCCTCGGTGGGGTCATCGTGTTCCTGCTGTGGATCTGGATCACGAACAACGCCCTGCTCTTCGGTGCCGAGTTCGACGCCGAGATCGAGCGGGGCCGCGAGCTGCAGGCCGGCATCCGCGCGGAGGAGGACATCCAGCTCCCCGAGCGCGACACCCGCCAGATCGAGAAGCAGGACGAGAAGCGGGCGCAGGACGTGCTCGAGGGCATCCGCATCCGCCAGGGCGTCGACAACGACTGACCGCGGCTCGTCCGACCACCGCTGACGGGCGCTCTCCGGGTCGGGACGCTACGGTGCGAGCGTGCCGTCCTTCCTCGAGGGGCTCCCGTTCCGGTGGCTCGTCCTCGCGCTCTTCGTGATCGTGTTCTGCCGCGCGCAGGCCACGTACTGGGTCGCGCGGCTCGCGGTGACGGGTGCGTCCCGATCGCGGTGGGGCGGCAGGCTGCGCTCGCCGGCGGTCCGTCGCGGTTCGGCGCTGCTGGATCGCTGGGGATTGCCGATCGTGACGGTGAGCTTCGTCGTGGTCGGCCTGCAGACGGTGATGAACGCCGCAGCGGGGCTGGCACGGGTCGCCTGGTGGCGGTACACGATCGCGATGGTGCCGGGGTGCGTGGCATGGGCGTTCCTGTACGCGACCGTCGGGCTCGCCGTGTTCTGGGCGGTCGTCGCGGCGCTCGCCGGTTCGCCGTGGGGCATCGCGGCGCTCGTGGGCCTGGCGGTCGTCGCCGGCGTCGCGCTGACGGTCCTGCGTCGTCGCCGTGACCGCACAGGAGGCCCGGCCCGGCTTCCGTAGGCTGGCCTCCGTGACGACAGACCAGCTCCAGAACCGTCCGGTCGCCCTGGTGACCGGAGCCACCCGCGGCATCGGCCGCGCGATCGCCGCCGACCTCGGCCGCACCCACCACGTGCTCGTCGGCGGCCGGTCCGCCGACGCCGTGGACGCCCTCGTCCAGCAGCTGCCGAGCGCGGCGCCGTTCGTCGGCGACCTGGGCGCGGGCGAGGTCCCGGCGCTGCCCGATCGGCTCGACGTCCTCGTGCACTCGGCCGGGGTCGAGCAGGGCACCACCGTCGCCGACACCCCGCGCGCAGTGTGGGAGCAGGTCTTCGCGACGAACGTGTTCGCGGTCGCCGAGCTCACCCGGCTGGCGCTGCCGGCACTGCGGGCAGCCCGGGGCATCGTCGTACCGATCAACAGCGGCTCCGGGTTCCACTCGGGCCCCGGTGGTGGGGTGTACGCGGCGTCGAAGTTCGCGCTGCGGGCCTTCGCCGACGCCCTGCGCGAAGAGGAGCGGGCGAACGGCGTGCGGGTGTCGAGCGTGCACCCGGGCCGGACCGACTCGGACATGCAGCGGCAGCTCGTGGCGAAGCTCGGGGAGTCCTACGACACCGACTACTACCTGGCACCCGAGGACGTGGCCGCCGCGGTCCGCACCGTCGTCGACCTGCCCGAGCGCGGCACCGTCGAGTCGCTCGCGATCCGGCCGACCCGACGGCGCTGATGTTCGGACGGCGCTGACGCGCTGACGGCGACGACTACCGACTACCGCAGCTCGATCCGTTCGTCGAGCTCGAGCCGTTCCAGGAACGTCTCGTCGTGGCTCACCACGACGAGGGCTCCCCGGTAGGCCCGCAGCGCGTCGACGAGCTGGTCGACGCTCGTCAGGTCGAGGTCGTTCGTCGGCTCGTCGAGCACGAGCAGCTGCGGTGGTGGGTCGGCGAGCACCAGGGCCGCCAGCGCCACCCGGAACCGCTCCCCGCCGGACAGGTCCCCGGCCGGGCGGTCGACGGTGTCCCCGCGCACCAGGAACTTCGCCAGCCGGTTGCGGACCTCGGCGACGGGCACGTGCGGGGCGTCCCGGCGCACGTTGTCGAGCACCGTGGCGGTGTCGTCCAGGCTGTCCTTCCGCTGCGGCAGGTACGCGATCCGGTCGACGTGGGCGACGGCCGCGGTCTCGGGCAGCGGGTGCTCCCGGGTCGCGGGGTCGCCGACGAGCTGCTCGAGCAGGGTGGACTTGCCGACGCCGTTGTCCCCGGTGACGGCGATCCGTTCCGGCCCCTGCACGATGACGTCCCGTCCGCGGACGGTCACGGTGGCGATCCGACGCGATGCCGGCACGTCCGGGTCGGGCAGGGTGACGTGGATCGACTCGTCGTCGCGCAGGCGGAGCTCGGCCTCGCGCTTGGTGGCGAGTGCGGCGGCTTCGTCGTCCGCGTACCCGACGCGCAGTCGACCGGCGGTCTCCTGCGCCTTCTTCCGCTGCTCGTTCGCCAGGATCTTCGGCATCGAGCGGCCCGCCTTCTCACCGGCCTTGGCACGACGCGCGATCTTCGTCTGCGCCTCGATGCGCTGCCGCTTCTCGGTGCGGTGCCGCTGGTCGGCGACGCGGACCTCGCGCTCGACGGCCGCCTGCTGCACGGCCAGGTGCTCCTCGAACGCGCTGAACGTCCCGCCGAACACCGTCATCGACCCGGCGCGGAGCTCCACGGTCTCGTCGACGTGCTCCAGGAGTTCCCGGTCGTGGCTGACGAGCACCAGGGTGCCGCGCCAGTCGTCGACCAGGTCGAGGAGCAGCCCGCGGGCCCGGCGGTCCAGGTTGTTCGTCGGCTCGTCCAGGAACACGATCGGCCGGGCGCGCAACCGCACCCCGGCGACGGCGACGAGCACCGACTGCCCGCCGGACAGCGTCGACACCGGCCGGTCGAGGTCGGTGCCGTCGAGCCCGACCCGGTCGAGCACCGCGGCGGCCCGTTCCTCCAGGTCCCAGTCGTCGCCGACTGCCTCGAGCTGTGTGGACGTGGCGTCGCCGGCCAGGACGGCCCGGAGCGCGGTGAGTGTGGGCCGGATGCCGAGCAGGTCGGCGACGGTGTCGTCCTCGCCTGCGTGGGCCCACGGCGCCGGTTCCTGATCGACGCGCCAGCGGCGATCAGGCCGTGCCGGTGGGGAGAGGCGTTGCGGCAGGTGGTCGACGGGACCCGACGTCGTGATGCTGCCCGACGTGGGGTGGAGCTGGCCGGTCGCGAGCCGGACCAGCGTGGACTTGCCGGCCCCGTTCCTCCCGACCAGGCCGGTCCGGCCACGTCCGAACGCGGCCGTGAGGTGGTCGAGCGCGACGGTGCCGTCGGGCCAGGCGAAGGTGACGTCGTGCAGGACGACGGACGGACTGGTGAGCATGGGGGTGTCTCCCGGTGTCGATGCTGGGCGCACGACACCGAGGCCACCGCGGTGCGGTGGAGCGCCCGACGGGGCGCACGATCACGGTGTCAGCGCGTGGGCTGAGCGGTACCGGTGATCGACAGCAATCCGTCTGCTTCCGTCGGGGGACCCCCGTGTCCGCCATCCGTTCCGCCGGTCGGTCTCCCGCCCCGGCGGCCCCGCGATGACGACGAGGTGACCTCCACGGTAATCCCGTGACACGGGCACCCGCAAGGGATGACAGGCTGGGGGCATGCCGGAGAACCTGTTGCCGACCCCGTCGTCGAACCCCGAGACCCTGCTGCCCGCCGAGCCGGAGGTGACCGCCGCGATCGAGGCGGAGGCCCCCGTCGCCAGCGTGGTGGTGTCCTACCCGTCGTCGAGCCTGGCGTGGGCGCTGCTCGCCGACGAGGCGTGGGCGCGCGGTGCGACCCTCGAGTCCTACGCGTACGCCCGTGTCGGGTACCACCGTGGGCTCGATGCCCTGCGCAAGGCCGGCTGGCGCGGTGTCGGTCCGGTGCCGTGGTCGCACGAGCCCAACCGTGGCGTGCTGCGGGCGCTGTTCGCCCTGCGGCGTGCGGCCGAGGCGATCGAGGAGCCGGGCGAGGCCGAGCGCCTGACCGACTTCCTGAACGCGAGCGACCCCGAGGCCCTGCGCGCTTTGTCCGCCGGCGCGTAGGCGGCGGGAGCGACTCGTCCTGCGCCAGCGACTCGTCGTAGACGCGCGATCAGCCGGACCATTTCTCGGTCGACTGGACCAAAGGGCCACGGCGCGAGCTCCCGTCACCTCGCTCATGGGAGCCAGAGCGCGCCAGGCGAAAGACTTTCCACGGCATCGCGTCCCCTGAGCGCCACATGAGGACGAGCATTGAACCGAGCATCGAGATCTCGAACGTGACCAGTCCGAGAACCATCGAGAAGACGAGGTGCAGCGTCGCGGAGGCACCGAGCGTCAGCAAGCGAGGCGTACGACGTCGGGCGGCGAGCACTGAGACAGCGAGAACGTACTCGGTGACGATGACCCCCCACGTCGTAGCGTGGAGGATGGTTCCATGTGACAGAACCCATTCGAGGAACTCTCGAACCTCGGAGCGGGCACCAAAGTTCGGTTGTTGCACCCAGTACCACAAGGCGCTTCCATCTGCCCATATGGGATGGGCTTGTTTGACGGTGGCGGCTTCGAGGTACACGTAGGCGAGTTGCAGCTTGAGCGCGAGCAACAGGACGTGGGCCGGGATGTTCCGCCGCTGGCGGAGCGCCGTATCGCGCGGACGCCAACCGTTCCACCGTCGATCGGTGCAGCAGACGACCGCCAGCACGACGCTGACAGTGGTCTCGAGGTAGTCGCCTCCCTCGATCCCGACCGTGTTCGATGCAAGGCTGAAAGCGGCGTAGGCGTGCAAAGGAGCCGATACCGCGGGCATGACCCCGAGCAGCGTGGGGATGCACATCGCCACCAGGAGCCAGCGAACCAGTTCGCCGAGGTTATCCGGTGCAAGGCAGAACGCACCTGCCGAAGCGATACCAGTGCAGGACGACGGTGTCGTACCGACCAGTGAAGGATCGTGTAGCAACACTGAAGTCGGATTGAGCAGCAGCACGAGGAAGGTCGACGAGGCCAGCACCGAGCGTGCGAGCGTTAGCTGGAAGCCGTGGGGTGACCGCCCCCACGCAATCATCACTCGATCGCCCCAGCGATCCAAGAGACGACTCAGCCGAGGCATCTGACCTCCAGCGCCAGGACAGCTCCCGGAGCCGCGACCCGGAAACGAGAGAACGCGAACGGAATCGGCGGTTGTCGGGTGAGGATCAGCGTTCCGCATAGAGACTCCGATGAACTGTGAAGCCGCACCACCGGAGCGTTTCGCAGGCCGGTCGTCGTCAAGCACGAGCCAGGGGCACTCAGTGCCCGGCAGTCGGTCCAACGGGTGCCGGCAGGCAGGCTTTCGAGCAGGAACGACAGGTCCTGGTCGAAGTTCCGGGATCGGCGTGAGAAGCCGAACAAGTTCTCCCTCGATGAAGTGACGTTGCCCTCCGCTACCCGCCATTCGTTGCCGTGCCGATGAGCGACTCGGACTATGTCTTCGCGTGCATCGCGGGTGAAGAAGCCCCATCCTTGTCGGAACAGTTGGGCGGCGGGCTGTCCTGAAAGTTGCCGTCCTGTCGGATCGCTCACGGTCTGTGACACCTTGTTGCCGGCGAACGACGCGAGCGTCAGGATCATGGCTCCTGCTACGGCGAGAACGGCGATTCCGAGCGCGGTCTTCGACCGCTGCGCACTCACGTTCTACGCGAAGACCGTCGCCACTCGTGCGGCGACCTCGGACTCGTTCAGGTGGGGGTACTGCTCCACGATTCGGGCGGGATCGGGGGAGGGGAGGTTTCCGTCGACGCGTGGAGTTGACCGTGAACCGAACACCCCGTTGTTCGACCACAAGCCGTTTTGATTGACGACCATGTTGACGTTGCCGGCGACGTTGAAGTTGACCGCGGCGAGAACCGTTCCGACCGCGATCACTGCCACGAGTGCCGCAGCGCACACAGTGGGCCCACACACTCGTGGTTGCATTGCGTCTGATCGCTCTGAGATCACCTCTGGGTACTGCGAACGCAGCGACTTCTCGAAAGCTTCGCGGAGATCACCGAAGGCCGACAGCGTTTTGTAGGGATCTCCGGACTTCACGGCTTCGATGGAGCTGTCGGTTCCGTACGCGCTGTTGTCGACCAGGTCGGTGACGATGTTGTCCATCACCTCGTCGTACTTCTTCAGTCCGGATTCGTCGAGATCCTCGGGAAGTTCGACCCTGGTGTTGATGCGGTCGGCGAATTCACCCTGGCCGAAGACCAAGCCTCGGACGATCTGCTCATCGGAGAACACATCGCGCTGGTCCGCGTGTGCGGCTGTCACGCTCCCCAAGGCGATCACTGCGGTGAGTGTGACTGCGGTGGTGATCAACTTCATGGCTACCCCTTTGTGAGTTGGTGGGTCGTGCTGTTGGTCTTCAGCGGCGGCGAATCAAGTGGTCCGGCTGCGGGTCGTTTCGAAGCGTCAGTTCAGTCGTCATCTCTGTTGGCTTCAACCAGCCGGGCGGCGCGATGGGCGACAACGGCACCGACGATGAGGAAGCAAACTGCGAGCGCCATCCCGATGGGGAGGTACGTGTCAGCAACGCGACTGGGTGCCACGATGTCCAGGACCCCGGAGCCGGCCAACGCTGCAGCACCGGAGTGGAGCCACCTTCGGGCCGCACGGTGGCCGACCTGCCAAGCAGCTTTGGACCGCATCACGGAAGCGATGCGGATTCCAGCGCCACCGTTCGGCCCGACGACGCCGCGCGCAGTCAGCTCGGCGACGACGGTGATCACCGACGCGCTAGCAAAGAGGGCCAAGCCGGAGAGAAGCATATGAGTACTGAAACGTAGAATGTCACCTGTGTCAAGAGCGAATGAACCCTTTCGTGCATGCGGCATTGAGCAGCTGCCTCGCTGTGCTTCGATCGGAGGAGGTTGCGTCAACGGAGCGCTCTTGCAGGAGCGCGGCACACGGGAAGCGCCAACGGCCCCAATAGATTGGTGGGCTATCCGCTGCGCACACAAAACACCGGTGTTCACACTGCACGCCGCGGGATGCGGGTGTGCAACGTGCGAACACCGGTGTTTTGCGAGAGAGCCGACCCCGACTAGCCCAGCAGCACGCTCCAACTGAACGCCTGCGGCCAGAGCTGGTGCTCGGGCAGCACGTCGAGCCCGCACGCCCGGCTGCCGAGCCCGTGCTGCGCGGCGTCGAGGTACAGGTACAGGTGGTCCGACGTCGGCAGCTCGTACGGGTGCTCGGCGCGGTCGATCTGCTGCGCGGTCCACGGCGACAGGGTGAACCCCGCACGGTGCGACCCCACCGTCGTCACGGTGAACGGCCCGACCGACAACGAACGCAGCGATGGCCGGTGCCCGGTCTCCTGCGGCCGCGAGTACTCCACCCCGAGCGAGCGCACGGGCGCGGTGAACCGGCCGACACGGGCAGCGTGCGAGGAATCGGCGTACGACTCCAGCGGTCCGGTCCCGAACCAGGTCGCGTCCCCATCCGCCAGCGACGCCGGCAGGTCGAACCGCACCCCGATCCGCGGCCACGTGACGTCCCAGGCGCCGAACGGCACGGCGTCGGTCTGCAGCACGAGCCCGTCGGACGTCAGGGTCCAGCGGTGCGTGACCTCGAGGCCCCACCCGCTGTTCGCCGCCGCCACGCGGACGCGCTGCTCCAGACCGGAGTCTGTCCGCGACACCGACACCGGCCGGTGCGTCAGCCGGTCCAGCCCTCGGTCGCGCCAGCGCGACGCCGACGGGGGAGCGGTCGGATCGCCGACACCGTGCGTGAGCACCGGGTCCGCGGTCTCGTAGCCGCCCTGTGACGCCAGGCTGTCGTTGTCCGTCGGCGCACGCCAGAGCTCCAGGCGGGGCCCGGCGACCTCGTGCCCCTTCCAGGACACCAGGTCACCGCGGGCGCTGAAGGTGCCGTCACCGAGTCGGTCGCCGTCCCACCCCTGCCGGGAGGCCCGTGGTGCGTCCGCCGCGCGCGCCGCGACGAGCCGCTGGGTGCGGGCGACGACGTGGCCGGTGTCCGCCCACGCGGTCGGCCCCGCCAGTTCCACGGTCAGGTCGAACCAGAGCTCGTCGCCGGGTGCGAGTTCGGACGTGGCCGCGTCGAGCACCTCCGCGGGCACCGGGACCGTCGCCGACTCCCGGGCGGCGACGATGCCCGTGGACAGGCGCCCCGAGGCCTCGACGACGCCGTTCCGCGACAGGGTCCAGCACAGCCGGAGCCCGGCGGTCGAGGCCGAGTGGTACCGGTTCTCGACCAGCACCGTGGTGTCCGAGACTGCGAGCCGGATCGGGGCCACGACGGCGGCGAACTCGGCGAGCCCCGGTGTCGGGGTGTCGTCGGGCAGTACCAGGCCGTCCATCACGAAGTTGCCGTCGTGCACGACCTCGCCGAAGTCCCCGCCGTAGGCGTAGTAGTCATCGCCGGCGGGCGTCTTCGCGAGCAGGCCGTGGTCCCGCCACTCCCACACGAACCCGCCGTGCAGCCGCGGGTACCGGTCGACCAGGGCCTCGTACTCGGCGATCTGCCCGGGGCCGTTGCCCATCGCGTGCACGTACTCGCAGTGGATGAAGGGCTTCGACCGCTGCCGTGCGGCCTCGGCCGGGCCGCAGCCGAGCAGGGGCGTCGGGGTGCCGCCGCCGATCGACTCGGTCTCCTGCAGCGTCGGGTACATCCGCGAGTAGACGTCGGTGTACTCGCCCGTGTAGTCGCCCTCGTAGTGCACGGGGCGCTCGGCGTCGCGGTCGTGCACCCACTGCGACATGGCCGCGAGGTTCTGGCCGGTGCCGGACTCGTTGCCGAGCGACCACATCACGATCGACGCGTGGTTCTTGTCGCGCTCGACGGTGCGGGCGATGCGGTCGAGGTAGGCCTCGGCCCACGCCGGGTCGTCGGAGGGGTTGCCGACCCAGCCGGTGAACAGGAACCCGTGGGTCTCCAGGTCGCACTCCAGGATCACCCAGAACCCGAGCTCGTCGGCCAGGTCGAGCACGCGGGGGTGCGGCGGGTAGTGCGAGGTGCGGATGGCGTTGACGTTGTTCCGCTTCATCAGCGCCATCTCGGCGCGGGCGTGCTCCTCGTCGAACACCCGGCCGCGCACGGGGTGGGTCTCGTGCCGGTTCACGCCGTGGAACACCACGCGCTCGCCGTTCACCAGGAACCGGTCGCCGACGATGGACACGGTGCGGAACCCGAGTCGGAGCGACACCGTCTCACCGCCCGAGGCGCCCGCGCCGGCCGCCGCGGAACCGGTCGACAGCGTCGCGTCGTACAGCTTCGGCAGCTCGGCGCTCCACGGCTCGACGCCCTCGACCTCGATTGGCGCGACGTCGTCCGCCGTGGCCCAGGTGACGTCGACGCCCAGGTCGGGCACCGCGAACCGCACCGGGAACACCGCGTCGAGCGTCGGGAACGTGATCGTGCCGGTCCCCGTCTCCGGCCGTCCCGACGCCGCGGTGCCGGACGAGGCAGCCGTGCCGAGCGTCGCCCGCCAACCGGCGCGCACGAACGCGTCGTCGATCGGCGCCGTGGGCCGGGCGAGCAGGGTGACGTCGCGGAAGATGCCGGGCAGCCACCACTGGTCCTGGTCCTCCAGGTAGGACGCCGCTGACCACTGGTGCACCCGGACCGCGAGCTCGTTCGCCCCCGGGCGCACCAGTTCGGTGACGTCGAACTCGGTCGCCAGGCGCGAGCCCGTCGACCACCCCACGAGCGTCCCGTTCAGCCACACCCGGAAGTGCGACTCGACCCCGTCGAACCGCAGCAGCACCCGGCCGGCACCGTCGAACGACGACGGCAGCTCGAACGTGCGGCGGTGGTCACCGGTCGGGTTCTCCTCCGGCGGGTGCGGCGGGTCGATCGGGAACGGGTACTGCAGGTTCGTGTAGCTCGGAGCGCCGTGCCCGTGCAGCACCCAGTGCGACGGCACCGGGAGCTCACCCCAGGCCGGGTCGTCGTCCTCCCCACCCTCGGTCGCGAAGTCCTCGGAGACCGAGGCGACGGGCGACCACCGGAACCGCCAGTCCCCGTTCAGCGACAGGGATGGGGCGTCGGTGTGCAGCCAGGCACGGGGTGCCAGCCGCGAGTCGGAGCCGGGTGCGGTGGACGAGAGTGCGGAGTGGGTCAACCCTTGACCGATCCTTCCGTGAGGCCTCCACGCCAGAAGCGCTGGAGGACGATGATGGCGATGACGAGCGGGATGACCGAGACGAGCACCCCGCCGGTGGTGAGCTGGTAGAACTCCGGCAGGCGGTCGACCTGCGAGCGCCAGTTGTTCAGACCCAGTGTTATCGGGTACAGCTTCTGGTCTGCCAGCATGATGAGCGGCAGGAAGAAGTTGTTCCAGATCCCGACCACCTGGAACAGGAACACGGTGACGAGCGCCGGGGTCATCTGCCGGAGCACCACGGTGTGGAAGATCCGCAGTTCGCCGGCCCCGTCGATGCGTGCCTGTTCGAGCAGGGTGGTGTCCACCGACGCGGCGGCGTAGACCCGGCACAGGAACAGCCCGAACGGTGACACCAGGCTCGGGATGAGCACGCTCCAGTACGTGTCGGTCAGGCCCATCGACGAGAACAGCAGGAACAGCGGCAGTGCGGTCGCGGTCCCCGGCACGAGCACGCCGCCGAGGATCGTGCCGAACACGAACTGGCGCCCCCGGAAGTCGTACTTCGCCAGCGCGTACCCGCCGGCCGCGGCGAAGTAGGTCGCCAGGACGGCACCGACGCCGGAGTACAGGATGCTGTTCGCGATCCACCGGACGAAGATGCCGCCGTCGTAGGTGAACACCTGCTGCAGGTTGCTCCAGAGCGCGAACTCGCCGCCGAACCAGAACCCGTTGGTCGAGAACAGCGCGCCCGTGGTCTTCGTCGCGGCGATGACGACCCAGTACAGCGGGACGATGAAGTACAGCGCGACGACGACGAGGATCCCCGTGACGACGATCTGCGAGCGCGGCGACCGGTCGAGCTTGCGGCGCTGGTGCGCACTGATCGACGTGGTGTCGACGGGGACGGCGGTCTTCGCCGTGGCCGGCGCTTCGATGGCTTCGCTGGTCATGCGTCGGCCCCCTTCGTTCCGTTCTGCAGACCGGACCTGGCCTGGAGGCCCGGTGCGGCTTGGGAAGTACCGTTGCTGCCCGCCGCAGCGCGCGTCTGGAGCGCGGTGCGGGCCTCCCGGCCGTCGCGCCGTGCGCGCTTGCGGCGGTCGCGTTCGTCCTTGGGTGGTCGGTTCGTCAGCGCGAGGAACGTGAACGACAGGATGAACGCGGCCAGCGCGATGATGACCGCCTGCGCACTCGCGACGCCGTACTCGTTGAACGCGAACGCGTTCGTGTAGGCGGCGTAGTTCGGCGTGTACTCGGTGTCGATCGCCGGGGCGACGGTCGACAGGATCTGCGGCTCCGCGAAGAGCTGCAGGGTGCCGATGATCGAGAACACCGTCGTGAGCACCAGGGCCGGCGCGATGAGCGGGATCTGGATCCGCCACGCGACCTGGAACGCGTTCGCGCCGTCGACCTTGGCGGCCTCGTAGACCTCGCCGGGGATGGACTTCAGCTGCGCCACGATGATGAGCATGTTGTAGCCGGTGTACGTCCACGTGACGATGTTCGCGATCGACCACAGCACGCTGTTCGCGCCGAGGAAGTCCGGCTGCAGCCCCATCGACTGCAGCAGCGACACGATCGGCGACAGGCCGGGCACGTACAGGAACGACCACAGGATCGTGGCGATGACGCCCGGGACGCCGTAGGGCATGAAGTAGATCGCCCGGAAGAAGCCCGGCCAGCGGGCGCTCGCCGACTCGAGCAGCAGCGCGAGGATCGTGCAGGCGATGATCATCACCGGGACCTGGACGATGCCGAAGAGCAGCATGCGGCCGATCGAGGCGACGAATCCGCTGTCCTGCAGGGCGATCGCGTAGTTGTCGAACCCGGCGAACCGGCCGACGACGCCGTCCTCACCGAACAGGCCCTCGCGGTCGACGGTGGTGAACGACTGGAACAGGGCACTGATGATCGGGATGACGAACGTCAGCAGGAACAGGGCCAGGAACGGGGCGAGCAGGATCCACGGGGCACGCTTCTGCGCGCTCGTGGCCTTCGTGCTGGTGCGGAACGCGGGGGTGCCGCCGGCCGGTCGGCCGGTGGACTGCCTGGTGGTGGTCTGCTGGGTCATCGTGCCGTCCTGACGCTGAGGCCCTTGTCCTTGAAGGACTGGACGATCTCCCGCTGTGCGAGCTCCACGGCGTCACTGAGCTTCAGGCCCGACGTGAGCTTGCGGCGGAACTGGTTCTGCAGGCTGGTGAAGGCCGACTGGGTCACCGGGGACCACGACCAGTCGATGTTCTGCTCCTTCGAGGCCGGCACGAAGACGTCCTCGTTGTAGTTCTGGCCGGAGAACCACTTCGACGGCTTCTCGCGCTGCGCCCCGATGTAGTCGACGGCGGGCGACCAGCCGATGCCGCAGTGCTTGATCATCGCGTCGATGCCCTCCTTCGAGGTGGTCATCCACGTGATGAACTCGAGCGCCTCCTTCGGGTGCTTCGCGTTCGCCAGCACCGCGGCCGTCGAACCGCCGATGGCGCTCGAGCCGAAGCCGTCGGCGCCCCACTTCTGCATCGGGGCGACCTTCCACTTGCCCTCGCCGCCCTGCACCGACTCGATCAGTGCGTCACCCCAGCTCGCGCTCGTGACCGCAGCGATCTTGCCGCTCGCGGCCGCGGCGTACCACCCGGGGGAGTACGCGCCGGCACTCGTGTCGACCAGCTTGTCGTCGATGACCCCGTCGAAGAAGTCCGCGACCATCAGGGTCTTGTCGTCGGTCATGTCGACGACCCACTCGTCGCCGTCGACCTTGAACCAGCGCGCGCCGGCCTGCTGTGCGTACGCGGCGAACGGTGACGCGTCGGCGACCGGGAACACCTCGAGGTAGTTCTGCTTCCCGGTGCTCCGGACCTTGTCGGCCAGGTCACGCCACTCGTCCCACGTCGTCGGGGGTTCACCGCCGGCCTGCTCGAGGATCGCGGTCTGGTAGTAGAACCCCATCGGGCCGGTGTCCTGCGGGATGCCGTAGATGCCGTCGACGAACGACACCTGCGCCCACGCGGCCTCGTCGTACTTCGACTCGAAGTCCTTCGCGCCGTACCGGGCCAGGTCGACCAGGCCGTTCGCGAGCATGAACTCGGGGATCTGCCGGAGCTCGACCTGCCCGATGTCCGGGCCGCCGCCGGCCGCGAGCGCGGAGTACATCTTCTGGTACCCGCCGCTGTTGCCGCCGGGGATCCAGTTCGCCGACACCTGGATGTCCGGATGTGTCCTGTTCCAGACGTCGCAGACCTTCTGCAGGTCCTTGAGCCAGGCCCAGTAGGTGAGCTGGACGGTCTCACCCGAGGCCGCGGCGGGCACGAGGGCCGCCTTGTTGACGTTGGTCGAGCCCGGGACCGCACAGCCGGCGAGGAGTCCCGCCGCCGCGGTGCCGAGGCCGAAGCCCAACAGGTGTCGTCTCGTGATGGGTCGTGGTCGTGGCGCCATTGCCGCACTCCGTTCGTCGTTGATCGGGGTTGTCGACACCCAATCACAGAACCGAACGCCGTTGTGGTTTCGTGACCGTACCGACACTGCGCGTTCCCGGCGCACCTTGGAACGGCCCCAGGCCCGGGCGCGGACGGTGGGGTCACAGAGCAGACACCGACGCCCCGGACGGCGAAGGCCGCCGGTGGCACGACCGGGAGGACAAGCGATGACCGAACGCGGGAACACCACCCATCGCCCCGAACTCGACGAGCAGCTCGCGCACGAGGCGCAGAGCATCGTCCAGGGGCACGGCAGCAACGCCCACGTCGAGGAGTTCCGGCAGTCCGAGCCGGTCCCCGACGACACCGACAGCCCGGAGACCCTCGCCGCGTCGGGCTACGACGGCGAGCTCGAGGGCGAGCTGCAGGACGACACCACCGACGTGCTCCCCGAGGACGACGCCGACCGTGCCGACCCGTTGCCCACCGGCGACGGCGACGGAGCCGACGCGACCGTGTACCGCACCGAGACCGGGGAGGGCAGCACCGATGGCTCTGACGCAGAATGACGCCCCGCACCTGCAGTCCGGGATCGCCGAACGCCTGAAGCGCGGGGGCACGTGGACGTGGGCCTACGTCGACGCGTCCGGTGACCGTGAGGACCCGCAGCACCTCGCCGCCCTGCAGCGCCGGAAGGCCGAGGACGTGCTGCGGTCGGCCGGGGCGGACGCCGAGGTCATCGACACGGTGATGGCCGAGCTCGAGGAGACGCCCGGGGTGCCGGCACCCGTCAGCCGGTACGTGCTCGTGCACGACGGCGAACTCGTGCTCAGCGAGGTCCTGCCCGGGGCGATGCACGCCCCGACGTCGATCGGCCACGACCCCGTGCCCGACCTGCTGCCGCTCCTGGCGCACCGGCCGCTCGACCTGCCGTTCCTGATCGTCGAGGTCGGTCGCGAAGGTGGTGGCTACCGCGCCTACCGCCTGGGCCACGCGGACGTGCCGGACCGTCGCGACGAGCAGCGCGTGCAGGGCCGCACCGACACGCTCCACAAGTTCCAGGGCGGCGGCTGGTCGCACCTGCGGTGGCAGCACCACACCGAGGAGATCTGGCGCGACAACCAGAACGAGGTCGCCACGTCCGTCGACGAGGCCTTCCGGCGGCTGCAGCCGAAGCTCATCGTGGTCGCGGGGGACATCCGCGCACGGGGGCTCCTGCTCGACCAGTTGTCCACCGAGGCGCGCGCCGTCGTCTCCGAGGTCCCGGTCGACACCCGGGCTTCGGATGCGTCGGAGACCGCGCTCGTCGAGCACGTCGACATCGCGCTCGCCCGGGTCATCGCGACCCGCCGGCACGACTTCGAGGACCTGCTCCGCACCCACGTCGGCCGCGGGGACAACCAGACGGTCGCCGGCCTCGGGTCCGTCGTCGAGGCGCTGCAGCAGGCGCAGGCCTCGGTCGTCGCGATCGACGCCGCCGCGATCGGCGACCGCACCCTGCTCGCGCTGGGAGCGGTGCCGTGGATCGCCACGGCACCCGAGCAGGCGGCGGGCGCACCGGTCATCGGACCGGTCCCGGCCGTGTGCGCGATCGTGCGGGCGGTCGCCCTCACCGACGCGGAGCTGCTGCTCGTGAACGCCGCGTCGCTCCCGAACGGCGCGCCCGCCGCGGCGTTGCTGCGGTGGCCGGTGGGACCGGCGGTGCCGGCCGCCTGAGCGGTGACCGGACGACGGACGGGAGGCCCGGTGCCGGCTGGTACCGGGCCTCCCGTCCGTCACGGTGCGATCCTGCGGGCCGCCACGACGGCCGCGTATAGCGTCCCGGCCATGACCGACGACCGCCGACGTGAGCTCGGCACCAGCGACGCACCCGTGGAGGACGAACTCGCGGAGTCCTTCGACGCGACCATCGAGGAGGGCGCGGAGCGGCTGCAACGGACGACCCGGGCCGTCCTCGTCACGGGGTTCTTCGGTGGCCTCGAGGTCGGTCTCGGGGTGATGGCGTACCTCGCGGTGCTCACCGAGACCGACAGCCACCTGCTCGCCGGGCTGGCCTTCGGCATCGGCTTCATCGCACTGCACCTGGCGCACAGCGAACTCTTCACCGAGAACTTCCTGATGCCGGTCGCGGCCGTGGTCGCCCGCGAGGGGACCGTGCTGCAGCTCGTTCGGCTGTGGGGCGGCACACTCGCGGCGAACCTGGCCGGGGGATGGGTGTTCATGTGGCTCGTCGTCCAGGCGTTCCCGCAGTGGCACGCAACGCTCTCGGAGTCGGCGCACCACTACGTCGACGCGCCGTTCGGACTGCAGAGCATCGTGCTGGCGGTCCTGGGCGGCAGCACCATCACCCTGATGACGCGGATGCAGCAGGGCACCGACTCGGACCCCGCGAAGCTCGTCGCCGCCGTCGCCGGAGGCTTCCTGCTCGCCGGGCTGCAGCTCTTCCACTCGATCCTCGACTCGCTGCTCGTCTTCGGGGCGATTCAGTCGGGCGCGGACATCACCTACGGGCAGTGGCTCGGCTGGTTCGGGTACACGCTGCTGTTCAACGTCCTCGGTGGGCTGGTGCTCGTGACGGCGCTGCGCCTGCTCCGGACGAAGGAGCTCATGCAGGACCGCCGCCGGGACTCCCAGGACGACCCCGAGCGCGCCGACCACGAACAGGGGTGACGGGCGCGACGGGCGGAGCGGACCGACGGGGCCGTTCGCAGTCAGTCGTGCGGACGGTCAGTCGTGCGACCGGTCGCGTCGGGGCACCAGCGGGACCGCGAGCAGCGGGAGCACCGCCACGATGCCGAACGACGCCGCGAACCCGAGCGCACCGACCAGCGCCCCGATGCCCGGACCGACGGCGCTCGCCGCGATGAACTGCCCGGTGTTCTGCGCACCGAGCGCCCGGCCGGACCAGAACGGCCCCGCCGCCTCGGCGACCGACGTGTACGCCAGCCCGTTGTCGGCGACCGTCACGCTCGTCGCGAGCACCAGGAACACCGCGGCCCCGGCCAGGTGTGTCGCGTCGACGACCGCGAGCACCGCCATCACCACCGCGGCGCTCACCGCGACGATCCGCAGGGGTCCGACGCGCGACCCGGCCCGGTCGCTCCAGCCACCGACCAGGATCCGGCCGATCGCCCCGACGAACTGCGCGGCGCCGACGAGCAGCCCGGCCGCCGGTGTCGACCAGCCGAGGCCGACGAGCCAGACGAGCCCGTACGTCGACAGGGTGAACTGCGGCACCACGAGCAGGACCGACACCGCGTGCACCCGCCACAGGAAGCCGCTCGAGCGGTAGGGGTTCGCGGTCGCCGTCGTCGCCACCGTGGCCCGGGCAGGGCGTGGCGGGTCGGTGATCCCGATCGCGCAGCAGACGGCGAGCACGGCGCACAGCACGATCGGCAGGACCAGGGCCGTGCGGATCCCGGAGCCCTCGGCGAGCTGCGGCACCGTGACCGCCGCGAGTGTCACGCCGAGCGGCTGCGACATCTGCCGGATGCCCATCGCGAGCCCCCGGCGCTCCTTCGGGAACCACCCCACCACGACCCGACCGCTCGCGGCGTTCGTCGAGGCACTCGTCATCCCACCGGCCAGGAACGCCAACCCGAGCAGCACCGGGTCGCCCGCAGCGAGCCAGGCGCCCACCACGGCCAGCGTGGTGAGCACGAGTCCGCCGGCGATGACGACGCGCTCGCCGAACCGGTCGGTGATCGCGCCCCAGGCGATGAGCGTCAGCACCATGCCGAAGGTCGGGGCGGCCGCGAGCAGCCCGGCGGCCGGCAGGGACGTGCCGCGGCTGAGCAGGTGGGGGATGAGGAGCGCCGGCGCGGACACGACGAGCGTCCCCGCCGCCTGGGCCGCGACCCCGAGGGCGAGCATCGTCCAGGCGCGGGCGGAGACCGGCGGCGTCGTGGTGGATCGCTGCGGGGCGTCGGTCGTGGGCATGGGGAGTGTCGGCCGTTCGTCGTCGTTCCATCGCGGAACGGATTGGTATACCAGAACGGTATACCATTCCCGCCGTCACGCCGCTAGGCTTGTCCGCCGTGACCGACACGACCGACGCCGCGCCCGTGTCGCAGACGGCCCAGCTCTACGACAACCTGCGCGCGGCCATCCTGACCCTCGACATCGCACCGGGGGAGCGCATCTCGGAGCGGGGGCTCGAGGCACGGTTCCACGCCTCGCGCACGCCGGTCCGCGCCGCACTGTCGCGGCTCGAGCGCGAGGGACTCATCCTGCACGAGGGTCGCTCGTGGACGGTCACCCCGATCGACCTCGACGAGATCGCCTCGCTCGCCGAACTCCGCGGCATCCTCGAGCCCGCTGCCGTCCGGTTGGCCGTCCAGCGTGCCACCCCCGAGCAGCTGGCCGAGGTCCGCGGGCACCTCGACGCGCTCCAGCCCACCCCCGACCAGCAGGCCGGCATCCGCATGGGGTCGACGTTCCACCTGGACCTCGCCGCGCTCGGTGGCAACCGGTTCGTCACCGACGCCATCGCCGACGCCCTGACGCGGCTCGAGCGCACGCGCTGGATCGAGGTGCGCACGCCCGAGGCGCGCGACGCCGCCTGGGACGAGCACAGCGCCATCATCGACGCCGTGCGCGACGGCGACGCGGACCGCGCAGCGGACCTCGTCGCCGCCCACGTCGCCGGCACGAACGACCGGCTCCTCAGCTGGATCGCGCAGGAGCGCCGACGCCTGCGCGGGGCAGGCATGACGATCGTGGGCGCGACCGAGCGCTGAGTGCGCGCGGACGTGAGCGGTCTGCGGGCGCCTGCCCGGGCCTCCTGGCCGTGTCCGGGGGGAGGCCGGGCGGGAGCCGCTAGCGCAGGTCCGTCGTCTCCTGCGGTGCGTCGAGGTCGTCGAACGTGCGGATCGAATCCGTGCGTTCGAGCAGCGCGTCGCGCACCTCGGCCTCGTCGTGGCTCGCGCGGAGTGCGAGCTTGCTCCCGGAACGTGTCGACTGTGACATGTCGTGTCCTTCCCCTGTGTGTGGGCAACCTGATCGGTGCGGGCACGCGGCCCGCTGGTGCGCTTCCTCACGGGACGTACTGAGGTCGGAACAGTGTCGCGCGACCCCCGCTGTCCCGCAAGCGTTTCCGGCACCGTGTGGAGAACTCCCGGCACACGGCATGCCTAGGATGGTCCGGCCGCACAGCGCGAGGCGCGGCACCAGCGGACGTCGAAGGGGAGGCACGGGTTGGCCGACCAGCGCACCGCACCTCCCACGGTCTACGACGTCGCCTCTGCGGCCGGCGTCTCCATCGCCACCGTCTCGCGCGTGCTCCGCACGCCCGACGCCGTCCGCGAGGGCACCCGGGACCG
Organism: Curtobacterium sp. MCLR17_051; assembly: GCF_003234395.1. Lineage (NCBI taxonomy): Bacteria > Bacillati > Actinomycetota > Actinomycetes > Micrococcales > Microbacteriaceae > Curtobacterium > Curtobacterium sp. MCLR17_051. The sequence continues at coordinate 53,335 of NZ_QKTA01000013.1, forward strand.
CGTGCAGGCGGCGATCCGGAGCCTCGGGTACGTCCCATCCGGCAACGCCCGGGCCCTCGCCGGCAAGCGCACCGGCGTCGTCGGACTGCTGCTGCCCGGGTTCGACGTGGTGCCCGATGAGCGGCCCGACCTGGTCACCGACGGCGGCGTCCGCGTGGTCGACGACCGGCGCCACGTGACGCAGCCGTTCTCGTCCAACCTGTACTTCGACGAGGTCCTGCGCGGTGCCGAGACCGAGGCCTGGCAGCGGGGGCTGGCGCTCATGGTCGCCGCCGGGCGGGGTTCGTCGCGCGACGTCATCGTGAACGACGTCGCCGGCCGGGTCGACGGGCTCGCCGTGCTGGCGCAGACCGTGCCCGACGACCTGCTCGAGCACGTCGCCCGCCGCATCCCCGTCGTGGTGCTCGCCGACGACCGGCGCTCGCACGGGTTCGACTCGGTGAGCGTGGACAACGCCGCGGGCATGCGGACCCTGGCGTCGCACGTCATCGGGCGCCTGGGGATCCGGTCACTCGCGTACGTGGCGGGGCCGATCGACTCGCCCGACGACATGGAGCGCTCGGCGGGGTTCCGCGCGGCGCTGGCCGACCACGGGGTGCCGGCCTCGGCGGTGCGCACCGTGCACGGCGACTTCGGGCGGGCCCGGGCGCGGGAGCTCGCGGTGTCGCTGCTGGCCGACGACGTCCCGCGCGCCGTGGTCTGCTCGAACGACCAGTCTGCGCTCGGGGTGCTCGACGCCGCCGCTGCCCGGGGGCTCCGGGTGCCCGAGGACCTCGTCGTGACCGGGTTCGACGGCATCGACGCCGGCCGGTTCTCGTCGCCGCGCCTGACGACGGTGCACCAGCCGATGGGGGCGCTCGGGCGTGCCGCCGTCCTGGCGATCGTCGACCGGCTCGAACGTCGCGAGGGGCCGCCGCGCGCCGTGCGCCTGCCCGTCGAGGTGCTGCTGCGCGAGAGCTGCCCGCCCGCGCTGTAGGCGTGCGTGCCGTCGCGAGGCCGCACCGTGCGGCCTTCCGCATCCCGTGCGACCTTCCGCGCCCCGTGCGAGTCCGTAGCAGCGCACAGAGCGGGCAACCTCGCACCAGTCGGCGCACCTCGCACCGTGCCGCCCCGCGAAACAACACCCGCAGTTGCACGCCGCGATGTAAGCGCATACATTGAGCACGTACCGAATCGACATGGAGGTCGACCGAGCAATGACGCTTCCCCCACAGCGCACGCGCGGCACGCGTGACCCAGGCCCCCGCCGCCGAGGCCGCCTCGTCGCGGCCATCGCCGGCCTCGCCGCAGTGGCCCTCGTGGCCACCGGCTGCAGCATCCAGGTCCGATCCGAACCCGATCCCACCATCGGCAAGGACACGATGCTCATCAACGCGGACCGCGGCAACCCGCTGTTCGACCGCAACTTCAACCCGTACATCGCGAACGCCCGCACGGCCTCCAAGTGGATGTACGAGCCCCTCATCGAGGTGAACCCCCTCGACGGCAAGCGCAACCCGTGGCTCGCCAGCGCGTGGAGCCAGCCCGACGCGAAGACGATCGACATGACGATCCGCTCGGGTGTCGAGTGGTCCGACGGGTCGCCGTTCAGCGCGAAGGACGTCGTCTTCACCTTCGACCTGCTCAAGAAGTTCCCCGCCATGGACGTCAAGGGCGCCTGGCAGCACATCAAGAGCATCGAGCAGGACGGCGACCACGTCGTCTTCCACCTCAAGAGCGAGGACGTCCCGAGCCTGACGATCATCGGGCAGACGTACATCCTCGGCGAGGACCACTGGGGCGGCGTGAAGGACCCGACGACCTGGCGCGACCCGAACCCGGTCGGCACCGGGCCGTTCGTCCTCGGCAACTACACCGACCAGCAGTACTCGATGAACAAGAACCCGAAGTACTGGCAGGCCGACAAGATCGCCATCAAGCACCTCATCCTGCCGGCGACGAACACGCAGCTCGACACCGTCACCCGCGGCTACGACTGGGCGTACTCGTTCATCTCCGACGTCAAGGGCACCTGGGGCGCCGCGTCGAAGACGAACGAGTGGTGGTTCCCGGCCGGCGGTGTGATCGGCCTCATCCCGAACCTCACGAAGGCGCCGTACAACGACGTCAACGTCCGCCGGGGCATCTCGCTCGCGCTGGACCGTGACGCGATCGCCGAGACCGCGTCCGAGGGCAACCTGTCGGCGGCGGGCCAGACCGGCCTGATCCTGCCGAACCAGGAGCGCTACCTCAACCCGGACATCCCCGACAAGGGCATGATCACGCAGGACACGAAGGCGGCGCTCGCCAGCCTCGAGAAGTCCGGCTACACCGTGCAGGGTGGCAAGGTCGTCAAGGACGGCAAGCAGCTCGCCATCACGATCATGACCGCGAACGGCTACTCCGACTGGCTCCGCGCCGCGCAGGAGGTCCGCCGCGAGCTGACGGCCATCGGCATCAAGGTGACGATCCAGGCGCCGCAGCCCGCCGGGTACCAGCAGAACATCAACAACGGCACGTTCGACATGGCGATGGGCGGCATGGGCAACGGTGACGTCTACCAGGCGTTCAACTCCCTGCTCAGCAGCGAGTTCTACCAGCCCGTCGGCAAGTCGACGGTCAACAACTACGAGCGGTACAAGAACGCCGACACCCAGAAGCTCCTCGACGAGTACAAGGCGACGACGGACACCGCGAAGCAGCAGGAGATCCTCGACCAGCTGCAGCAGACCGTCTACGACGAGCTCCCCGTCATCGGCATGTACTACGGCGGGCTCTGGGGCCTGTTCAACACCGGCAAGTTCGTCGGCTGGCCGAGCGCGAAGGACCCCTACATGGCACCGCAGAACTACGACTCGGCACCGCTGCTCATCTTCACGAAGCTCCGTCTGCGCGACAGCGCCGCCGGCAAGCAGATCCTGCAGGAGCAGGACGCCGCGCAGCAGGAGGACCAGAAGTGAAGTACATCCTCCAGAAACTCGTCCTCTTCGTCCTGACCCTCTGGGCCGCGGTCACGCTGAACTTCGTGCTCCCGCGCCTGATGCCCGGCAGCCCGGCCGACGCCGCACTCGCGAAGCTCAGCCAGAACGGCCCGGTCACCGACGCCACCAAGAAGGCCATCGAGGCCCAGCTCGGGGTGCCGACCGGCAACCTCTGGGACCAGTACGTCAGCTACCTGCACCAGGTCATCACCCTCGACTTCGGCACGAGCTACACGTTCTACCCGCAGCCCGTCGGTGACCTCGTGTCGAAGGCCCTGCCCTACACGCTGATCCTGGTCGGGGTCGTCACGATCCTGGCCTTCGTCCTCGGCACCCTGATCGGTGTCGCGGCGGCGTGGAAGCGCGGGACCTGGCTCGACTCACTGCCCACCCTGTCGGGCAGCTTCATGTCGACGTTCCCGTACTTCTGGACCGCCCTGCTGCTGCTGTTCTTCCTCGGCTACGTGCTGCACTGGTTCCCGACCACGGGCGCCTACTCGGCGACGACGACGCCCGGCCTGAACGGTGCCTTCGTCGGCGACGCACTGCAGCACGCGGTGCTGCCGGCGGTCACGATCCTGGTGACGAGCCTCGGTGGCTGGATCATCGGCATGCGCAACGCGATGATCAACACCCTCGGTGACGACTACGTGACCTTCGCCGAGGCCAACGGTCTCCGCGGACGCACCGTCGCCATCCGCTACGCGGCCCGCAACGCGATCCTGCCGAACCTGACCGGCTTCGGTCTGGCGCTCGGTGGCGTGGTCGGCGGTTCCGTCCTGGTCGAGCAGGTCTTCGGCTACCCGGGCATCGGCTACCTGCTGTTCAACGCCGTGATCGGGCAGGACTACCCGCTCATGCAGGCCCTCTTCCTGATGATCACCGTGTCGGTGCTCATCGCCAACTTCATCGTGGACGTCATGTACGGCGTCCTGGACCCGAGGACGCGTCGATGACCAACAACGCAACCATCGCCGTGCGAACGCAAGACACGGAAGAACAAGCAGCGCCGTCCAAGTGGCGCGCCGCCGCCCGCCAGTTCGGCGTCGTCTGGTCGAACAAGAAGGCCCGGATCGGCATCATCATCCTCGGCGTCTTCGTGTTCGTGGCGATCTTCGCCCCGCTCCTGGCCCCGTACGGCGCCAGCCAGAACGGCTTCGCCCGGTCCGCCGACGCGACGCCCGACCACTGGATGGGCACCACCGCCGCCGGCGAGGACGTCCTGTCCCAGATCATCTACGGCGCCCGCATCTCGGTCATGGTCGGCGCGGTCGCGGGCATCCTGTCCACGCTCGTCGCCGTCGCGATCGGCCTCAGCTGGGGCTACGTCCGCGGCTGGATCGCCGAGGTCATCGGGTTCATCGTGAACCTGTTCCTCGTCATCCCGGGTCTGCCCCTGATGATCGTCATCGCCGCCTACCTGCAGAACGGCGGCATCGCGGTGATCATCGCGGTCATCGTCGTGACCGGTTGGGCGTGGGGCGCTCGCGTGCTCCGCTCGCAGACGCAGTCGCTGCGCGGCCGGGACTTCGTCACCGCCGCCCAGTTCTCCGGTGAGGGCGCGACCCGCATCGTGTTCCGCGAGATCCTGCCGAACATGACGAGCCTCATCGTCGGCAGCTTCTTCGGGGCCGCCACCAGCGCCATCCTCGCCGAGGCGGGCCTCGAGTTCCTCGGACTCGGCGACTCGTCGATCGTCAGCTGGGGCACGATCCTGTACTGGGCGCAGAACTCGAACGCGCTCCTCACCGGGCAGTGGATCCTGCTCTTCGCGCCGGGTCTCTGCATCGCGCTGCTCGCGATGAGCCTCACCCTGATCAACTTCGGCGTCGACGCCGTGTCCAACCCGCGGCTGCGCGACGGCGCACGGCCCCGTAAGGAGAAGCGCGCATGAGCGGCTTGCCAGAAACGCACCCGGCAGACGGCCTGGAGGCGCCCACCGGCGCCGCCACGGGCCTCCAGTCCGACGCCCGTCACGACCAGGGCGACGCCTCCGTCCTGCTCGACGTCCGCGACCTGTCGGTCGTCTACGAATCGGCCGGCCAGAGCGCCGTCCAGGCCGTCGACCACGTGTCGTTCCAGCTCAAGAAGGGTGAGTTCGTCGGCCTGGTCGGCGAGTCCGGTTCCGGCAAGTCGACGCTCGGCTACGCGCTGACCCGGCTGCAGAAGCCGCCGGCGCGCACGAACGGCGGCAGCATCGTCTTCGCGGGCAAGGACATCCGCGACCTCGACGACGAAGCCCTGCGGCAGCAGCGGCAGGGCGGCTTCGCGATGGTGCTGCAGTCCGGCATGAACGCGCTCAACCCGGTGCGTACGATCCGGAACCACTTCATCGACGTCTTCAAGGCGCACGGCCACGTGTCGCGCGACCGCTGGGACGCCCGGATGAAGGAGCTCATCGAGAAGGTGAAGCTGCCGACGTCGATGCTCGCCCGGTTCCCCGGGGAGCTCTCCGGCGGCATGCGGCAGCGCGTCTCCATCGCGCTGGCGCTCTCGCTCGAGCCGCAGCTCATGGTGTTCGACGAGCCGACGACGGCGCTCGACGTCCTCGTGCAGCACGCCGTGATGGACACCATCATCGAGCTGCAGCGCACCGAGGGCTTCACGGCGATCCTCATCAGCCACGACCTCGGCATCGTCCTCGAGGCCACCGAGCGCGTCCTCGTCATGCACGAGGGCCGGATCGTCGAGGACGGCGGCTCCCGCGAGATCCTCCGCGACCCGCAGGACGAGTACACGCAGATGCTCCTGTCGCACTACGCCGACCCCCGCGCCGAGGTGGTGTCGCTGCCGGGCTTCCCGGACCGCTCGCTCCGCGCCGAGGCCGGCGAGAAGCGGCAGGAGACGACCTCGTCGTTCAGCACCGTCGGCTCCCGCGAGCGCAGTGCCGCCCGCAACCCGATCGTCGTCGACCACATCGTGAAGACCTACCCGGCTCCCCGCCGCGGTGAGCAGCCGGTGCAGGCCGTGCGCGACGTGTCGTTCACCCTCGAGCCCGGGCAGTCGCTCGCCCTGGTCGGCCAGTCCGGTTCGGGCAAGTCGACCATCGCGAAGCTGCTCACCGGCGTCGAGAAGCCGACCACCGGCACGGTCCGGTTCGGGGACCTCGACGTCGCCCGCCTCGGCAAGCGCGGTCTGCGGGACCTCCGCTCCGAGGTCCAGATGGTGTTCCAGGACCCGTACTCGGCGCTCAACCCGCTGCACACGGTCGAGTACACGCTCTCCCGGCCGATCGCGAACTACACCGGGCTGACCGGCCGCGATGCCCGGCGCCGGGTGCTCGAGCTGCTCGAGACGGTCGGGCTCACCCCCGTCGAGCAGTTCGCGCAGAAGCTCCCGCACCAGCTCTCCGGCGGGCAGCGGCAGCGTGTGGTGATCGCCCGGGCGCTCGCGAGCGACCCGCAGGTGATCATCGCCGACGAGCCGGTGTCCATGCTCGACGTGACGCTGCGTGCCGGTGTGCTCGCGCTGCTCGAGGACCTCCGCGAGCAGTGGGGCGTCTCGCTCCTCTACATCACGCACGACCTGCTGAGTGCGCGGCTCATCACGGACGACATCATGGTGCTCCACGAGGGCGCCGTCGTCGAGCGGGGGCACACGGCCCAGGTGCTGCAGGACCCGCAGGACCCGTACACGATCGCCCTCCTCGACGCCGTTCCCAACCCGCGGAGGACCCTGCGCGCATGACGAACCTGCACGACTTCCCGACGGTCCCGCCGTTCGGGCACCTGCCCACCCCGGACGGCGTCGACGTCGTCGGGATCGACGTCCCGGTCGGGCGGCTCACGGCCTACCGGATCGTGCCCGAGGGGGTGTCGAAGGGCACCGTGCTCATCGTCCCCGGGTACACCGGCTCGAAGGAGGACTGGCGGACCTTCCTGCCCGTCCTCCGCGACGCCGGCTGGACCGCGGTCGCGATCAGCCGGCGTGGTCAGGCCGACTCGGCAGCGCCGACCGAGCCGCGGGACTACTCCCTCGACGAAGAAGCCGCCGACGTCGTCCGGGTCGCGCGCCTGCTCGACGACGGTGCCCCCGTGCACTTGATCGGGCACTCGCTCGGCGGGGTGATCGTCCGGGCCGCCGCGCTCCAGGACCCGACGGCGTTCCGCGACGTCGTGCAGTTCTGCTCCGGGCCGCACGGGTGGCCGTACCGCAAGGTCGCCGAGCTGACGATCCTGCACGACACCGGCGGGAACCTCCGGCAGCTGTTCGACTCGACGAACCCGCTCTGGGCGTACCGCCCCGACGCCGAGCTGCCCGACGACGTCCGGATGGTGCGCGACCGCTTCGACGCGACGAGCCCGCTCAGCGTCGTCGCCGGTGGCCACATCCTCGAGGACCACACCGACGCCTCCGACGCCCTGCGCGCCACGGGCCTGCCGGTCCTCGTCGCCCACGGCGAGTGGGACAACGCCTGGCCGATCCCGTGGCAGCGGGCGATGGCCGAGCAGACCGGCGCCGAGTACGTCGTCATCCCCGCGAGCTACCACGGCCCCCAGGTCGAGAACCCGCTCGGGACGGTCGCCGTCTTCGACGCATTCTTGTCACAGCACTGAAAGGCACCATCATCTCCACGCTGCAGTTCCCCGACGGCTTCCTCTGGGGTGCCGCCACCGCCGCCCACCAGATCGAGGGCAACAACGTCAACAGCAACTGGTGGGTGCACGAGCACGAGCCGGACACCACCATCGTCGAGCCCTCGGGCGACGCGGCGGACAGCTACCACCGGTACCGCGAGGACATCCGCATCGCGGCCGACCTCGGGCTGAACTCCTACCGGTTCAGCATCGAGTGGGCCCGCATCGAGCCCGAGCGCGGGTTCGTCAGCCGTGCCGAGGTCGACCACTACCGCCGCATGGTCGATGCCTGCCACGAGTTCGGCATCGAGCCGATCGTCACCCTCATGCACTTCACCGTGCCACGCTGGTTCGAACGCGACGGCTTCTGGCGGGCACCCGACGCCGCCGACCTGTTCGCCCGCTACACCGAGGCCGCGCTCCCCGTGGTGCAGGACGGTGTCCGCTACGTCTGCACGATCAACGAGCCGAACATCGCGGCGATGCTCGCCGGCGGCGAGGACGCGGCCAACCTGGTGGCGTTCGGCCTGCCGAACCCGGACCTGGGGGTCGCCGACGCCCTGCTGGCCAGCCACAAGCGGTCGCGCGAGGTCCTGTCACAGGTGTCGGGCCTCCAGTCGGGGTGGACCATCGCGACCCAGGCCTTCAAGTCGTCCGGCGAGCCCGGGGCGGACGCCATGCTCCGCGAGTACGGGTACCCGCGCGACGACTGGTACCTCGAGCAGGCCGCCGGCGACGACTTCCTGGGCGTGCAGGCCTACACTCGCACGTTCATCGGTCCGGACGGGCCCCTGCCAGTGACGGACGACGTCGAGACGACCCTCACCGGCTGGGAGTTCTACCCCGAGGCCTCGGCCGACGGGCTCCGCAGCGCGTGGGAGCTCTCCGGCGGCGTCCCGCTGATGATCACCGAGAACGGCATCGCCACCGCCGACGACTCCCGCCGACAGGCCTACACGCAGGGCGCCCTCGAGGGCATCCACCGCTGCATCGAGGACGGCATCGAGGTCCTGGGCTACCAGCACTGGTCGCTCCTGGACAACTACGAGTGGGCCTCCGGCTTCCGCCCGACGTTCGGGTTGGTCGCGTGGGACCGCGAGACCTTCGAGCGCACGCCGAAGGACTCCGCCCGCTGGTACGGGCGGGTCGCGCAGGCGAACGCCCTCGAGTCGGTCACCGTCTAGGACGGTCGACCCCGCAGGCGCGCGGCGGACGGGAGGCCCTGCTCCCGTCCGCCGCGCTTCGTCACGTCCGGCACGGGTCGGCCCACGGGCCGTGGTGCGGACAGCGCTCAGGCGGCGGCGAGCAGGTCGGCGACGGCCGTCTCGCGGAGCAGCTCCGCCCTGTCCGCGGCGCTCGAGCCCTCGTCGTCGACGGCGTCCCGGTCGACGTCGAGCGACAGCACGACCCGGACCGTGTCGAGGTCGCCGGAGTCGACGGCCGCGATCAGCAGCGTCGCGCCCCGTGACCCGCGCGCCCTGGTGTCCGCACCCGCGGTGGCGAGCGCACGCACGATCGCGGCGTGCCCACCCCACGCAGCGCGGACGATCGGGGTGTTGCCGTCGCCGTCACGGGCCTCCAGGTCGGCACCCGCTCCGACCAGCACGTCGACCGCCCGTCGCGCGTCGCGGTCGATCGCCAGCGTCAGCGGCGTCCGCCCCTCGGTGTCCTCCAGCTGCAGGGTCGCGCCGCGGCGCAGGAGTTCCTCGAGCATCTCGGGGTGGTCGAACCACGCGGCGGCGTGCAGCGGGGCGAAGCCCCAGCGGGGGTCGACGTCGTCGACGTCGCTCGCGTCGTCGGCCAGGTGCAGTCCGCCGAGGTCGCCGTAGGCCGCTGCCCGCACCACCTCGGTCGTCCACTCGACCCAGCCGTCCGGCACCGGGCCGTGCCAGCCGCGTGCCGGGCGCGCCTCGAGGTCGGCGTACACGCTCTCGGCGACGCTCCGGATCGCCACCCGGACGCCCCGGAACCGGATCGCGACCTCGCCGACGGGGGAGATCAGCAGACGGAGTTCCCAGGCGTCGTGCTCGTTCAGGTACTCGAGCTCGCCCCGGGCGACGTGGGCGTCACCGGCGAGCAGTGCTGCGGCGTCGAGACCCGGCGGGTCGATGACGGCGTCCCGGAGCCGGAGCGACACCCTGGCGTGGTTCCAGCGGCGCCACAGGCCGCTCGGGGTGTCGAGGACCTCGTCGTTGCGCACCACGATGTCGGCGTGCACGACGACCGGGTCGGGCACACCGTGTCCCGGCAGGTCGACGGGGGTCGTCACGTCGTCCTCGTCGGCGTCCGGGTCGACGACGGCGTCGGCGGACTCCACGACCCAGCGTTCGATCCTCGAGTCGGTCCACTTGACCGTCAGGAGCGCGGCGACCGTGGGCGGGGCGTCCTCGAGCAACCGGGTCACGTGTTCGCGCTGGCCGTCGAAGTCCTCGAGGGAGACGTAGCCAACGGAGGGCCAGTTCACTCGACTCCATCGCACGGGACGACACTACCCGGCGGGTAGCCGGTGCCTCGCGGTGCGCGGGGTCCGTGGTGGTGTGGTCCGTCGCCGCTGGAGCCGCCGGATCACCGGACGGTCGACCGCGAACCACACCACGACCGAGGCGGCCACGGCGGCGACCGGTGCGGCGATGCCCGCGACGACCGGGGCCGCCGGGCCGGAGACGACAGCGGCGACCACGGCCACCGTCGCCGGTGCGACGATCGGGTGCGTCAGGTACAACGCGTACGAGGCATCGCCCAACGTCCGCCCGACGGTGCCGGCGCACCGGCGCAGGAGCGGCTCACCCGCCACCGTCGTCGCCAGCGCCACGGCCGCGAGCGGCAACAGCAGCAGGCTCGGCACGGACGCGCCCGCGACGGTGCCCGCCGCGAGCCAGATCGCGGTGATCGCCGCGGTCCGGAGCAGTGCCAGCCGGGTGCGGCGGTCGAGTGCCCACCGGCCGATCACCATGCCGATCAGGAAGCACAGGACGATGCGGTTCGCGTGGAACTGCCAGACCGGCCACCCGTCCGGCCCTCGGAACGCCGAGGCGACCGCGAGTCCGACGAAGACGACGGACGCCAGCCGGAGGGGGTCGATGCGCGTGGCGAGCGCGATCGTGACGACCACGTAGAACAGCAGCTCGAACGACAGCGTCCAGGTGACGGTGTAGAACGGCTCGACCACGCCGTTCGGGCCGCGGCCGGGCAGGAACACGTAGGACAACGCGATGTACGTCGGTGACGTGGCCGCGCGTTCCAGGGCCTGCGGGGCCACCAGCAGTGTGCCGAGCTTGATCGTCATCACCGCCCACGCGAGCGGCAGGATGCGGACCAGCCGACGGGAGATGAACTCGCGCCAGGTCGGCCTCGGGGTCCGCTGTGTCACCAGCACCGCGACGAACCCGCTGATCGCGAAGAAGACCGTCACCCCGACCTGGCCGACGGGGATGTCGACCAGGGGTGTGCCGAGACGGGCGTGCAGGTACGTCGGCAGGTGCGAGAACACGACGAGGAGCGCGGCGACGAACCGCAGCACCTGGACGCCGGTGAAGGTCGGTCGTTCGGCTGGCATCGAGCAACTGTGGGCGGGAACGATCGCCGTCCGCCAACAGTTCGCATGTTGTGTATCGCCCAGGATCGAGTCGATCGCATAGCGGGTGCCGTGCATTCGGATCGCTCGCCAGCACCTGCCCGTGCTGCCCATGATGGCCGGATGGAACACGTCGGGCCATCCGTTGGCCGCCCCGCTCCCCGTCCTCCGTCCACACGCCGCCGTGGCCTCACCGCCGCTGCCGTCACGGGCGTCGTGCTCGCGGCGATCCTGTCCGAGCACGCCCAGCCCCAGTCCGCACGCGGTACCACGCCGACGGCCACGACGACGCCGACGCTCCGACCCATCGGCGGGAGCGGTCTCTTCGGGCCCGACGAGCAGCCCGGGTTCACGGTCGCCGGTGTCGAGCGAGCGGCAGACGTCACCTGGCGGATCAACGACACCACGGGAACGATCGTCGACTCGGGGAGGGGCCGGGCCGGCACCCGATCGGTCGAGGTGCACCCCACGAGCGCTCTCCCGTCCGGCACGTACCGATTGACCGTGCAGACGCCGGGGTCGACGTCCGCGTCGACCCGGTTCGTGCGCACCATCGCCGGTCCGGTCGGCTCCGACCCGTACTTCGGTCTCGGCGTCAACCCCGTGGCGAGCGCGCTGCCGTCACTCGCCGCACTCGGTGCCGGCAGCTACCGACAGGACCTGCAGTGGAGCGCGGTCGAGAAGGTCGCCGGCCGGTTCGACTTCACGGCGACGGACGCCCGCATCGACCCGATCGTGCGTGACATGGGTGTCAGCCCACTCTTCGTCCTCGATTACGGCAACGTCGCGTACACGAACGACCCGATGGCACCGCCGGACGTGTCGGTACCCGCCCAGGCCGCCGCCTGGAAGCGCTACGTCAAGGAGACCGTGTCCCACATGCGGGACCGGCACCCGGACACCGATCTGTCCTACGAGGTCTGGAACGAGTGGACGAACAACCACGGTTCGCTGCCCGCGACGCCCGCCGCCTACATCGAGCTCGCACGGGTCACCGCACAGGTCATCCGTGCGACCGACCCGGCGGCGACGATCGTCGGGCCGACCCAGAACTCGGTGTCCGACGACGAGCGCGCCTGGATCGGCGAGTGGTTCCGCCTCGGCGGCGCAGACCACGTGGACGCGGTCAGCGTCCACCCCTACAACAACCCGTGGGGCCCCGAGCTCTGCGTCCCGACCAACCCGTGCATCGAGGACGCGCTCGCGTGGCTCCGGACGACGGCCGACCGGTACCCGCGCCCTGACGGCAGCGCCTTGCCGATCTGGATCACCGAGGTCGGGTGGCCGACGCAGTTCGCCGGACCGGGGTGGGTCCGACCGGAAGACCAGACCGCGTACGTCCTGCGCACCTACGCCATCGCCGCGCAGTACGGCGTCGAGCGGCTGTTCCTGTTCGAGATGGCCGAGCCCGCCCTGGCGAACGGCACCGCACGGACGTTCGGACTGATCGGCAACGCCGACGGCGGCTACGAGCCGAAGACCTCCGCCGCGGCCTGGGCGACCATGCAGCGGGTCCTCGCCGGCAAGCGGTACGTGGCGGAGCACCGGATCGGTCCTGTCCGCCACATGCGGTTCACCTCGCCGGACGGCAAGCACCACGCCCGTGTCGTCTGGCAGTCGGAGGCGCAGCACCTGTCGACGCCCGTGCGCGTCTCACTTCGCGGAACAGGGCGGATCGTCGAACCCACCGGGTCCGAGAAGACCGTGCGGGGCACCGCCGGGAAGCTCGACATGTCCGCGAAGTGGATCCCGCGGTTCGTCGTCTGGGACGAGTGACTCCGAGCGGCCCCGCGGCGCACCTGGTGCGCTGCGGGGCCGCTCGTGTCACCCGTGCTGCGGCGTCGTGGTCCGGTCGAACGCGTGGTGCACGCCGTGGTCGTCCGCGCCGTGCCACCCCTGCCACCGGCCACGGAGCTGTGCCTGTTGGAATCGGGTCGCATCGTGGTCCCGCTTGACCCGTGCCACGAGGACGGCCGCCATCGACCGGGTGACCCAGTAGGCCGCCTGGCCGCGGAGCCGGTGCTTCCGGAGCACTCGGCCGAACCCCCGGTTGTACCGCAGCACCTTGGCCAGGGTCTCGTCCGTCATGCCGTCGTGCCGGAAGTCGCCGTGCCGCACGGTCACGTCCGGCATGTAGGCGATGTGGGCACCGCGACGGAGTGCACGGATGACGAGGTCGTTCTCCTCGCCGGAGCCGAACGGCGTCGCCGAACCGGTCCCGAGGGCGACGTCGAAGAGTCCGTGCCTCTCGAGCAGATCGCGTCGCAGGAAGATGCCTGCAGCGACGATCGTCCGGGGAACCCGCCAGCTCGTGACCCGGCATGCCCGTCGGCGCCAGCGGAGCATCGTGCCGCTGTCGTCACTCGCACGGCAGGGGATCGCTGCCCCGTCGAGGTTCCGGTCGTCCATCCGCTCGGACAGGAGTTCGAGGACACCGTCGTCGAACCAGCAGTCGTCGTCGGGGAACGCCACGATGTCCCCACGGATCGTGGCGAGCCCGCGGTTCCGGCCGCGGCTGACCCCACGGACGACGGGCTCGTGCACGTGTTCTGCGTGACCGGCCTCGATCAGGTCCCGGAGGAGCGGCAGCGCGTCGGGCGTCAAGCGCTGCTCGACCACGGTCACGAAGACCGGCAGTCGTGTTCGGCGGATCGAGTCGAGGCACCGCTCGATGTGTTCCGGCGAGCGGATCGTCGAGATGACCAGGTGGAACCGGTGGTCGGACCCTGCGACGGCGTTCACACCGACACCGTGTTCATCGTCAGCAGGTCCGTCGTCGAGCGCGTCCCCGACTTCCAGCCGAGCAGCTCGCCCCTGATCCGCTGCAATCTGTCCTGCAGTTCGCGGACCCGGTCGGCGATGTCCGAACGCTCCTGTTCTGCCGCGCGCATGGCGTCGACCAGGTCGTCCGCCGAGTGGCCCACCGTGACGGGGGCGGCACGACCGGTGACGCTCGACCAGAAGTCGTCGCACTTCGAGGCGTAGGACAGCGGGACCGTCGCGATGCCGAGCGACACTGCGGCGACCGCGCCGTGCAGCCGTTCCGACACCACGAGGTCGCAGCTGCCGATCGCGGCCATCGTGGCCGCGACGTCCGTGTAGGCGTGGACGACCGACGACGTCGTCAGGCGGTCCGAGAGTCGGCGTGCGGCGTCCTGGTCGGCTGCTGACAGGGCGAACGCGACCACCTCGGTGGCACCGACATCGCGTGCGTGTTCGTCGACGGCCGCGGCGACGATGTCGATGTCGAAGCGGGAGTGGGGATCGGAACCGAGGCTCACGCCGATCCGCGGAGCAGCTCGAGCGGGGCGGGGCACGTGCTGGACGAGCGGGTAGAGCAGCGCCGGGTCACCGCTGATGTCGACGGGCATCAGGTGTGCGGAGACCTCGTCCTGGGTGAGGGGACCGCGAACGCCGGCGATGTGCAGCCGCTCGAGCGTGCGCCAGGCCTCCCAGCGTTGTTGCTGCCGCGCCAGGGAGTACGTGTCCGATGCCGACGCGGTACCGAGGCCCACACCGATCAGGCCGTCCGTGCCGAAGTTGCGGATCGCCAGCCGTGCGTGCTCTGCCCACGACGCGAACCCGACGGACGTCCCACCGCCGAGCAGGACGACCCGTTCCGCGCCGAGTGTGCGGAGCCGGTCGAGCCCGAATCGTGGCGCCGATCGGAGGTAGTCGCGTGCGTTGAGCGGCGCCTGGACCGTGAGGGGGTCGTCGAGAGCAGCGCGCCAGGTCTCGTACAGCAGGTCGTCGCCGAAGTTGGCGTTGCCCTGCCAGCCGAGGTAGACGAGGGAACGGCGTGCGGGCGGCTTCATCAGTGGTCCTCCGGGGTGCGGCGAGCTCGCGACGATCGACGAGGGCTCTCGCTGACCGGCGCCGACGGCTCGTAGTTGTAGTAGGTCTTCGCGCGGCGCTGCACCGGCAGGCGGTTCACGACGAGGCCGAGCAGGCGGGCGCCGACCTGGGTCACGGTCCGTTCTGCAGCGGTGAAGTCGGCGCGTCTGGTCCGCCCGTCCACGCTCACCACGAGCAGGACACCGCTGCAGATCGTGCCCAGCACAGCGGGGTCGGTGACCGGGAGCATCGGAGGGGCGTCGACGATCACGTACTCGAAGCGGGACTCGAGTTCGCGGACCAGTTCGACCATGCGGCTCGAACTCAGGAGTTCACTCGGGTTCGGGGGAACGCGCCCCGCTGCGAGGACGTGGAGGGGCGTGTCCGCGCCGACCTGCTGGATGGCGTCGTCGAGGGCGACCTGCCGGGTGAGCACGGTGGAGAGTCCGACGCGGCTCTCGATGCCCAGGTAGGTGCCGGTGGTCGGTCGTCGGAGGTCGGCATCGACGAGGACGACGCGCGACCCGTTCTGGGCGAGCATGAGCGCGAGGTTCACGGCGGTGGATGACTTCCCCTCGCCCGGCGTCGCGCTGGTCACGACGATGCTCTGCGCGTCCCCGTCGAGGTTCGTGTAGGTCAGGTGGGTCCGGAGCTGGCGGAACGCCTCGGCTCGCGTGCTGTAGCGGTTGCCGAACGAGACGAGTGGTTCCTTCACGACCGAGTCGTCGAGTGCGAACTCACCCAGCACGCTCGCCTGGGTCAGCCGGCGCAGTGCTTCGAACGAGCGGAGGCGGGTGTCGAGGACCTCGCGGAGGACGGCTTGGGCGATGCCGAGGGCGAGGCCGGCGAGCACACCGATCGCGATGTTGACGGCCAGGCGGGGCGAGAACGGTGTGCTCGGAGCGGTCGCGGGCTGGAAGACGCTGAGGTGCACGAGGCCGGTGGTGGCGGCCCCCTCGTTCTCGACCTGTTCGACCACTTTCACCAGCTGAGCCGTGACGGCGTTCGCGATGGCGGCGGCCTGCGACGGAGATCCGTCGGTGGCGCTGATCGAGATGAGCACGGTGTCGCGCTTCGACTCCGCCGTCACCACCCGCGAGAGGCCGCCACCACCCGGCAGACCGAGCTGCTTCGCGGCCTGTCCGAGCACCTGGGGTGTGACCGCGAGCGCCTCGTAGGACTTGACGCGCGCGGCCGAGAAGGTGTTGGCCTGGCTGAGGTCGGTGACCGAGTCCCCGCCTGCCACGGACACGAACACCTCGCTCGTCGCACGGTACTGCGGCGCCTGGACCGCGGAGAAGGCCGCCGCGAGTCCGGTCGCGAGCAGCAGCACCGCAGCGATGGAGATCCAGCGGTGCCGGAGCACGTCGATGAACTGCGCGAGTGTCATCCGAGCCTTTCCTTCGGGTTTCGATGTGTGATACTCATAGTAGTTGATATGAAATATTACGCAACCAAGTGGAGGAAGCCCGGATGACCGTCCTCGGAGCCGTGCTCCTCGTCGCGCTCGGCGTCGGACTGACGGTGCGTCGTGAGTGGTTGCCGGTGATCATCGGGGCGGCCGCCGGGTTGCCGTACTCCGCGGGCGTCGTCGTCGGGGGGAACGGCGTGCCGCTGTTCACCGTCGCGGCAGCAGCCAGCGCCTGCGCACTCCTCGGGACGCGTCGGCTGGGGACGTCGCACTGGACTGCGAACGCCTTCGCCGTCTTCCTCGGTTGGACGACGGTGATCACCGCGGTGGCTCCGTGGCTGTTCGGCGGCATCCGGGTGCTCGTCTCCCGCGGTGGTGTCGATCACCAGGTGGCCGACCCCGGTGTGCTCGCCTACACGGTGAGCAACGGCGCACAGCTCGCCTACCTGCTCCTCGCCGCCTGCTGCACGCTCTACCTGGTGCGCGTCCGGGGCGCCGTCCTCGCGGTCGGTGTCGCGCTGGTGGTGGGGACGGTGACGACGAGCATCCGCGGGTTCCTCCTCCTGTTCCGAGCGGACGTGACGGCTCCCCTCTTCGACACCCTGCCGAACGTCGCGTACGCCTGGACCACGACGGAGGACCGGTTGCGCGGGGTCTTCAGTGAACCGAGCGAGCTCGCCGCGTTCTCCTTGCCTGCGGTCGCGTTCTTCGTCGTTGCGGCGCTGCGCTCGACGGGCCGGGCCCGGTTCCTCTGGTCCGCGGCAGCTGCCCTCGCGTGCTCCAACCTGCTGCAGGCGTCGTCGGGCACTGCCGTCGTCGCATCCGCCGTCGTGATCGGTTTGGGCATCGTCGTACTGGCCGTCCGGTACGTCGTCCGCGGTGGTGTCGGCACCCCGTGGCTCGTCATCGGCGTGCTCACCGTGGCCGTGGTCGCCCTCGTCGCCGGTGACCACCTGCTCGCGCCCATCCGGGAACTCGTCGTCGACAAGGTGGACAGCAAGTCGTACGACTCCCGGACCGGTGCGGACACGTTCAGCTGGGGCGTCCTCGCGGACACGCTCGGGATGGGCGCCGGCATCGGCAGCAGCCGGCCGTCGTCGTTCGGCATGTCCCTGCTGTCCACCGTCGGCATCCCGGGCACCGCTGCGTTCGCGGCACTCGTCCTGGGCATTATCGCCAACGCGATCCGGCGTCCGGGCACGGTCGCGGCAGCCACGGCACTCGTCGCGTTGCTCGTCGCCAAGGTCGTCGGGACTCCCGACTTCTCGACCCCGGTCCTCTGGGTCCTCATCGCGGCCTGCGCGACCCCGACGTGGGTCCCGACCGCCGTCGCCGCCCTCCGGCCCACGATTCCCACCCTCCGGCCCACCGTCCCCGCACTGACAGGAACTCGATCGTGATCGCCATCCTCATCGTCTGCGAAGGGAACGTCTGTCGTTCTCCCTACGTCGAACGCGTGCTCCGAGCTCGCCTGGACGCTGTCGCCCCAGGAGCGTTCCAGGTGTCGAGCGCGGGGACCGCCGCCGAGCAAGGGGCAGCGATGTTCCCGCGCTCGTCCGACGCCGTCCTGCGCCACGGAGCCGACCCCTCCGGCTTCGCAGGGACGCCCCTGACGGCACGCGTGCTCGACGGCCCCGCGCTCGTGCTCACCCTGGAACGCCAGCACCGTGCCGCGGTGCTCGACATCGCTCCCGCGCTGTTGCGGCGGACGTTCACGCTGCGCGAGTTCGAGCGGCTCGTCCGTCCGCTCCTCGATCAGGACGCCGTCGGCGCGGGGTTCTGGGACGACTTCCCCAGGTTGGTCGCAGGCTCACGACTCGGCACCGCCCCCACCGACCCAGAGGCGGACGACATCACCGACCCGGTCCGCGGGGACGACGCCGACCACGCCCGGATGTGCGCCCTGGCCGACGAGGCGGTCGACGCCGTCGTCGCCTGTGCCGCACGAGCGACGGAAGGAGCTCGCGATGCGCGGACTGCTCGTGCATGAGTGGATCGAAGCGGTCGGCGGCGCCGAACGTGTCCTCGACGCCATGGCGGACGAGTACCCGGACGCCGACCTCTTCGGCCTCTGGAACGACGCCCCGGGCCGGTACCCCGGCCGGAGGGTGATCGAGAGCGCCCTCGCGCCGACGCCGCTGCGGGGGCGCAAGGCCCTGGCTGTCCCGTTCCTCCCCGCGCTCTGGTCGCACGGGCTGCGCGACCTCGGGCCGTACGACTGGGCGCTCGTCAGTTCGCACCTGTTCGCACACCAGGCCCGTGTGCCCGGGGTCGATCCCGAGCGCCAGTTCACCTACGTGCACACGCCCGCGCGGTACCTCTGGAACCCGGAGCTCGATGCCCGCGGCACGTCCGTCGCCGCACGGCTCGCGGGCCCCGCGCTCCGCGCAGTGGACCGCCGTCGGGGTGGGGCGCTCCGGCACGTCGCTGCCAACAGTCGCTTCGTGCAGCAGCGCATCCGCGCGAGCTGGGACGTCGACGCGGTCGTGATCCACCCACCCGTCGGGGTCGAACGGCTCACCGCTGTCGACGACTGGGCACGGGAGCTCGACGACTGCGAGCGTGCCCTGCTCGAGTCGTTGCCCGCGGGATTCCTGCTCGGGGCCTCCCGGTTCGTGCCGTACAAGCGACTCGACGTGGTGATCGAGGCCGGCCGGGCATCTGCGCGACCGGTGGTGCTCGCCGGAGACGGACCCGACCTCGAACGGCTCCGGGCGCTCGCCGCGGACTCGGACGTCGACGTCCGCATCGTCGTCCGGCCGTCCGACGCGCTCCTGGCGGCGCTACTGCAGCGTGCGGCCGTCTACGTGTTCCCGCCGGTGGAGGACTTCGGCATCATGCCGGTCGAGGCCATGGCGCTCGGCACGCCGGTCGTCGTGAACGCTCTCGGCGGCGCGTGCGACTCGGTGGAGCCCGACCGGAGCGGCGTCGTCCTGCACGACTTCGCCCCGTCGACGCTGCGGTCGGCCGTCGAAGCGGCGGCGGCACTCGACGGTGCGGACTGCCGAGAGCGGGCCGACACGTTCTCCACCACGCGCTTCCGGCGCGAGATCGGTGCGTGGACCGGGATCCCGAGCGCCGTCCGTTCCTGACGCGCGCCGGCCAGGAGGCCCGCCCTCCGTCGCCGGGTCGACCCGCGACAGGCGACGCGCACGTGCAGTGCCGCCGTCCGGCGTCAGCGGGCGGTCGCCACCAGGATCGCCTCGAGCTGCGCGACGACGCGGGGGAGATCGAACCGTCTGGCGGTCCGACGGCCGTTGTCGGCGAGCCGGCCCCGGGCCTCCTGGTCGTCTGCCAGTCGCACCATGGCGGACGCGAGCGCTGCGACGTCACCGGGCGAGACGAGGAGACCGTCCCGGTCGTCGGTGATGATCTCGGCGGGGCCACCCGCGTCGCTGGCGATCACGGCCCGGCCCAGCGCCATCGCCTCGATGACGACCTGTCCGAACGGCTCTGGCCGTGTGCTGGCGTGGACGACGACGTCACATGCGGCCATCTCGGCGGCGACGTCGTGCTGGTGCCCACGGAAGTCGACGGAGTCGCGGACGCCGAGGTCGGACGCGAGTGTGTGCAGCGCTCGGGCGAACGCGTCGTCAGCGCCGAACAGCGGTGCGCCCACCAGGCGGAGTCGCGCGTCGGGGTCGAGACCGGCTGCGCGGGCGGCCGCGAAGGCGCGGAGGACGACGTCCTGCCCCTTCCACGGCGTGAGGCGTCCGACCATGCCGATAGTGAACGCCGAAGCGGTGTGCGGCGCTGCTTCCGCCGGGACGGACACGGGGCAGGCGACGACGGCGACGGGCCGGGGCAGGCGACCGAGCGATCCGGCCGTGGTCCGGGAGTTCGCGATCACCGTGTGGGGGAGGACCGCGAACGCGAGCCGGAGCAACGCTGCGTTCGCTCGCGACGACCCATCGGCACCGACGAGGTCATGTGCGTGGGCGACCACGGGGATCCCGGCCTGCCGTCCGGCGAGTCCACCCCAGATGTGCGCCTTCGCCGAGTGGGTCGTGAGCACGTCGACGCCGAGGGCGCGCAGGATGCGGGTGAGCTCGTGGGTGGCGCGGAGTGTGCTGACCGTCTTCGCGAGGAGCCCGGCTCCCGCCGCGGCGGTGTGATTCCGGACGGTCGCATCGAGGGGCACGACCTGACAGCGCACCCCGGAGTCAGCGAGGAGTCGTTCGAGCGGGCCGTGTTCACCGAGGATCACGATCGGTTCGATCCTCGTGCACGCCGCCGTCACGCGGGCGACCAGCAGTTCTGCCCCGGAGAGGGCTGCGGAGTGGCTGAGGAAGGCCACCCGAGGCAACCGATCAGTTGTCATGCATTCAGCATATCAAGTATTGTATAGAACGTGACATACAAATGTCCTCGGGTCCACTGACGCGCCCGACATCTCCCGCTCCAGATCGGAACACACCATGGCCCTGAGCTCTCATCCCCCCGTCCGCCGCTTGCTCGTCACCGGACTCACCGTCGTCGGCATCCTCGCTGCAGTGACCGCGTGCTCCGGCACCGGCGACGACAAGTCGAGCCCGAAGCCGAGTGCAAGCGCGACGGCCAAGGCCGACAAGCAGGTCTTCTCCAACCCGCCCGCCGACATCGAGAAGGTCCAGGCCGGGTGCAAGGACGGCAAGGCCGTCGTCGACCAGGCCAACAAGGACGTCACCGTCGGGGACTGCGCGTCGGTGGAGATCACCGCGGGCAACGCGGTCGTCCACCTCGGGAACGTCGAGGAACTCGTCGTCTCCGGTTCCATCAACGACATCGCCGCGAAGCAGGTCGGCTCGGTGCGGGTGACCACCGACGGCAACCGCCTGACGAGTGACAACGAGCCGAAGATCAGCGACGACGGCGAGGACAACGTGTTCCGCACGCGCTGATCGTCACGCACGCAGAACGACGAATGCCGCCGGCCCGAGGCCGGCGGCATTCGTCGTTCTGTCCCGCTGTTCTTCTCGAGCATCGCGGTTGACGCACGGGAACGGGCGCCCCTCCTGGTGGAGGGGCGCCCGTCGCATGGTGCTGGTGGTGTTACCGGATGACGTTGATGGTGCGCTGGTCAGCAGGGCCGTTGAGGTTGCCCTTGGTGATCTGCTTGGTGAACAGCGTGTACGCCTGCGGGGTGAGGGTGCGCTCGACGGAGATCGTCCATGCGCCCTGACCGTTCACCGTTGCGGAGCCGAGGCGGCTGACGGTGCCGTTCAGGACGACCTTGGCTCCCGGGGCACCGGTTCCCGTGAAGACGACCCGGTCGCCGCGGAGGGTCCCGCCGTTGCCGGGGGTCTCGATGACGAGGTCCGCGGGCGTGCCGTAGTCGAGCGTCGCGGTCTTGGGCGCCGAGACCGTGCCGTTGACCGTCTGGGTGACGGTGAACGTGCGGACGCCGGCGACGGTGGCCGGGATCGTGACGGAGTACTGCCCGTCGACGGCCTTGACGCTCTCGATGACCGTCGTGCCTTCGCGGACGATGACGTCTGCCCCGGTCTGGGCGTTGCCCGAGACGACGGCGTTCTGCTCGACGTCCTGCGCGAAGACCCCGTTGGCCGTCAGTGCCGTGATCTGCTCGTTGCGGACGGTGACGGTGATGTTGACGCGCTGGGTGAGGCCGCCCTTGCTGGTCTGGAGTGCGTGGAGGGCGTAGACCGCCGGGCTGAGCTGGCGGGAGACGTCCACGGTCCAGGCGCCGTCGGTGATCTTGGTGTCACCGATGGAGGAGGTGTTGCCGCGCATGTCGAGCTTGGCGCCGGTGGCTCCGGTGCCGGTGAAGCGGATGGAGCCGTTGGTGACGGTGTCGCCGTTGGCCGGGGTCTGGATGACCGGGGCTGCGGGGTTGCCGTAGTCGAGGGAACGGTCCAGTGGTGCGGAGACCTGGCCTCGGACGGTCTGGGTGACGGTGAAGTCGTTGACGCCGAAGTGGGCCTTGTTCGCGGGGATCGTGATCGTGTAGCGGCCGTTGGTGGCGACGGCGGTGCCGATGGTGTCGCCGTTGCTGTCCTTCACGGTGACGGTCGCGCCGGGGTTGGCGGAGCCGGTCATCGTCGCGGGCAGGTTCTCGTCCGTGGTGTTGAACGCGGCGGTCGCGGTCAGCGGAGCAACCGGAGCCTCGTTGCGGACGGTGACGGTGATGTTGACGCGCTGGGTGAGGCCGCCCTTGCTGGTCTGGAGTGCGTGGAGGTCGTAGACCGCCGGGCTGAGCTGGCGGGAGACGTCCACGGTCCAGGCGCCGTCGGTGATCTTGGTGTCACCGATGGAGGAGGTGTTGCCGCGCATGTCGAGCTTGGCGCCGGTGGCTCCGGTGCCGGTGAAGCGGATGGAGCCGTTGGTGACGGTGTCGCCGTTGGCCGGGGTCTGGATGACCGGGGCTGCGGGGTTGCCGTAGTCGAGGGAACGGTCCAGTGGTGCGGAGACCTGGCCTCGGACGGTCTGGGTGACGGTGAAGTCGTTGACGCCGAAGTGGGCCTTGTTCGCGGGGATCGTGATCGTGTAGCGGCCGTTGGTGGCGACGGCGGTGCCGATGGTGTCGCCGTTGCTGTCCTTCACGGTGACGGTCGCGCCGGGGTTGGCGGAGCCGGTCATCGTCGCGGGCAGGTTCTCGTCCGTGGTGTTGAACGCGGCGGTCGCGGTCAGCGGAGCAACCGGAGCCTCGTCGGTGATCGTGATCGTGATCGGTGCCTGCGTCGTGAGGCCACCCTTGGTGGTCTGCACGGCGCGCAGGTTGTAGACGTTGTTCGACAGGTCGATCGTCACCGGTGCGTTCCAGGTGCCGTCGGTGACGGTACCGGTCGCGATGGCTCGGACGGAACCGCGGACATCGATACGAGCGCCGTTGTCACCCGTGCCGGTGAAGGTCAGGCCGTTCTTCTGGACCGTCGAGCCGTTCTCCGGGCTGGTGATGCGGATCGGTGCCGGCGTGCCGTAGTCGAGCGAGACGTCCTTCGCGGGCGAGGTCGTGTCGTTCTTCGTCTGGGTGACGGCGAAGTCGTTGACGCCGGTGTGGGCGAACGACGGCGGGACCGGGATGGAGTACTTGCCGTCGACGGCCTCGGTGCGGCCGACCTCGTTGCCGAGGCTGTCCTTGACGATCACGGTCGCGCCGGTGGTGGCGTCGCCGGAGATCGTGGCGGGCTTGGTGACGTCGTCATCGAACGCGCCGACCGCGGTGAGCTCGGTCGTGAGCGGGTTCGTCGCGACCGTGAAGGAGACCTTCTCGGTGCTCGGCGCCCCGGCGAGCGGGGTCTGGGTCACGTCGAACTCGTAGGAGCCGTCCGCGAGGTCGGCGGCTGCGGGAACGCTCCAGGCGCCGTCCTCGACGACGGTGGTCGCGATGAGGTTGTCGTCGGCGTCGCGGATCTCGATCGTGGCGCCCTCGTCGCCGGTACCCGAGAACACCGGGCGCTTGGAGTCGACCGTGGAGTCGTCGGCTGGCGTGGTCACGACCAGTTCGTCAGGTGCGGGTACCTCGGCGGCCTCGACCGTGGCCTGCGTGGTGCTGGTGGTGTTGAACGCGCCCTCGACGGCGGTGCCGCTCAGGACGGTGCGCATCGGGAAGGTGCCGGCGTCGGCGTCCTCGGGCGTGTTCACGTTGATGTTCCAGCGCATCAGCGACGCATCGGGGAGGTTCCAGGTCGTGGTGGTGGTCGCGAAGTCGTAGGTGTACTTCGTGCCGTCCTCGGAGCGGACCCCGTTGGTCAGGGTCATGGCGGCGTTCGTCCAGGCGTCCTCACCCGGCTTCTTGAACGAACCTTCGATCGTGCCCTGGTCCTCGGCGAACGTGGTGCCCTCGGGCGCGGTAAACTCGACCTTGCCCTGCGGGCGGCTGATCGAACCGTTGGTCTTGAACAGGGACTCCACCGAGGTGACCTCGCCACGCTCGAGCGTGACAGCGGTGCCGTCCTGGCCCGAGATCGCGGCGTCGTTGATGACGACGTCGAGATCCTTCGAGTCGTGCTCCTCGCCGTCGATCTCCTGCACGATGTGCAGCGGGTTCGTCCCGCGGTCGAGATCGTCGACCGTGATGCTCCACGCACCGGTCTCGGCGTCGGCTTCGACGCTCTTGTCGCCGATCGTGATCTTTGCGCCCGGGGTTGCGGTACCCGAGATGACCGCGGTCTTGCCCGCGTGGTCAATCGAACCGATGTTCGCGATCAGGTCGGCGATCGAGGTGCCGACGGTGGTGGTGGTCGAACCTTCGGCGCGGAAGTCCCCGGTGTTGCTGGTGCCCGGCATGACGAAGTCCATCGCGCTGGCACCTTCGGGAGCGTCCGTGTCGGTGGTGACGTCGACCATGAAACGGTACTGCTGATCCGCAGGGCGTTCGGGTGCCCAGTCGAGGTCGAAGGTGATGGTCGTGTTGTCGTTGGACAGCGTGCCATTCGTCAGTGGGATCGAGGTGGAGGCGTTCCATGCCGTGTTTCCGACGCGGCGCCATGAACCCTGGATCGTGTCCTGCTCTGAGAAGGTCGCGCCGTCCGGCGCATTGAGAGTGACCGTACCCTTCGTGCTGCTCCGCGCCTCCCGGTTCTCCACGACAAAAGGAACCGGTGCAGTCTTGCCGCGCTCGAGGTTGACCGGGCCCTGATCAATCCCGACGAACGTCCCGCCTTCTACAACCGAAATGTCGAGGCTCTTCGAGTCATACTCGACACCATTGATTTTCTGAACGAATTTCAGCGTATTGACCCCGACCTTGAGACCCGCGACCGTCATGGACCATCTACCGGTCACGCGGTCGGCCGAAGCCATTTGTCCGCCAAAGGACACCTTCGCCCCGGGAGTGGCCGTTCCTCCGACTACCGCTGTCTTTGCAATGTTGTTGACGCCCGTCACGCTCGCAATCAGAGGTGATCCGTATTCGGACATCTCGCCGAGCTGGAAGGGATCCGTGTTGGCGTTTTGTTCCCTGAGAATGACATCGTTGGGGTTGCCAGTGCCGAACGACATCGCAAAGTTGCCTTGGCTGTCCTTCAGGAGCTGTCCGCCAGATTTTGCAGCCCATGACCACATCTGGCCGACGCTGTCGTTGCACGTTTCGATGCGCACGGCAGCATAGCCGTACGCGCTTCCGGTTCGGTCGGCGCAGAAGTTGGTGCCCGCGAGGACCATAGCGCCGGTTGAACCCGGTTTCGGAACGACCCAGCCGCTTGAGGAACTGACAGCCGCGGCCTTGCTGGTGTACCAACTCATCCGGACAGGCGCGCCTGCCCGGGCATTTGCTTGCACGCTGTAGTAGTAGGTCACGCCGTCATAGCCAGTTTTGGTCGAGTAGAGCTTGCCAGTAAGGGCGCCGGAGCTCTGAATCGTGGCCGCTTTGGCACTGGGGGCTGCGGCGGCTGGGGGGGCACCGAAGGACAGGCCGGACACGATGGTGGCTGCGGCCAGCCCGGCCGCACCCATGGACTTGAGGGCAGTCGATGCCCTCTTCTTGTGAGACATGTGCATCTTTCAGGACAGGCCGCAGACAGCGGCTGTGCGGGAAGGGGCACGCCCGTCAACAGACTCTGACGGCGCATGTGTATTCAGAATATCACGTGAAATACCAACATACGAACGTGCTAGCAGGCGGACGGTGAGCTGAGAGTTGAGTGGGACTGACGCAGGTTTGCTCTCTCTGAAGTTGACTCCAGCCGACTCAGGAGTAGAGTTGAGCCCATCGGACGCAAGTCCAACGACTTACCCCCAAGCAAGAGGAGCAACACATGGGACGTGCAGTAGGCATCGACCTCGGAACCACCAACTCCGTCGTCTCCGTTCTCGAAGGTGGCGAGCCCACCGTCATCGCCAACGCCGAGGGCATGCGCACCACGCCGTCGATCGTGGCGTTCACGAAGGACGGCGAGGTCCTGGTCGGCGAGACCGCGAAGCGCCAGGCCGTGACGAACGTCGACCGCACCATCGCGTCGGTCAAGCGTCACGTCGGCACCGACTGGACCACCGAGATCGACGGCAAGAAGTACACGCCGCAGGAGATCTCGGCCCGCACCCTCGGCAAGCTCAAGCGTGACGCCGAGCAGTACCTCGGCGAGGACGTCACCGACGCGGTCATCACCGTGCCGGCGTACTTCAACGACGCCGAGCGCCAGGCCACGAAGGACGCCGGTGAGATCGCCGGCCTCAACGTCCTCCGCATCATCAACGAGCCGACCGCGGCCGCCCTGGCCTACGGCCTCGACAAGGGCAAGGAAGACGAGCTCATCCTGGTCTTCGACCTCGGTGGTGGCACGTTCGACGTCTCCCTGCTCGAGGTGGGTAAGGACGACGACTTCTCGACGATCCAGGTCCGCGCGACCTCCGGTGACAACCGTCTCGGTGGCGACGACTGGGACCAGCGCATCGTCGACTACCTGGTCAAGAAGTTCAAGGACGAGCACGGCGTCGACCTGTCCACGGACAAGATCGCCAAGCAGCGCCTGAAGGAAGCGGCTGAGCAGGCCAAGAAGGAGCTGTCGTCGCAGATGTCGGCGAACATCCAGCTCCCGTACCTGACGCTCACCGCCGAGGGCCCGCTGAACCTGGACGAGACCATCTCGCGCGCACAGTTCGAGCAGATGACCTCCGACCTGCTCGACCGCACCAAGAAGCCGTTCAACGACGTCATCAAGGAAGCCGGTGTCTCGGTCAACGACATCGCCCACGTGGTGCTCGTCGGTGGCTCGACCCGCATGCCCGCCGTGGCCGAGGTCGTCAAGTCGCTGACCGGTGGCAAGTCCCCGAACCAGGGCGTCAATCCGGACGAGGTCGTCGCCGTCGGCGCCGCACTGCAGGCCGGTGTCCTGAAGGGCGAGCGCAAGGACGTCCTGCTCATCGACGTCACGCCGCTGTCGCTCGGCATCGAGACCAAGGGCGGCCTGATGACGAAGCTCATCGACCGCAACACCGCGATCCCGACCAAGCGGAGCGAGACCTTCACGACCGCTGACGACAACCAGCCGTCGGTCGCCATCCAGGTCTTCCAGGGCGAGCGCGAGTTCACCCGCGACAACAAGCCGCTCGGCACCTTCGAGCTCACCGGCATCGCACCGGCTCCCCGTGGCGTCCCGCAGGTCGAGGTCACCTTCGACATCGACGCCAACGGCATCGTGCACGTGTCCGCCAAGGACAAGGGCACCGGCAAGGAGCAGTCGATGGTCATCTCCGGCGGTTCGTCGCTGCCGAAGGAGGACATCGAGCGCATGGTCCGCGAGGCCGAGGAGCACGCAGCCGAGGACAAGGCCCGTCGCGAGGCCAACGAGCGTCGCAACCAGGCCGAGCAGCTCGTCTACTCGATCGAGAAGCTCATCAAGGAGAACGACGAGAAGCTCCCCGCGGACGTCAAGTCCGAGGTGCAGGCCGACGTCGACGCGCTCAAGTCCGCGCTCGCGGGCGAGGACGACGACGCCGTGAAGTCCGCCTTCGACAAGCTCAACGAGTCGCAGGGCAAGCTCGGCCAGGCCATCTACAGCCAGCAGGACGCAGCAGCCGGCACCGCCGGTGGCGAGCAGCCCGCGGGTGAGCAGCCGGCCGACGACGAGGACATCGTCGACGCCGAGGTCGTGGACGACGAGGACGACAAGGACAAGAAGTAACGATGACGGATCCCAAGGACAACGCGCCCAACGAGGACGAGCCCCAGGTCGAGGGCGACGCCACGAACGCTGCCGAGCCCGAGGACCTCATCGAGGCGGAGGGGCCCGACGTCGAAGTACCGACGGACGGCCCCGCCGCCGGGGGCCCGGCGGCCGATGCGGCGAACGACCTCTCCCCGGAGGACGAAGCGCTGCTCGCCGACGCCGCCCGCGGCATCGCCGAGGACAAGCTGAGCACCGAGGACCGCGACCTCGTCGCCGAGATGCGTGCGGACATGCTTCGTGCGCAGGCCGAGCTGGTGAACTTCCGGAAGCGCGTCGAGCGTGACCGTGAGGCCAACCGCGAGGTCGCCATCGCCGAAGTGGTGCGGGCCTTGCTGCCGGCGCTCGACGACCTCACCCGGGCCGAGGCCCACGGTGACCTCGCCGAGGGCCCGATGCAGGTCATCGGCCAGAAGATCCGCGGGGGCTTCGAGAAGTTCAAGCTCGTGCAGATCGGCGAGAAGGGCGAGGCGTTCGACCCGAACATCCACGAGGCGATCGTCCAGCTCCCCACCCCGGGTGCCACCGGACAGACCGTCGCGGACGTCGTCGAGCCGGGCTACAAGCTCGGTCAGCGGGTCCTCCGCGCGGCCAAGGTCGCGGTGGCGGTCCCGGCCTGAGCCGGGTCCCCACGGTGACGACAGAAGAAGGCAGGTGATCCATGGCCAGTCAGGATTGGTTCGACAAGGACTTCTACAAGGTCCTCGGCGTGTCCAAGGACGCCTCCGACGCCGAGCTGAAGAAGACGTACCGGAAGCTCGCGCGGCAGTTCCACCCGGACTCCAACCCGGGTGACGCCGCCGCCGAGAACCGCTTTAAGGAGATCAGCGAGGCGTACTCGGTGCTCTCCGACAAGGAGCAGCGCCAGGAGTACGACCAGGTCCGCGCCATGGGCTCCGGCGCTCGCTTCACGGCGGGCGGCGGGGGCCAGGGCGGGTTCGAGGACGTCTTCGGCGGGATGTTCGGGCAGCAGGGCGGTGGCGGACAGCGCGTCCGCTTCGGCCAGGGCGGCCCCGGCGGTGCCGGCGGGTTCGAGGACATCCTCGGCGGGATGTTCGGCGGGGGTGGTGGCTTCGGCCAGACCTCCGGCGGCTACCGCGGCTTCGGTGGGCCGACGAAGGGCCGCGACGTCACGGCGTCGACGACCCTCGACTTCACGACGGCGATCGCCGGTGACACCGTCAAGCTGTCGCAGGGCAACGGCCGACCGGTGAACGTCCGCATCCCCGCGGGTGTCGCCGACGGTCAGAAGATCCGTCTGCGCGGCCGCGGCGAGCCCTCGCCCGACGGTGGTGAGGCCGGTGACCTCGTGGTCGCCGTGTCGGTGCGGAAGCACCCGGTGTTCGAGCGCGACGGGCTCAACCTGCGCGTGGACGTCCCCGTGACGTTCACCGAGGCAGCGCTCGGCGCGACGATCGAGGTCCCGACGCTCGGCGGTTCGCCCGTGAAGCTCAAGGTCGCCCCCGGCACGCCGTCGGGTCGCGTCCTGCGCGTCAAGGGCCGCGGTGTCACGACGAAGAACGGCACGGGCGACCTGCTCGCGACCGTCCAGGTCGCGGTGCCGTCGCACCTTTCGGACAAGCAGCGCGAGGCCGTCGAGGCACTCGCGGCTGCGCTGCCCGACGAGAACCCCCGCGAGGACCTCCTCGCCAAGGCGCGCGACTAGCCCGCACGCAACCACAGCAGGAGACCGGTCTGGGCCCACGCCGCCGGTACCGGCCCGTCGCGAAGCGGCGGGCCGGCCGTGCCGGTGGGGAGAGGCCCGGCGCGGCTCCGTCAGGAAGCTGCCCGAGCCTCCAGGCTGGTTTCCACCCCACGCGGACGACGGAAAGGAACGCGCCATGACCGACATGGACGAGAACTCGCCCGTCTTCGCGATCGCGGTGGCTGCGGAGCTCGCCGAGATGCACCCGCAGACGCTGCGGCAGTACGACCGGCTCGGCCTGGTCGTGCCGGGCCGCACCCGGGGTGGGTCGCGGCGCTACTCGATGCGCGACGTGGTGCAGCTGCGCGAGATCGCGCGCCTCGGCTCCGAGGGAGTGTCGCTGGAGGGGATCCGGCGGGTGCTCGACCTGGAGAACGAGAACAGGGCGCTCCGCGATCGTGTGCGGGAGCTCGAGTCGGCGCTGGCCGACCAGCTCATCAACCGGCCCGGTGCACGGGTCTTCGCCGCCACCGCGAGTGGTGCGGCGATCTCCCTCAAGGCGGGGTCGCGGCCGCAGCGGAACACGCAGATCGTGCTGTACCGCGGGCCGCGCTGACGCGGACCGACAGGCGAACGCCCCCGGTGACCGAGTGGTCACCGGGGGCGTTCTGTGTGGGCTGTGTGGCTTACTTGACGGTGAAGCGGACGGGGAGCTCGCTGGTGGCGTTGCCGGTGGTGGTCTGCTTCGCGGTGAGGGCGTAGCTGCCACGACCGAGGTCGATGTTCGACGGGGCGCTCCACTTGCCGTCGGCGCTGACCTCCGCGGTCGCGACGACGCGGGAGGTGCCACGGATCTCGATCGTCGAGCCGACCTGGCCGGTGCCGGTGAAGGTGGGGCGGGGTCCGGTGGCGGTGCCGTTCATCCCGGGGGACGTCACCGTCAACGGCGCTGCCGTGGCGGTGATGGAGAAGCGGACGGGGGCTTCGCTGGTGGCG
The DNA here is from genome assembly GCF_003234395.1 of Curtobacterium sp. MCLR17_051. Classification (NCBI taxonomy): domain Bacteria; kingdom Bacillati; phylum Actinomycetota; class Actinomycetes; order Micrococcales; family Microbacteriaceae; genus Curtobacterium; species Curtobacterium sp. MCLR17_051. The sequence goes on from NZ_QKTA01000013.1 coordinate 83,935, forward strand.
TTGCCGGTGGTGGTCTGCTTCGCGGTGAGGGCGTAGCTGCCACGACCGAGGTCGATGTTCGACGGGGCGGTCCACTTGCCGTCGGTGTTGACCTCGGCGGTCGCGACGACGCGGGAGGTGCCGCGGATCTCGATCGTGGACCCGGCCTGGCCGGTGCCGGTGAAGGTGGGGCGGGGGCCGGTGGCGGTGCCGTTCATCGCGGGGGTCTCGACCACGATCGGTGCAACGGAGTCGTTCTCGGTGGTGAAGGCGATGTTGCGCATCACCGACGTGCGGCCGTCGGTGGTGGTCTGCGTGAAGGTGAGCTCGTACCCGGCCGTGCTGGTCAGGGCGGCCGAGGCCTTCCACGTCCCCACGCCGGAGCGCGCACCGGTGACCGGCGTCTTGAAGAGTTCACGGCCGCGCTGATCGGTGGCGGTGATCGTCGCACCGGCCTCGGCCGTCCCCTCGAACGCGCGTGCACCGGGCGTGTAGGTGTTCTCGTCCGTGACGCCGTCGACCTGCAGGAGGCGGGGGAGCGCCACCCGCTCGGACGTCCCGCTGAAGTCGCGGCCGTCGAAGACCAGGTTGACCATGTCGAGCTGCTTGCCGGTTGCGGCAGCGGCGATCGTGTAGCTCCACACTGCATCGGCGCTGGTGGCGTGCCCGACGACCCGGTCGCCGTCGAGGATCCAGAGCCCAGGAGCGTCGTCGTGCTCCCCGACCACCTGGACGCGCCCGTTCGGGTGGACGAACACGGACCGGAGGGACGGTGCGGCGGCAGTCGGGTCGATCGGCAGCTGCTCGAGTGCGACGGGCACACGGGGCGACGAGGTGCCGTCGGCAGTGCGTCCGACCACGTAGACCGTGGAGCCGATGCGGTCCTGCGGGAGCTGCGCAACCCAGCCCGTTTCGGTGAGGGTCGCGTTCGCGATCGGCCGTCCCGACGCGTCCTGGACGACGACCGAGTCGACGGAGTCCGCGTGCTTGCCGGTCAGCACGAACGAGCCGTTCAGGCGCCGTTCCGTGGTCTCGAGGGTGGGGGCGGCAGGGGCTTCGCCCACGATCGGCGCGAACCGGACGCCGCGCAGTTCGTTGGTCCGGCCGTCGGTCGTCGTCTGCGTGAGGGTGATCACGTGGTCGGCGGCGGCGAGGTCGGCGTCGGCGCTCCACGTGCCAGTGCCGTTCCGGGTGTTGCTGACGTCGGTCGTGAACAGGGTGTCACCGGACACGGTGTCCTTCGCGACGATGGTGGCACCGGCGGTCGCGCTGCCCGCGAAGTGGGTGCTGCCCGGCGTGAACAAGTTCTGCTCCTTCAGCCCGTCCATCTTGACCATGCGGGGCATCGCGATGCGCTCGGTCCGGGTCTGCGTGCCGTCCGCGGCGGTGTGGACGCGGATGGCCTCGAGCCCGAGGTCCTTGTGGCGGTCCTGCACGTTCAGGAAGAACACGCCGCCGGCGCGGGAGTGGTCGAGGACTTCGTCACCGGCGAGCAGCCAGACGGCGTCACTCCCGGCGTCACCCGCGACGATCCGCGAACCGTGCGGTGTGCTCCAGTCCTGCAGGAAGCGGGGGGCACCCAGTGCCGGGTCCACCGTGATGGAGTCGAGGTCGTAGACCGCGTCGGTCGAGGTGCCTGCGGCGGAGGCAGAGGCGGGGGTGGAGGTGGGGGCAGCGCTGGCGACGGCCGGCGTCAGCAGGCCAAAGCCGAGTGAGGCGGTGAGGACGCCGCAGACCACTGCGGCGCTCCGGAACGAGGTGGATGCCATTGGGGGCTCCTTCTGGTGGGGGGATTCCCAGTGTATTGACATGTGAAATACGCAGCCTGTTGATATCGCGAGTGCGATCACCACTCGCTCCGGTGTGGGCCGCCGCCGGGTACGCTGACGCGGTGCCAGACTTCGCCGACCTCTTCCGCCGACGCGACGACGACGCGCCCGACCTCATCGCGATCGACGGCACCGACCGCTTCCTGCTCGACGAAGCACCGCACGTGCACGGCGACGCACTCCGGCAGCCCGGCGAGGTCGCGGTCGTCGACGACCGGTACGGGGTGCTGACGCTCGGCCTCATCACGCAGTACGGGGCGAGCGACATCCGCGTCGTGCAGGACTCCCTGGTGGGGGAGCGAGCGCTCGAGGCCAACGCCGGCACGTTCGGGCTGCGCGGCTTCCACCACCCCGACTCGCTCGAGGACGCGTTCCGCGACGTGCGGCTCGTGGTGCTGCGGCTGTCGAAGTCGCACGATCGGCTCGACGAGATCGCCCGCGCGGTCGCGAGGTTCGCGGCGCCGGACGTGGTGCTGCTCTGCGGTGGCAACGTGAAGTACATGCACGTGACGCAGAACGACGTGCTCCGGCGCTCGTTCGGCGAGGTCACGGCATCACGAGGTCGTGGCAAGTCGCGACTGCTCATCGCGCAGGACCCGCTCCGCGCACAGGCGAACCGCGCCGCCACGACGAACCCCTGGCCCCGGTCGGTGCACGTCGATGACCTCGGCATGACCCTGGTCGCCCACGGCGGTGTGTTCGCCGGGACGTCGCTCGACCAGGGCACGCGGGTGCTGCTCGACGCGATGGACCAGGCGGTCCCGACCGCGCGCACGATCGTGGACCTGGGGAGCGGCAACGGCGTGATCGCGGCTGCGGTTGCTCGTCGGCGACCGTCGGTGCGGGTGATCGCCACCGACGTGTCCCGGATCGCGGTCGAGTCGACGCGCGCCACGGCGGAGGCCAACGGTGTGGCCGACCGGGTGACGGCGCTGCGCACCGACGCGGGCGACGAGCTCGCGGAGGGGTCCGCACAGCTCGTGCTCTGCAACCCGCCGTTCCACGCGGACACCACGGTGACCACGGACACGGCCGAGGCGATGTTCCGGAACGCGGCCACGATCCTCCAGGCCGGCGGTGAACTGTGGTGCGTCTGGAACACACACCTGCGCTACCGGCCGGTGCTCTCGCGCCTGGTCGGTCCGACCCGTGAGGTCGTCCGGACCCCGAAGTTCACGGTGACGGCCTCGGTCGCGACCAACCGCTGACCGGCCACGGACGGCGAGAGCCGCCCGGGCTGACCCGGACGGCTCTCGCCACGTGGTGCGGTGGGGGACCGATCAGGCCGGCACGTAGTCGAACGTGTCGGGGTCGGGGCCCGTGCGGTGACCCTTGTCGAGGGCGGTGATGTCCGTCATGTCCTCGTCCGAGAGCTCGAAGTCGAAGATCGCGAAGTTCTCCTCGACGCGGGCACGCGTGACCGACTTCGGGAACACGATGTCGCCGCGCTGGATGTGCCAGCGGAGGACGACCTGGGCCGGGGACTTGCCGACCGACGCGGCGACGCGGGTGATGGTCTCGTCGTCGAGGACGAGGCCCTGCGCGATCGGGGACCAGGCCTCGGTCGCGATGCCGAGCTCGCGGTTCACGGCGCGGAGCTCGTCCTGCGCGAGGTACGGGTGCACCTCGATCTGGTTGACCGACGGCGGGACGTCGGTCTCGGCGCGCAGACGGTGCAGGTGGTGCGCCTGGAAGTTCGAGACACCGATCGAGCGGGCGGTGCCGGCGTGGTACAGCTCCTCGAGGGCCTTCCACGTCGGGACGAAGTCCGAGACGGTGGGCAGCGGCCAGTGGATGAGGAACAGGTCGGTGTAGCCGCCGAGCAGGTCGGCCGACTTCTTGCCGTTCTCCAGCGCCGCCTCGGGGGCGTGGAATCCGTTGTTGAGCTTGGAGGTGACGAAGATCTCGGAACGGTCGATGCCGGACTCGGCGATCGCCTCGCCGACCTCCTTCTCGTTGCCGTACATCTCGGCGGTGTCGATGTGGCGGTAGCCGACCTCGAGCGCGGCCAGTGTGGCGGCCTTCGTCTCGGAGGGGTCGATCTGGAAGACACCGAAGCCGAGCTGCGGGATGGTCTTGCCGTCGTTCAGGGTGATGTTCGGAACGGTCATGGTGTCATGCAACCAAACGCCCTTCAGCGCCCATTCCGCCAACACCCAGGAACGGCGACCCCGGGCGTGCCGTTCAGGCGAGCGCGGCCGTGATGTACGCCTGGAGGGCCTGGCCGTACGCGATCGCCGGCACCTCGGACGCGAAGCTGCGGTCGGCCCCGCCGATCGTCGCCGTCACGGTGAAGACCACGCGACCGCCGACCTGCACGCGGGTCAGTCCGATGAACGACGGCCCGAGCAGTTCGCGCAGCTGGTCCTCACGGGGGAGCCAGAGCGACTCGGTGGCGGTGACCGAGTCGAGCGCCCACTCGGTGGTGCCGTTGAAGCCGAGGATCGTGCCGGTGGGGGAGTCGTGCCGCTCGACGGTCATCTCGGACACCGTGTAGACGTCGTCGTCGATGCCGGGCTTGTCGATCACGAACCGGTCCCCGGTCTCGGGGTGCCAGCGGAGGCCGGCGTCACGGAGGGACCTGGCGAGTTCGACGGTGATCACGTTCCCACCTTGCCCGCGCGACCCGCCCCTGTCACCACCTAGGTTGCCGAAAGCATCCCGTACTAGCATCGCCGAGCACCCCTCGCGCGAGCGCAACCCGTTCGTGCGCGCGACGTGACGACGCCCGGGCAACCGGTGCCGAGCCTCCAGGCCGTGGGAACCGGCCGCGGGTCGGACCGCCGGTCGGCGTCCCCGACCGAGGCTGACGGACACCCTGCCGCCGAAGAGAAGGACCCGCATGACCCTCGAACGCGAGGAACTCCGCGACGACTGGACCGTGACGATGGCCGGAGGAACCGGTGCGCCGGACGGCGTGGCGGGCCGCACCATCCCGGCGACGGTGCCGGGTCAGGTCCACACCGACCTGGAGCGGGAGGGCCTGCTGCCGGACCCGACGTTCCACCTGAACGAGCAGGCCGCGAAGTGGGTCGGCCGCGCCGACTGGGCCTACCGCCGCACGGTCGACGTCGACCCGCGGGGCCACGAGCGCGTCGACCTGGTCTGCGACGGCCTGGACACGGTCGCGGAGCTCAGCCTGGACGGCGTCGTCGTGGGCACGACCCGCAACATGCACCGCCGGTACCGGTTCGACGCCCGCGTGCAGACGGGGTCGGGCGGCACCACGAAGGACCTCGAGATCCTGTTCGAGTCGCCCTACCGCGAGGCCGGCCGGGTCGCCGCGAAGGCCGGCAGCATGCCCGGTCCGTACGACGAGCCGTTCCCGTACGTCCGCAAGATGGCGTCGAACTTCGGCTGGGACTGGGGGCTGACGGCGGTCACGAGCGGCCCCTGGCGGCCGGTCGCGATCGAGCGCTGGTCGACCGCGCGCCTGCGCGAGGTCCGCCCGCTCGTCGACGTCGAGGCCGGCGAGGGCGTGCTCGACGCGCACATCACCGTCGAGCGCTCCGGCATGAACGACCTGGACCAGGACGGCGAGGACGACGACCTCGTGCTCGTCGTCACCGTGAGCGGCGAGACCGAGGACGGCGGCACCACGCGCCAGCGGTCCCGCGCGCAGCTGACCCCGAAGGACGACGAGACCGTCGTCACCGTGCGCGTGCCCGAGGCGCGGCGCTGGTGGCCGCGCGGCTACGGCGCGCAGCCGCAGTACGACGTCGTGGTCGAGCTGCAGACCGTCGACGGCGAGGTGCTCGACCGCGACACGTTCCGGACCGGGTTCCGGTCCACCCGCATCGAGACCCAGGTCGACGGCATCGGCCGCCCCTTCGCCGTGCACGTCAACGGCACGCTCATCGACGTCCGGGGCGTCAACTGGATCCCCGACGACGTCATCGTCTCGCGCGTCGACCGTGCCCGACTCGAGTCCCGGCTGGGTGCCGCGGCCTCGCTCGGCACGAACCTCGTGCGCGTCTGGGGCGGCGGAGTGTACGAATCGCGCGACTTCTACGAGGTCTGCGACGAACTCGGTCTGCTGGTCTGGCAGGACTTCCCGTTCGCGTGCTCGGCGTACCCCGAGGTCGAGCCCATCCGCAGCGAGGTCATCGCCGAGGCGCGCGACAACGTCGCCCGCCTCGCCCGCCACCCCTCGCTGGTGGTCTGGAACGGCAACAACGAGAACATCTGGCTGCACGACGCCGACGGCTGGGGTGCGGAGCTGGGCGATCGGGGCTGGGGACTCGACTACTACCTCGACCTGCTGCCGACGATCGTCGACGCCGTCGACCCGTCGCGCTTCTACACGGTCGCGTCGCCGTGGTCCGGCTCCGAGTCGCTGCCCGCGAACGAGGTCGACCACGAGACGCACCATTCGTGGGACGTCTGGAACCGGCTGCCCGACACCGCCTACCGCGAGTCGGTGCCGCGCTTCGTGTCGGAGTTCGGCTGGCAGGCGCCGCCCGCCTGGCGCACGCTGCGCGAGGCGGTCACGGACGCGCCGCTGCGGGTCGACTCGCCCGGTGTGGTCCACCACCAGAAGGCGGCGGACGGGATGGCCAAGCTGGCCCGCGGGCTGGAGCCGCGCTTCGGCGCGGTCGACCCGGCCGCGTTCGACGCGTGGCACTACCTGACGCAGCTGCAGCAGGCGCGGGCGATCGCGACCGGCATCGAGCACTGGCGCACGCACTGGCCGCGCAACACGGGCGTCGTGGTGTGGCAGCTGAACGACCTGTGGCCGGTGTCGTCGTGGTCGGCGATCGACTCGGCGGGGCGGCTGAAGCCGCTGGCGCACGAGCTGCGCCGCCTGTACGACGACGTGCTGCTGACGATCCGTCCGGTGTCGTCGGTGACTGTGACGCCGGGTGCGGCCGGTACCGCTGGCGCGTCGGGCGCGGTCGCCGCGTCGGGTGCGTCGGGTGCGTCGGGTGCGGAGCGGACGGGAGGCCCGGATCACCCGGGTGCGTCCCCTGCGGTCGGCGAGACGGCTGACCTGGGCGAGCTCGCGGACACGCTCTCGCTGGGCGTCTCGCCCGGTGCGTTCGGGTCCTCGCCCGTCGAGGTGGCCGTCCGGTCGACCCGCACCGGGCACGACAGCGTGGTGCGGGTGCGCCGGATCACCACGGCCGGCACGATCCTGGCCGAGGCGTCGCTGCCGGTCCGGCTGTCGTCGGCCGGCGTCGCGGTCGTCGCCCTGCCCGAGTCGGTCGGTATCGTCGACGACCCGGCCAACGAGCTCATCATCGCGGACATGGACTGGCGCCGCGCGGTCTGGACCCCTGGTCCCGACGCCGCGATGCGGTGGGAGCCCGCGCGCTACCGGACCTCGTTCGCGGTGGTCGACGGTGGCCTGGACCTGACCGTCGAGGCCGACTCGCTCGTCCGCGACCTGCTGGTGCAGCCGGACCGGGTCGCGGCCGACGGCACGGTCGACCGCGGGTTCATGACGCTGCTGCCCGGCGAGCGGGTGGTGTTCCGGCTCGGCGGTATGACCGAGGCCGACATCCCGGCGCTCCGCGAGGCGCCCGTGCTGTGGAGCCTGGACCGCGCGCTCGTCCGTTGATATGCAGAACGACACGGTGATATATTCAAGGGTGCGCCGCTCGATGTCGTGACCTGAGCGACTCCGGCGTCCGGTCGACCACCTCGTCGACCGGTCGACAGGAGGCCCCAGATGTCGCTCGCGATGCGTCCACCCACCGGGGCGGTGCCGACCGTGCTGCCCCCGACCGTGCCCGTGGCGTTCCCTTCCAGAGCTGCTCCGGCCACCGCGTCGCACCGGACGGTCGCTCCGGCGGGGGCGCGCCGAGGGTTCGTCCCCGCACTGGCGCTGCTCGACCTCGTGCTGCTGCTCACCGCGTTCGTCATCGCCCACGTCGTGCGGTTCCCCTGGGAGCTCGCATCCGTCCGGCCGCGGTCGGGCTGGTTCGAGTTCGTCGTGGCCCCCGCCATCGTCGTGGTCTGGATGCTGCTCCTCTCGGTGTTCCGCACCCGCGACCCGCGGATCGCCGGCATCGGCGGCGACGAGTACCGCCGACTCGTCACCGCGAGCCTCGTCGCCATCGCGGGTGTCGCGGTCGTGGCGTACGCAGCGCAGCTCGACCTGGCCCGCGGGTACGTCGCGATCGCGTTCCCGCTGGGGCTCGCGTTCCTGGCGCTCGGTCGCAAGGGCGTCCGGACGGTTCTGGCCCGGAGCCGCGCCCGGGGTGAGCACCTGCAGGACGTCCTGATCGTCGGTGACGCCGAGGACGTCCGGTACGTGGGCGCGCGCATCGCCGCTGCGCCGAGTGCCGGCTACCGCGTGCGTGCCGTCGTCACGGACTGCGCTCCGGCGGGGGCCCAGGTCGACCTGGGGGCGGCAACGGCTCCGGTCGTCGGCGGCATCGATGACGTGCTCGCGCACGCGCGGGCCGAGGGCGTCTCGGCCGTCGTCGTCGCGGGTGCTGTCCGTGGTGGGCACGCGCGCCTCCGTCGCCTCGGGTGGCAGCTCGAGGAGCACGGCGTCGAGCTCGTGGTGTCCTCTCCCCTGGCCGACATCGCCGCCGGGCGGGTGCACGAGCGCCCCGTCGACGGGCTGCCGCTCATGCACGTCGAGACCCCCGACTACCGTCGCCGGATGGGCAAGCGGGCACTCGACGTCGTCGGCGCCGTGCTCGGCCTGACGTTGCTCTCCCCGGTCCTGGCCGCGGTCGCGCTGGCGGTCCGCGCCGGCGACGGCGGTCCGGTCTTCTTCCGGCAGGTCCGCGTCGGTCGCGGTGGCGCGGAGTTCCCGATCCTGAAGTTCCGGACGATGTGCGTCGACGCCGAGGCGCGCATGGCTGCCCTGCAGTCCGAGAACCAGGGCGCCGGCCCGCTGTTCAAGATGCAGGACGACCCGCGGGTGACCCGGGTCGGTGCGTTCCTGCGACGGACCTCGCTCGACGAACTGCCGCAGCTGTGGAACGTCCTCACCGGTTCGATGAGCCTGGTCGGCCCCCGACCGGCCCTGCCGCGCGAGGTCGCGCTGTACGAGGACTTCGCCGACCGCCGGCTCCTCGTGACCCCGGGCATCACCGGTCTGTGGCAGGTCAGCGGCCGGTCGGACCTCGACTGGGCCGAAGGGGTGCGGCTCGACCTGCACTACGTCGAGAACTGGTCGTTCCTGCACGACCTCGTGATCCTCGCCCGCACCGTCCCGTCGGTGCTGCGGTCCCGGGGCGCGTACTGAGTCCTGCGCTTCCCTGGACGAACGGTGTCCGTTCCGAGGACCGGCCTGGGCATCCAGGGACGGGAGAGTTACGATGGGGGGACACGGACTTCCGCCGCGGTGATCGACGACGATCAGCGGACGGCGACCAGTTCCAGATCAAGGAGTCATGATGATTGGTAACCTGACCGGCCTTCACCTGCTGATCATCCTCGGGATCGTCATCCTGCTGTTCGGCGCGACCAAGCTCCCGGCGCTCGCCAAGGGCCTCGGCCAGTCGATCAACATCTTCAAGAAGGAGATGTCCGATGACGAGAAGAAGGCCCAGGCCAACGGCACGGCTGCGGACGGCACCGTGCAGAACAGCACCGTCCAGAACGTCCCCGCCGAGCCCGCCGCCGGTCCGGTCCTGAACCCCGGGCCGACCGCGCAGCCGAACACCGACTCCCGGCGCTAGGACACCCAGCCCCGTCCTGTCGGCAGCCCCCGCGACCACATCGGTCGCGGGGGCTTCGTCGTGCGGGATCGACCCCGGGGTACCCGGTGCCGCAGGATGAGCACATGACCGCTCCCGTTCCCGTTCCGGCCCCCGTGCCGCACGGCGTCGCGCCGCTCCGGGACGACCGGCGGATCGTGCTGGTGGTGGCGATCCTGGCGTCGTTCGTCGTCGGGCTCGACTCGAGCGTCGTGAACGTCGCACTCCCCGCGATCCGGCAGGAGCTCGGCGGCGGACTCGTCGTGCAGCAGTGGGTCGTCGACGCGTACCTGGTCACCCTCGGCTCGCTCATCCTGGTCGCCGGCAGCCTGTCCGACCTGTTCGGCCGCGTCCGGATCATCACGTGGGGGCTCGTGGTCTTCGGCATCGCGTCCGTGGTGTGCGCGATCGCCCCGACCGGCGAGGTGCTCATCGTCGCCCGGGCGCTGCAGGGCGTCGGCGGGGCGCTCGTCATGCCGAGCGCGCTCGCCCTCATCGTCGCCGCGTTCCGCGGGGCGGCGCAGGCGAAGGCCATCGGCACGTGGACGGCGTGGTCGAGTGCAGCCACGATCCTCGGTCCCGTGGTCGGCGGGCTCGTGGTGGACGGCATCGGGTGGCGGTGGGTCTTCGTGCTCACCGCGGTGCCGATCGCCGTGACGATCCCGCTGGTCCTGCGCATCACCGGCGACGTGCACCCCGCCGTCCGCCCGCGCATCGACGTCGTCGGGGCCGTGCTCGCCGTGGTGGGTGTCGGCGGTGTCGTGCTCGGCCTCATCGAGCAGGAGCGGTTGGGGTGGGGTGCGCCCGTGGTGGTCGGCGCGCTCGTGCTCGGCGCCGCCGCACTGGTGGCGTTCGTGCCGTGGGAACTGCGGGTGACCCGGACGACGGGGTCGCCGCTCGTGCCGCTCGAGCTGTTCCGGGCGCGGAACTTCACGGTCGGCAACCTCGCGACGCTGTCCATCTACGGGGCGCTCGGCATGGTGTTCTTCGTCGTCACCCTGTTCCTGCAGGAGGTCTGGCGGTTCCCGGCCTGGCTCGCCGGCCTCGCGACGCTGCCGCCGACGATCATGCTGCTCGCGCTGTCCACCGCCGTCGGGTCCTTCGCCGGTCGGTACGGCCCGCGGTGGTTCATGGCCGCGGGTCCGGCGGTCGGCGCGGTCGGGGCGCTCCTGCTGCTGCTCGCCGGCGACGACCCGACCGGGTACTGGTGGTCGGTGTTCCCCGGACTGGTGCTGATCGGCGTGGGCATCGCCCTGATGGTCACGCCCCTGACCAGTGCGGTGCTCGGGTCGGTGCCGCAGTCCGAGGCCGGGTCCGGTTCGGCCGTGAACAACGCGGTCGCGCGGATCGCCGGACTCGTGACGGTGGCACTGGCCGGCGTGGTGCTCGGCGGTGAGGTGAGCGTCGACGGGCTGCACCGGGCCATGGTGGTGATGGCGCTCCTGCTGGCGGCCGGTGCCGTCGTCTGCGCCGTCGGGATCCGGAATGTCCCGGAGCGCACGTAAGTTGAGTGGAGTAGACTCAACTCCAGGACCACCGCAACGAAAGGACGGAACGCATGGCGAACCTCCAGGGCGCTCCTGACTCGCAAGAACGACAGAAGACCGCCCTCGAGCAGTACGGCATCGACCTCACGGCGATCGCCCGCAGCGGCAAGCTCGACCCCGTGATCGGCCGCGACTCCGAGATCCGGCGCGTCTCCCAGGTGCTCACGCGCCGAACCAAGAACAACCCGGTGCTCATCGGCGAGCCCGGCGTCGGCAAGACCGCCGTCGTCGAGGGGCTCGCGCAGCGCATCGTCGCCGGGGACGTCGCCGACTCCCTCAAGGACAAGCGGCTCATCTCGCTCGACATCTCCGCCCTCATCGCCGGCGCCAAGTACCGCGGCGAGTTCGAGGAGCGGCTCAAGGCCGTGCTCAAGGAGATCAACGACTCCGACGGGCAGGTCATCACGTTCATCGACGAGCTGCACACCCTGATGGGTGCCGGTGGCGGCGAGGGCTCCGTCGCGGCGTCGAACATGCTCAAGCCGATGCTCGCCCGCGGGGAGCTCCGGCTCATCGGCGCGACGACCCTCGACGAGTACCGCGAGTACATCGAGAAGGACGCCGCGCTCGAGCGTCGCTTCCAGCAGGTCTACGTCGGTGAGCCGAGCGTCGAGGACGCCGTGGCGATCCTCCGCGGACTCAAGGAACGCTACGAGGCGCACCACAAGGTGACGATCAACGACTCCGCGCTGGTCGCGGCCGCGAGCCTGTCGAACCGGTACATCTCCGGCCGGCAGCTGCCCGACAAGGCCATCGACCTGATCGACGAGGCCGCGAGCCGACTCCGCATGGAGATCGACTCCAGCCCCGTCGAGATCGACGAGCTGAAGCGGAACGTCGACCGTCTGCGTGTCGAGGAGTTCGCGCTCAAGCAGGAGAAGGACGACGCCTCCAAGGCCCGCCTCGAGACCCTGCGCAACGAGCTGCACACGCGCGAGGAACGGCTGGCCGAGCTCGAGCAGCGCTGGCAGGCCGAGCGTGCCAGCCTGAACCGCATCGGGGAGCTCAAGCAGCAGCTCGACGACCTGAACATGCGGTCGCAGCGAGCCCAGCGCGAGGCCGACTACGAACTCGTCTCCCGACTGGAGTACGGCGAGAAGCCCCGCATCGAGGCCGAGCTCGCCGCCGCCGAACAGGCCGAGAGCGCCGACCGGATGGTGAACGACAGCGTCACCGACGAGGACATCGCCGCCGTCATCGCGCAGTGGACGGGCATCCCGCTCGGCCGGCTGCTGCAGGGTGAGACCGAGAAGCTCCTGCACCTCGAGAGCGAGCTCGGCCGCCGCATCATCGGGCAGCGCACCGCCGTGACCACCGTGTCCGAGGCCGTCCGTCGCACCCGCGCCGGCATCTCCGACCCGGACCGCCCGACGGGTTCGTTCCTGTTCCTCGGCCCGACCGGCGTCGGCAAGACCGAGCTGGCCAAGGCGCTCGCCGAGTTCCTGTTCGACGACGAGAAGGCCCTCGTCCGCATCGACATGAGCGAGTACGGCGAGAAGCACTCCGTGGCCCGCCTGATCGGTGCCCCGCCCGGGTACGTCGGGTACGAGGCCGGTGGACAGCTCACCGAGGCGGTCCGCCGCCGTCCGTACTCGGTGATCCTGCTCGACGAGATCGAGAAGGCCCACCCCGAGGTGTTCGACGTGCTGCTGCAGGTACTCGACGACGGGCGACTGACCGACGGCCAGGGGCGCACGGTCGACTTCCGGAACACGATCCTCGTGCTCACGTCGAACCTGGGATCGCAGTTCATGACCGACCTGTCCCTGAGCGACGCGCAGCGGGAAGAGGCGGTCCGTGAGCTCGTGCAGCAGGCGTTCCGACCGGAGTTCATCAACCGCCTCGACGACATCGTGGTGTTCCAGGCCCTGACGGCCGACGACCTCGGGCAGATCGTGTCGCTCTACGTCGACCGGCTGGCCCGCCGTCTGACCGACCGCCGACTCGAGCTCGCCGTCACCCCGGAGGCGCGCGGCTGGCTCGCGGAGCGCGGGTACGACCCGCTGTACGGCGCGCGGCCCCTGCGTCGCCTGATGCAGCGGCAGATCGACGACCGGTTGGCACGCGCCATCCTGTCGGGTGACGTCCGTGACGGCGACACCGTCCGGGTGGACGTCGCCGCGGACGGCGACGGCCTGACCGTCGAGCCCTTCGAGCTGGCCGAGATCGTCGAGGAGTAGCCCACCACGACGGACAGGAGGCCCGTCACCGGTTCCTGGGACCGGTGACGGGCCGTTCGTCTACCGTCCACGGCATGCCTGAGATCCGCGCGATCCGTCGCCTCACCGACGCCGTCGAGCACGCGAGTGTGCTCGACAAGGCCGTCGACATCGACCGTGCCGTCGTGAACGCCCTCGCCAAGCCGAAGGCGCTGCGCCAGCTGTTGCACGGTGTGCCGTTCGGCCACCCGATCCACCCGCTCATGGTGCAGGTACCCCTCGGTGCCTGGATCTCCGCCGCGGTGCTCGACCTGGTCGGCGGGAAGGGCAACGCGAAGGCGGCCAAGACCCTGGTCGGCGTCGGGGTCGTCTCGGCGAGCAGCGCCTCGGTCGCCGGCTACGTCGACTGGTCCGAACTGAATCGCGAGCAGCTCCGCACCGGATGGGTGCACCAGGCCGTGAACTGGACCGGCCTGTCGCTGTACGGCCTGTCGTGGCTGCAGCGGAAGCGCGGCAACCACGGCGCCGGCAAGCTGCTCGGCTTCGCGGGTCTCGCCGTCGTCAGTGTCGGCGGGTACCTCGGCGGACACCTGTCCTACCGGCAGCGTGCCGGCGTCAGTGACCACGGTGAGGTGCCGTTCGACGCCTGATCCGGTTCCCAGGTCCGGCAAAGGTACGTCACGTGTGATGTATCGATGCGCGTACTCGTGGTGGACGACGAACGGGCCCTCGCCGACCTGGTCGCGACGGGCCTGACCCGGCAGGACATGGCGGTGGACGTCGCCTACCGCGGCGACGACGCCGACGAGCTGCTGGCGGTGCACGACTACGACGTCGTCGTGCTCGACCGTGACGTCCCCGGGCTGCACGGCGACGAGGTCGCACGGCGGCTCACCGCGCGCGGCGCGCTCACACGGATCCTCCTGCTCACCGCCGCGACGACGTTGAGCGACCGTGTGCACGGGCTCGAGCTCGGTGCCGACGACTACCTGACCAAGCCGTTCGAGTACCCGGAACTCGTCGCCCGGGTCCGCGCACTCGGTCGGCGGAGCGTCGCACCCGTCGCCCCGGTGCTCGAGCGTGCGGGGTTCGTCGTCGACACGAACCGGCGGATGGCCACGCGCGACGGACGGCCGCTCGACCTGACCTCGAAGGAACTCGGGGTGCTCGAGACCCTCCTCCGCGCGGACGGTCGGATCGTCTCCGCCGAGCACCTGCTCGAGAAGGTCTGGGACGTGAACACCGACCCGTTCACCGCCGCGGTCCGCGTGACGATGTCGAAGCTCCGCCGGAAGCTCGGGGACCCGGACCCGATCCGGACGGTGCCCGGCCAGGGCTACGCGCTGTGAGCCGGTGGGCCCGGGGCTGGAGCATCCGGACCCGGACGGCCCTGACGTTCGCGCTCGCGGCCATGGCGCTCGCGACCGGGGTCGTCCTGTTCACGAACACCATGTCGTTGGCCGGTGTCGGTGCCGGCCTCGACACCGCGGCCGTGCAGCGCCCGCCGTCCGGATCGCCGGGTGCCACGACCGCTCCGGCGCCGATCGAGGTCGACGGAACCGACGACGACGGTGCGGTGGCGGTGATCCGGCTCGTGGCCGTGCAGCAGTGGCAGTGGTCCGCGATCGGGATCGCGGGTGCCGGGGTCGCGGCCGGGGGCATCGGCTGGCTCGTCAGCCGCCGGGTCCTCCGGCCCATCGACCGGATCACCGCGACCACGAACCGCATCTCGGCGTCGAACCTGCACGAGCGCATCGCGCTGGACGGTCCCGACGACGAGCTCCGGCGGCTCTCGCGCACCGTCGACGACCTGCTGGCCCGCCTGGAGACCGCGTTCGAGAGCCAGCGCCGGTTCGTCGCCCAGGCGTCCCACGAACTCCGGACGCCCCTGGCGGTGCAGCGCGCGGCGGTGCAGATCGGCCTGCACGACGACGCCGACCCCGCGGAGGTCCGAGCGGTCCGGGCGGAGCTGCTGGAGCAGAACCGCCGCACCGAGCGGTTGGTCGAGTCGTTGCTCGTGCTCGCCGAGGCCGATCGTGGCCTGGCGGGCGCGACGCGCGCCGTCGACCTCGACGAGGTGACCGCCGAGGTCGTCGCGGGAGCGGCCCGGGACGCGGCCGAGGCGGGGGTGACGCTGACCCACGAGCGCCGCACCGGGCCTCCCGGCCTGGTCGTCCCGGGGGAGCCGACGCTGCTGCGGCAGCTGCTCGGCAACCTGGTCGGCAACGCCGTCGAGTACAACGAACCCGGCGGCACCGTCCTGGTGACCACGGAGCCGGACGGGTTCGTCGTCGAGAACGGTGGGCCGGTGGTCGCGGCGGACGAGGCGGAGCTGCTCGTCGAACCGTTCCGCCGCGGCGGGACGGACGACGCACGCGGCCAGCACAGCGGTCTCGGGCTGTCGATCGTGGCCGCGATCGTGCACGCGCACGGGTGGCAGCTGTCGATCACCGCACGGCCGATCGGCGGGCTGCTCGTCCGGGTCCGTGTTTCGTCGGTGCAACCCGACGTGCACGCGGGGCGAAACAGCCGTTCCGGTGTGCTGGAGGCATGAACCACACCACGAAGACGACCACCCGGCGCACCCGGTCCCTGATGAGCGCGGCCGCTGCCGTCGTCCTGCTGCCCCTGTTCCTGGTCGGCTGCTCGGACGCGTCACCGGACGCGTCACCGGACGCCGGCGGGACCGCGGCGTCCGGCGGTGCGGCACCCGGCGTCGCCCTCGCCGAGTGCATGCGCGACCGCGGCTACGACATGCCCGACCCCGGCACCGGCGGTGGCTCGATGCAGCTCAGCGCACCCGACGGCGTCGATCCCGAGCAGTACCAGGAGGACCTCAAGGGCTGCCTCGACGACTCCGCAGCGGCCGGCGACGCGCAGGCCGCGCAGCCGATGCCGGGCAGCGAGGAGATCGCGAGGAAGACGGCGGAGTGCCTGCGGGAGCAGGGGTTCCCGGACTTCCCGGACGACCAGGAGGCGCAGAACCGGTTCCAGCCCGACGACCAAGAGGCGTTCGACGAGGCCGCCCACACCTGCACCGACGCGGCCTTCGAGGCCGTCCAGGGCGGAGCCGGGTCGTGACCCACCGTCGCGTCCGTCGCCGGGTGATCGTGTCGGTGTGCCTCGTCGCGGCGGTGGCCGCGGGGGCCGGGACGTGGGCCCTCGCCACGGTGCCGAGCGGTCCGGGAGCCTCGGCCAGCAGCGGGTCGCGCGGCGGGACCGCGTCGACCGGAGCCACCGCCACGGTCACCCGCGGCGACCTGACCGACTCGAAGGTGTTCGCCGGGACGCTCGGGTACGGCGCGGCGACGGGGGTCCCCGGTGCCGCCGCCGGCACGATCACCTGGCTGCCCCGCGCCGGCGACGTCATCGAACGCGACGGGGCCCTGTACGCCGTCGACGAGCGGGACGTCCGGTCGATGTACGGCACCGTGCCGCTCTGGCGGGACCTTCAGCGTGGGCTGCAGGGCGCCGACGTGCGGCAGCTCAACGAGAACCTGGCCGCGCTCGGGTACGACGTGTCCGTGGACGACCGGTTCGGTCCACGGACCGAGCGAGCCGTCCGGCAGTGGCAGCAGGACCGCGGACACGAGGTGACGGGGGTGCTGACGGCGGACGACATCGCCTTCGTGGACGGCGCGGTCCGGGTCGCCTCGGTCGACGGTCGGCTCGGGGAGCGGATCGCCGGCGGAGCCGGAGCGGGAGCGGGTGCCGGTGGCGCTGGTGGTGGCGCGGGTGCGGCGGCCGGCGCGGGTGCGGCGGGCGATGTCCTGCAGGTCACGAGCACCCGGCGCGTCGTCGCGGCGACCGTTCCCCAGCGCGACGCCGAGCGGCTCGCGGTCGGCACCGACGTCGAGGTCCGGGTGAACGGCGCCGGGGCGGCGATGCCCGGTTCCGTCGTCGACGTGCAGCCGACGACGAGCGAGGACGGCGGCACGGCCGTCGACGTCTCGGTGTCGTTCGACCCCGGGAAGCGCACGTTGCCCGCGGCAGCCTCCGCGCAGGTCGATGCGAAGGGCACCACCGAGCACGACGTCCTGTCCGTGCCGGTCGCCGCACTCGTCGCGGGCGCCGGTGGTCGGTACGCCGTCGACGTCGTGCAGCGGGACGGCACGACGGAGCGGGTCCGGGTCGAGCCCGGCTTCAGCGCGGACGGACGGATCGCGGTCACGGGTGACCTGGCCGCCGGCGACCGCGTGGTGGTGCCCGGATGAACGCCGCCGTGCTGCGATCCGCCGCCGTGCGGCCCACTGCCGCCGTGCTGCCGCCGGACTCCGTCCTGTCACTCCGGGACGTCACGAAGACCTACGGCGACGTCGGGGCCCTGCGCGGGGTGTCGCTCGAGGTCACCGCGGGTGAACTCGTCGCGGTCGTCGGCCCGTCGGGGTCGGGCAAGTCGACGATGCTCAACGTCGTCGGGACCCTCGACCGTCCCACGTCCGGCACGGTGACGATCGCCGGCAACGACGTCGCGACGATGTCCGACGACGCCCTGTCCGGACTCCGTGCCGACCACATCGGGTTCGTCTTCCAGCACTTCCACCTGCAGGCCGGCGCGACCGCCACCGAGAACGTCGCCGACGGCCTGCTCTACCAGGGCGTGCCCCGGCGCGAGCGGCACCGACTGGCGGTCGAGGCCTTGGGACGAGTGGGCCTGGCGCACCGGGTGGACCACCGACCGCACCAGCTCTCCGGCGGGGAGCGCCAACGCGTCGCCATCGCGCGGGCCGTCGTCGGCGACCCGACGATCCTGCTCGCCGACGAACCGACGGGTGCGCTCGACACAGCGTCCGGTGCCGCGGTGGTCGCGCTCCTGCGCGAGCTCAACGCGGCGGGCACGACGGTCGTGGTCATCACGCACGACCTCGACCTGGCGGCGTCGCTGCCACGACAGGTCCGGATGCGCGACGGCATGATCGAGCCCGAGGTCACCCGATGAGCCGGCGTCGGTCCGTGGGCGCGGTCGACCTGCTCCGCCTCGGCGTCTTCGGGCTGCGGACCCGGCCCGGACGTGTCGTGCTGTCGGCGCTGGGCATCGCGATCGGCATCGCGGCGATGCTCGCGGTCGTCGGGATCTCGTCGTCGAGCAAGGCGAAGGTCGACCAGGTGCTCGACACGCTCGGCACGAACGTGCTCACCCTCACCCAGGCGCAGGGCCTCGGCGAACCGGTCCCGTTGCCGTCCACCGCACTCGAGTCGGTGCTGCGGCAGGACGACGTCGAGTCGGCCGCCGCCGTCGGCACCGTGCCGGACACCGGCGTGTACCGGAACGACCGCGTCCCGGCGCCCGAGACGAAGGGCCTCGGGGTGCTCGCCGCGTGGGGCGACGTGCCACGGGTCCTCGGCGGGCAGCTCGCAGCCGGGCGGTGGATCGACGACGCCGCCGGGGCGCCGCCGCAGGTCGTGCTGGGGGCACGGGCGGCCGTGGTCCTCGGCATGGAGGACCTGCATCCGGACAGCCGGGTCTGGATCAGCGGGCGGTGGGTGCAGGTGGTCGGGGTGCTCGACCCCGTCGCGCTCGCCGAGGACCTCGACTCGCGGGTGTTCGTGCCGCGCGGGTTCGCCGGGCAGCTGGGCTTCGACGGGGCCCCGACCGCGGTCTACACGCGCGTCGACCCGGCGCACGTCGAACGGTCGCGGGACCTGCTCGCCGGTGCGGTCCGACCCGGGGCACCGCAGGACGTCGGCGTGACACGGCCGTCGGACGCGTTGGCCGCGAAGGACGCCACGGACGACTCCTTCACCGGGCTGCTGGTCGGCATCGGCGGGGTGGCCCTGCTCGTCGGGGGCATCGGGGTGGCGAACACGATGGTGATCACCGTCCTGGAACGCCGCGCCGAGGTCGGCGTCCGTCGTGCGCTGGGGGCCCGTCGTCGGAGCATCCGCGACCAGTTCCTGGTCGAGTCGTTGCTGCTGTCGTTCCTGGGCGGCTTGGCCGGCGTCGTGCTCGGCGTCGCGGTGACGGTCGTCTTCGCCGTCACGCAGGGCTGGCCGGTCGCACTGCCGGTGTGGGCCGTCGTCGGGGGACTCGGTGCCACGGTCGTGATCGGCGGGGTCTCCGGGCTCTACCCGGCGGCACGCGCGGCGCGGATCCCGCCGACGTCCGCCCTGGCGGCCGTCTGACGCGTGCGGTGGACGCGCGCACTGGAGGCCCGGTGCCGGTCCGGCGGACCGGCACCGGGCCTCCAGGCGGTCGCTTCCCCGCACCGGACGCGAGTCGCAGATCATGCCTGGTCATGACCACCTGGTCAAGCATCTGCGTCGATCTGTTCGACATCCGTGATGCCCCGGAAACACGCGGATCGAAAGCGGTCACAGGGACCGATCCAACGGTTGACAAGGGGCCGTGCAGGGTCTTCTATTGCGAATACGCAACGTCCTTTCATAAAGGTCGGACCAAGGGAGTCATCGTGACACGAACGCGTTTCGCCGCACTCGGTGCGCTCGCCCTCGCAGGCGCGCTCGCCCTCACCGGGTGCTCCGCCGGGAGCAACGCCGCTTCCGACGGCGGCACGAAGTCCATCGGCACACCCGATGGCAAGGGCAAGACCATCACCGTCTGGATGATGAACGGCGACCTGAGCGACAAGGTGCTCGACGCCGCCGGCAAGCAGTTCACCGCCGACACCGGGGCGAAGGTGAAGATCCAGACCCAGCAGTGGGACGGGATCACCACCAAGCTCACCACGGCGCTCGCGCAGAGCGACGCCCCCGACGTCGTCGACCTCGGCAACACGCAGGTGCCGGTCTACGCGGCAGCCGGCGGGTTGACCGACCTGACGCCGTACCGCGACGAGCTCAAGGACGGCCAGACCTGGCTCACCGGGCTCGAGGGCCCCGCCACCGTCGACGGCAAGCTCTACGGGGCACCGCTGTTCGCCGGCAACCGGGCCGTGGTCTACGACAAGAAGGTCTGGAAGGACGCCGGCGTGACCGACGTGCCGACCACCTACGACGAGCTCACGGCCGACCTCGACAAGGTCAAGGCCGCCAACCCGGCCAGTGACTTCTCCGCCTTCTACATGCCCGGGCAGTACTGGTACGGCGGGCTGCAGTGGGTCTGGGACGCCGGCGGCGAGATCGCCACGGACAAGGGCGGCAAGTGGACCGGCACGCTCGACTCCGCGGACGCGGTGAAGGGGCTGACCGCCTGGAAGGACTTCCAGAACGCGTACTCGGCGAAGTCCACGCAGGACATCAACACCGACAAGCCATCGCAGAGCGACGTCTTCGCGCAGGGCAACACCTCGGCGTTCCTCGGGTCCGCCTGGGAGATCGGCTCGATCACCACGGCGAAGCCGGAGCTCGCCGACCGCATCGGCACGTTCCCGATGCCGTCGTCCACGGCGGGGAAGACGCAGCCGGTGTTCCTCGGCGGCTCCGACCTGGGGATCCCGGCCAAGGCGAAGAACCAGGAGCTCGCGCTCTACTACCTGAAGATCCTGACCTCGAAGGAGTTCCAGCAGGACCAGGTGTTCGGGGTCGACGGCTGGGAGCCGAACTCCACCGAGCTGCTCGACGCGGTCGCCGGCGACGTCGACGAGCTGCACAAGCCGTACTTCGAGGCGGCCGGCACGAGCCGACCGACCCCGGCCACCCCGGGCTGGGCCACCATCGAGGGTGACGCCTCGTTCCAGTCGATGTTCGCCGACGTCGCCACCGGCCGGAAGTCGCCGGAGCAGGCCGCCGAGGGCTTCTCGAAGCACCTCACGACCGCGCTGAACGCGCAGCCGTAGGCGATGACGTCCACTGCGGAACCGGTGACCGACGCGGAGCAGTCCGCGCCGGTCACCGGCGGGCAGGCCGACGGGCAGGCTGGCGGGCCGGTTCAGGGTCCGTCGCGGGGTTCCCGTCGAGGCGGGCGGGGCACGGGTCGTCGGTCGCCGGTCGGGTCGCGGGCGCCGCTCGTCCTGCTGGCCCCGGCGGCACTGCTGCTCCTGGCCCTCGTCGTCTACCCGCTCGTCCGGCTCGTCGTCATCTCGTTCCAGGACTACGGGCTGCGGGCGATCTTCACCGGGCAGGCCGGGTTCACCGGGCTGACGAACTACACGGACGTCCTGGCGGATGCGTCGTTCTGGCCGGTCATCCTGCGCACCGTGCTCGTGACGGGCGCGATGGTCCTCGGCACGATCGTCATCGGCATGGGGGTGGCGCAGCTGCTCACCCGTCTCGGGGTCGCGATGCGCACGATCGTCAGCGTCGTGCTCGTGCTGGCCTGGGCGATGCCGAACGTGGCCTCGAGCCTGGTCTGGCAGTGGCTCTTCCAGCCGTTCTACGGCGTGCTCAACTGGCTCATCACGCAGCTGCGGGTGTTCGGCGACCACACGCAGGACAACTGGGCCTCGCATCCGGGGCAGGCGTACACGATCGTGCTGACGCTCGTCATCTGGCAGGCCGTGCCGTTCGTGGCGCTGACGCTGTACGCCGCGCAGTCCCAGATCGCGCCGGAGTACTACGAGGCCGGTGCGCTCGACGGGGCATCGGTGTGGACGATGTACCGCGCGATCACGCTGCCGGCACTCGCGCCGACGCTGCTGCTCGTGTCGATCCTGTCGGTGATCTGGGACTTCAACGTCTTCAACCAGATCTGGCTGCTCACCCGCGGCGGACCGGAGGAGGCCACGCTGACCCTCGGCATCTGGACCTTCGTGCAGTCGTTCGTGTCCAACGCCTACGGGCAGGGCGCGGCGATCGCCGTGATCTCGACCCTGATCCTCGGGGTGCTCACCAGCTACTACATCCGCCGGCTCGTCCGCAGCGGTGAGGAGGACCTGTGACCGTCTCGAGAACGGCGCCGCGTGCGGGCAGCGCATCCGCGCCGGGCCCCGTGCGGGTGCGCAAACGCAAGCCGCGCATCGTCGCGAACACCATCGCCGTGGTGTTCTGCCTGGTCTGGGTGTTCCCGATCTACTGGATGGTGAACACGGCCTTCAAGCCCGCCGACGAGGTCACCACGATGACCCCGATCTGGGCGCCGCTGCACCCGACGCTCGACAACTTCACGCGGGCGCTCACGCAGGAGGGCTTCCTGGTCTACCTGCGCAACTCCACCATCGTCGTGGTGGCGGCCGTGCTGCTGTCGATCGTCGTCGGGTTCCTGGCGTCGGCGGCACTGTCGCGGTTCCGGTTCCGCGGACGGCGGGCGATCCTGGTCGCGATCCTGTTCGTGCAGATGATCCCGTCGGGCGCACTGCTCATCCCGCTGTTCCTGTCGTTCCAGACCCTCGGGCTGCTGAACAGCTACGTCGGGCTGATCCTGGCGTACGTGGCGAGCGTGCTGCCGTTCTCGATCTGGGTGATGCGCGGCTTCTTCGTGGCCGTCCCCGTCGAGATCGAAGAGGCAGCGAAGGTGGACGGCGCCGGCACCTTCCGGATCCTGTGGAGCGTGCTGTTCCCACTCGTCATGCCCGGGGTCATCGCCACGAGCGTGTTCGCGTTCATCGCGGCGTGGAACGACTACCTGATCGCGTACGTGATGCTCAAGGACCAGGGGATGTACACGCTGCCGGTCTGGCTCGCCGGGTTCTCGACGAACAAGGGCACCGACTTCGGTGGGCTGATGGCGGCGAGCGTGCTGTTCTCGATCCCCGTCGTGGTGTTCTTCCTCATCGTGCAGCGCCGGCTGGTCAGCGGGATGACGGCGGGTGCCGTGAAGGGGTAGCGCTCGGACGGCCGGCGCCTGTGGACGTGTTGGTTGCATGTCGGAACGGTTGCGTTCTTGTGGGTTTCAGACGTACAGTGCTCGAAACCCAACGGAACGAAGGAGTTCGGGCATGTACGCAACCGAGCGGCACACCGCCATCGCCGCCGAGCTGCAGTCCGCCGGTCGCGTGTCGGTCGCCGGTCTGGCCGAGCACTTCGACGTCACCACCGAGACCGTTCGCCGTGACCTCGACGCCCTCGAGTCCGCCGGGGTCCTGCGCCGGGTGCACGGGGGAGCGGTCCCCGTCGGCCGCTCGAGCGTCGTCGAACTCAGCGTCGCCGAGCGCGAGGGCCAGCACGGCACCGCGAAGTCCGCCATCGCCCGCGCCGCGATGCGCCTGGTGCCGCCGACCTTCACCGGCTCGATCGCCCTCGATGCCGGCACCACCTGCGCCGCCGTCGCCTCCGAACTCGCCCGCTGGGAGCCCGAGGTCGCCGGCTCGACCATCACCGTCATCACGAACTCGGTGCCGATCGCCGCGACCCTGCAGCACAGCGAGCACCTCGAACTGCACCTGCTCGGCGGCCGCGTCCGTGGCGTCACGAGCGCCGCCGTCGGCACGGCCACCGTCGAGCAGATCGGCGCGCTCCGGCCCGACATGGCGTTCATCGGCACGAACGGCCTGTCCGCCGGCTTCGGTCTGAGCACCCCGGACGAGTACGAGGCCGCCGTGAAGGGCGCCTACGTGCTCGCCGCCCGACGGGCCGTGGTGCTCGCCGACGCCGCCAAGCACGGCGTGGAGGCCCTGATGCGGTTCGCGCGCCTGGACGAGATCGACACGCTCGTCACCGATGAGCAGCCCCCGGCCGACCTCGCCGGTGCGCTCGCCGACGCCGACGTCGAGGTGGTCGTCGCGTGAACGCCCGCATCGTCACGGTCACCCCGAACCCGTCCCTCGACCGCACGATCGAGCTCGCCGGTGAACTGCAGCGTGGCGCCGTCCAGCGTGCGACCCGGTCCACCGCGGAACCCGGCGGCAAGGGCGTCAACGTCTCCCGCGTGGTCGTCGCGAGCGGCGGGGACACCGTCGCCGTCCTGCCCGGCGACGAGCTCGACCCGGTCCTGCTCGGCCTGGCCACCCGCGGCATCCCGACCGCCGCGCTGCCGATCGGGGCGCCCCTCCGCTCGAACGTCACCGTGACCGAGCCGACCGGCACCACGACGAAGCTCAACGAACCCGGCCCCTCGCTCGCCGGCCGCCTCGACGACCTCGCTGCGCTGGTCGCCGACACCGCCGCTGCGACCGCCACCGGCCCCGCCGCACGCTGGGTCGTGGTCGCCGGGTCGCTGCCGCCCGGTCTGCCCGACGACGCACTCGCCGTGCTCGTCCGTGCCGTCCGTGCCCGCCACGGTGCGGACGTCCGGATCGCCGTCGACTCGTCCGGGGTGCCGTTCACCGCGCTGCTGCAGTCGGGTGAACGGATCGACCTGGTGAAGCCGAACGCCGAGGAACTCGCCGAGGTCGTCGGCGGCGACCCCGAGGAGTACGAGCGCGACCTCGACGCCGCGGTGGCCGGAGCCCAGCGGCTGCGGCGGAAGAACGTCGGCACGGTCCTGCTCACCCTGGGCAGCGCCGGCGCCGTGCTGGTCTCCGACGAGGGCGCGTTCGCCGCAGCTGCACCGAAGATCGTCGCCCGGTCGACCGTCGGCGCGGGGGACTCCTCCCTCGCCGGCTACCTGCTCGCCGAGGTCGCCGGAGCCGCACCCGAGCAGCGTCTCGCACAGGCCGTCGCCACCGGTGCCGCCGCTGCGGCACTGCCCGGCAGCGACGTGCCGGCACTCGACCACACCGACCCGACGGCGGTCTCCGTCCGGGTGCTCGACACGCACCCGGCCCCCGAACCCGCCTGATCCCCTCCCCACCCCGCCCCACCCCCCCCCGAACAACCGCACC
>NZ_QKTA01000014.1:0-68265 GCF_003234395.1 Curtobacterium sp. MCLR17_051
CGAGAGGGAAACGCCCGGTCACATTCCGAACCCGGAAGCTAAGCCTCTCAGCGCCGATGGTACTGCAAGGGGGACCTTGTGGGAGAGTAGGACGCCGCCGGACTTAACGTAGAAACACCAGGGAACCCCTGACCATTCGTGGTCAGGGGTTTTCTGCGTTCCCGGCCCGTTCTGGGTCCTTGTCGACGGGGACCGGTCAGGCCGTAGGATCAGCCGACGACGGAGGAACGATGACCGAAGCCTGGCCGGCCCTGCCCGACGGCTCCCGACTGGCGCTGCGGGAGATCCTCATCCACGGGGTGCTCTCCCGTGCCGAGATCGCCCGGTCACTCGGGCTCTCACGGGCGAGCCTCACGCGGGCGATGCGCATCCTCGTGTCACAGCGGCTCGTGGTCGAGGTCGGCACTGATGTTCGCGGCGCCACCGGCCGCCCGTCGGAGCTCCTGCAGGTGAGCAGCGGGCAGTGGGAGTTCCTCGGCATCAAGCTCACGAAGGACCGCCTGTACGCCGCGGTCACGGACCTGGGCGGACGGGTCCTCGCCCTGCACGAAGAGGCGATCGACGACACCGCCGCCGAGCCGCTCGCGGAGCAGATCGCGGCGGTGCTCGCCCGGCTCCGGGATGCGCACCCGGCCATCTGTGCGATCGGGGTCTCGCTGCCCGGCGACGTCATGGTCCGCGCGGGGGAGTCCGTCGTCGCGGCGTCGGTGTTCCTCGGGTGGCACGAGGTGCCCTTCGCCCGGATGCTCGAGGAGCGGACGGGCATCGCCACGTTCACCGCGAACGACGTCCATGCGCTCACGGCGAAGGAGCACTGGTTCGGTGCGGGTGCCGGTCGCGGGTCGATGGTGCTCGTGACGGTCGGTGAGGGCCTGGGCCTCGGGCTCATCGCGAACGGGCAGGTCTCCACCGGGGAGCACGGGCGACTGGGGCGCATCGGGCACCTTCCAGTCCTCGGGGGAGGTCCGGACTGTGGCCTCGGTCACGCCGGGTGCGCCTCGAGCTACCTTCCCAGCCCGGTCATCGTGCGGAACGCCGGCCACGAGGGGAAGACCTACGACCAGGTGGTCGAGCTCGCCCGGGACGGTGACGAGGCAGCCCTCGCTGCGTTCGAGGATGCCGGCCGCGCCCTCGGGGTCCTGCTCGCCACCGCGGTGCACATCGCAGACCCCTCGGCGATCGTCCTGACGGGCGACGGGCTGCCCGTGTACGACCTGGCGCGGGCGACCGTCGACGAGTCGATGCGGGCCGCACTGGCGCCGTACACCGAGCCGGTCACGGTGGAGGTGCAGCCGTTCGAGTTCTCGGAGTGGGCACGCGCCGGGGCGGTCCTCGCCATCCGCCGGCTGCTGGGGGAGTGAGCGGTCGAGGGATCAGGCATAGGTGTCGGCGCGTTAGTTACACACGTTGACAAACGCGGACGCAGACGGGAGGCTTGAGCGGTCCACACCATCGAAGGAGATGCCGTGACCGCTGCCCCCACCGTTCCGTGGCCGACCGACGGCCTGTCGTTCGGCGGCGACTACAGCCCCGAGCAGTGGCCCCGGGAGACCTGGCTCGAGGACGTCCGACTCATGCGCGAGGCCGGGGTGAACCTGGTCACCGTCGGGGTGTTCTCGTGGGCACTGCTCGAGCGGTCGCCGGGGGACTTCACGTGGGAGTGGCTCGACGACGTCCTCGCGCTGCTCCACGAGAACGGCATCGCGGTGGACCTCGCGACGCCGACCGCTGCACCACCGAACTGGCTGCTGACCGCACACCCGGAGATCCTGCCCGTGGACGCCACGGAGCGGCGAGAGCGACCGGGTGGACGACTCGGGTGGTGCCCGGCCTCCGAGCTGTTCCGGGAGTACGCGCTCCGCATGGTCGACGCGCTGGCGGAGCGGTACGGCCGGCATCCCGCGGTGCGGCTCTGGCACGTGAGCAACGAGCTCGGCGGCGGCAACGGCCGGTGCTACTGCGAGGAGTCGGCAGCGGACTTCCGGCACTGGCTCGTCGCGAAGTACGGCGACGTCGAGGCCGCGAACGACGCGTGGGGCACGGCCTTCTGGGGGCACACGTACACCTCGTTCGACGAGGTCTCGCCACCGCGCGGTGTGGGCGGGGCGCCGAACCCCGGGCTCGCGCTGGACTTCGAGCGGTACTCCTCCGACGCGCTGCTCCGCCAGTACGACGCCGAGAAGGCCGTCATCGAGCAGCACTCGGACGTGCCGGTGACGACGAACTTCATGGTGGGCGCCGGGTCGCAGGTCGTCGACTACGCCGGGTGGGCGAAGCACGTGGCGATCGTCGCGAATGACCACTACACCCTGGTCGACGACACCCGCCGCGAGCAGGACCTCGCGCTGGCCGGTGACCGGATGCGCGGGATGTCGGCGGACCGCCGTCCGTGGCTGCTCATGGAGCACTCGACGGGTGGCCCGAGCTGGCAGCAGCGCAACCGCGCCAAGGAACCCGCGGAGCTCGTCCGGAACGCCCTGGCGCACGTCGCGCACGGGTCCGACGGGGCGCTGTTCTTCCAGTGGCGGGCCTCCACCGCGGGTGCGGAGCAGTTCCACTCGGCGATGCTCCCGCACGCCGGCACCCGCACTCGCATCTGGCGCGAGGTGCTCGCCCTCGGCCGGGCACTGCAGGCCCTCGCACCCGTGCAGGGCACCCGCGTCGAGCCGGCCCGGGTCGCGATCGTCGTGGACGAGGCCTCCGGGTGGGCTGTGCAGTCGGGGCTCAAGCCGCACCGGGGCCTGCGCTACGGCCGGGAGCTCCGCGCCTGGCACCGCGCGTTCCACGACCGGCAGGTGCTCACGGACGTGGTCCCCGCCGACGCCGACCTGGACGGCTACGACGTGGTCGTCGTGCCGACGATGCTCATCGTCGACGACGCGACCGCCGCGCGGCTGTCCGCCGTGGTGGACCGCGGCGCCACCCTGATCGTCACGTACCTGTCCGGCGTCGCCGACGAGACAGCACGCATCCGCACCGGCGGCTACCCGGGCGCGTTCCGCGAGGTGCTCGGCGCCTGGAGCGAGGAGTTCACCCCGCTCCAGCGCGATGAACGCTGGACCCTCGACGACGGCGAGGTCGTCACCGACTGGGCCGAGGCGGTCGTCCTCGAGGACGCCGAGTCCGTGCTCCGCTACACCGACGGCCCGCTCGCGGGCCGGCCCGCCGTCACGCGCCGCGCCGTCGGCGGCGGCGCCTGGTACGTGTCCGCGATGCTCGCGGACGACAGCATCCAACGGCTCGTGGACGGGGTGATCGCGGAGCGGGGGATCCTGCGGACGGTCACCGGGCCTCCCGGCCTGGAGGCGGTGCGTCGCGTCGGTGACGACGGTTCCGCTTTCCTGTTCCTCGTCAACCACCGCGCTGACGACATCACGGTCGTCGCGTCCGGCACGGACCTGCTCGACGGGTCCGGCCACGGGCCGGACACCGTCGTGCCGGCCGGACGCGTCCGCGTGCTGCGCGAGGAGCGGGCCTCGTGACCGTCGTGGAGCGCGAGTCGACAGCCGTCGGTGCAGGCGATCGACGCGTGCACGTGCTGCGATCGGCCGGGGTGTCGCTGGTGCTGGCGTCCGCAGCGGACCGGCTGCCCGAGGTGCTGCACTGGGGTCGGGACGTCGGGCCCGTCGCGCCGGACGATGCGGCCGACCTGCTGCTCGCACTCGGCCGGCCGCTCGGACCGAGTGCGCTGGACGCGCGGTGGCCACTCACGGTGCTGCCGACCGAGCGCGACGGGTGGGAGGGGCGACCGGGGATCGCGGGGCACGTGGACGGGATGCCGCTCGTGCCGCGGTGGCTCGACGTTGTGGTGATCGGTGACGACGAGCGGATCGTCGTGACCGCCGAGTCGGACTCGTTGGCGCTCCGGAGCGAGTTCGCGCTCGACTCCGCGGGGGTGCTGCGGGTGCGGCACACGGTGACGAACACCCACGCCGAGCCCGTGCACGTGCAGGCGCTCGAGGCGACGCTGCCCGTGGGGGAGCGGATCGCCGAGGTGCTCGACCTGGGCGGACGGTGGACGCGTGAGCGCACACCGCAGCGCCGGTCGGCGACGGCCGGGAGCCACGCGCGGGAGAGCCGTCGCGGGCGGACGGGCCACGACTCGCCGACGTTGCTCGTGCTCGGGACGCCCGGGTTCTCGGACGCCGAGGGCGAGCTGTGGGCGGTGCACCTGGCCTGGAGCGCGGACTCGGTGTACCGGTACGACCAGCTCGCCGAGGCGCGACCATTGCTCGGTGCCGGAGAACTGCTGCGTGCCGGCGAGGTCGTGCTCGGCGAAGGGGACTCGTTCGCTTCCCCTGATGCGGTGTTCGTGTGGAGCGACACCGGGATCGACGGGCTGTCCGACCGCCTGCACGACTCGTTGCGCAGCCGCCCGGGGCCCCCGCGACGACCCCGGCCCGTGGTGCTCAACACGTGGGAGGCCGTCTACTACCGGCAGGAGCTCGAACCCCTGGTGGCACTGGCGGAGACGGCGGCGGACATCGGCGTCGAGCGGTTCGTGCTCGACGACGGGTGGTTCCTCGGCCGGCGGTCGGACTCGACCTCGCTCGGGGACTGGCGCGTCGACCCGACGGTGTGGCCGGACGGGCTGGCACCGCTCGTCGACCGCGTACGTGCGCTCGGCATGGAGTTCGGGCTGTGGTTCGAGCCCGAGATGGTCAGCCCGGTGTCCGAGCTGGCGGAGGCCCACCCCGAGTGGTTGCTGCAGCGCCCCGAGGACGACGTCCGCACGTGGCGGAACCAGTACGTGCTCGACATGGCGAACCCGCTGGCCCGGCACCACGTGCTCGAGAGCATGTCCCGGGTGATCGGCGAGCACCACGTCGACTTCGTGAAGTGGGACCAGAACCGGGACATCGTGCACGCGGTGCACGCGGGACGCGCCGGCATCGACGCGCACACCCGCGGCGTGTACGCGTTGATGGACGAGCTGCGTGCGCGGCACCCGTGGCTCGAGATCGAGGCGTGCGCGAGCGGCGGTGCCCGGATCGACCTCGGCGTGCTCGAGCGCACCGACCGGGTGTGGCCGTCGGACTCGAACGACGCCTTCGAGCGACTGCCGATCCAGCGGTGGACCGAGGCACTGCTCCCGCTCGAGCTGATCGGCTCGCACGTCGGGCCGGAGGTCTCGCACACCACGGGCCGGCACCTCGACCTGGACTTCCGGATGGCGGTGTCGTTGTTCGGCTCGGCCGGCATCGAGACCGACATCACGAAGCTGTCGCCCGAGGAGCTCGACCGGCTCCGGGCCTGGACGGCGCTGTACCGACGGGAGCGCGGGCTGCTGCACTCCGGGCGGCTGCGGCACCTGGACCTCGGGGATCCGGGGACGGTGGCGACGTCGGTCGTGGCCACCGACCGTTCGCGTGCGCTGGTGCGGGTGGCGCGGACGGAGACGGGGCCGAGGTCGTTGCCGGTGCCGCTCCGGATGCGCGGACTCGACCGGTCGCGGCGCTACCGGCTCGCCCCGGTGTCCGGGCTCGCTGTCCCGCGCGGGCTCGACATGGTGCCGCCGGAGTGGCTCGTGCGCGGACACCTGGAACTGACCGGCGCCGTGCTCGAGGACGTCGGCGCGCGGCTCCCGCTGCTCGCACCCGCGACCGCGATCGTGCTGGAGCTCCGCACGATCGACTGAGCGCCGTCAGCCGCGCTGTTTCGGCGGGGGAAGCGTTTCCTGATCGGCGACGTGACGGTTCTGGTTCGCGATCCTCGGGGATCGTGAACCAGAACCGTCACGCGTCGAGAGGAAGTGTCCGTCCCGGGCGATCGGTGGGGTGCCGCGCGGGACGGTCCCTCCGTCCGCGGGCTGTGGTGTTGCGGGCCGCCGGGTTGCGGGTGCAGCGGAG
Organism: Curtobacterium sp. MCLR17_051; assembly: GCF_003234395.1. Lineage (NCBI taxonomy): Bacteria > Bacillati > Actinomycetota > Actinomycetes > Micrococcales > Microbacteriaceae > Curtobacterium > Curtobacterium sp. MCLR17_051. The sequence goes on from NZ_QKTA01000014.1 coordinate 5,850, forward strand.
GTGGGTGGGGGTGCTCGGGTGACGGTTCCGGTTCGCGAACCCGGGGGATCGTGAACCGGAACCGTCAGCGGCGCGAGGGAACGTCGCCGTCCCCCCTAGGGCACCCGGGTCAGGGCAGGAGCGAACCTGCGTGTCGGAGGACGAGCGGGTGGACGAGCTCCTGTGCAGCGATGCCCGGCGCACCCGTCACCGTGAAGGTCACCGACTCGCCGGGGAGCAAGGACACCAACCCGTCGTCGACGCGGGCGGCCGCATCCACGCGGTCGGGGAACAGCGAGACGTCGCGCGCGTACGCCGTCGCCGTCACGGTGACCGTTGCGCCGTCCTCCGTCGCCGACACCACCGTGGACAGGGGCGAGTGGTCGAGTGCCTGGTCGACGACCTCGGCGAAGTCGTGCACGGTGCGGGTGCCGGCTCCCGTGACGACGAGGACCTCGGAACCGGGGTCGCCCGGTGCCGCGAGCGACGACGGCAGCTGCACCCGGTCGGCATCGGCGGGGGCGGCCGCGAGCATGAACGACGACGACTCGAGCACGGTGCCGTCGAAGGCCACACGGGAGACGGTGACCTCGTCGGCGACCGACGCCCCGGACGCGTTGACGAGGACGACGTCGAGACCTCCGTCGCCGTCGCCGTCACCGCCCTGGGCACCGGACGACGGCTGGACGGTGAGCAGCACGGGCTGGTAGGCCTGCCGGACGGCGTACCAGACGGGCTTCCGGATGCCGGCGTGGTCGACCAGGGCCCAGGACACCACGGGCCAGTCGTCGTTGAGCTGCCAGACGACCATGCCGGTGTTGTCGGGCGTGCGGGAGCGGAACCACTCCATGCCGAAGCGGATCGCGTGCGCCTGGTTGAGCTGCGCGGCGAAGTGCCAGTCCTCGATGGAGGTCGGCTCGGGCAGGTGCCCGCGCATGCCGTCGGCGAGCTTCCCGTTGCCCTGGTGGGCCTTCTGGTGCACGAGCATCTCGTGGCCGTCCGGGTCGAGGGGCTCGTCGTGCACCACCGCGGTCAGGGTCGACCACGCCGGCGGGCCCTGGAACCCGAACTCGGCGACGAACCGCGGCTCCCAGTCGGCGTAGGCGCGGTAGTCGAGCCGGTTCCACACGTCCCAGATGTGCACGCTGCCGTTCCGCTGGTCGTTCGGCGTCAGGTACTCGTCGAACGAGAACGGGCTGCCCGGCGTGTACGGCCGGGTCGGGTCCAGCTCGGCGACGACCGACGGCAGCAGGGAACGGTAGTAGCCGTTGCCCCAGGTCCGGCCGACGAGCGACGGCCGCCAGCCCCACTCGGCGTAGGCGACGAGGTTCTCGTTGTTGCCGTTCCACACCACGAGTGACGGGTGCGGGCTGAGGCGGGTGACGGCCTCGCGGACCTCGGGCTCGACCTCGTCGGCGAGCCAGGGCTCCTCGGCGTAGGCGGCACAGGCGAACAGGAAGTCCTGCCACACCAGGACGCCGAGCTCGTCGCACCGGTCGTACAGGTCGTCGGACTCGTAGATGCCGCCGCCCCAGATGCGCAGCAGGTTCATGTTCGCGTCGATCGCGTCCTGGATCCGGTCCGCGTACCGCTCGGGCGTCATCTCGGTCAGGTAGGCGTGGTCGGGGATCCAGTTCGCCCCGCGCACCATGACCGGACGGCCGTTGACGCGGAGCAGGAACGGCGCGCCGCCGGCGTCGGCGGCGGTGTCGAGCGTGACGGTGCGGAATCCGACGCGGCCGGTCCACACGTCGTCGCCGACCTCGACCCGCACGTCGTACAGCGGCTGGTCCCCCTCGCCGCGGGGCCACCAGACGGCGACGTCGGGGACCTCGAGGCGGACGGTCGCGGCACCGTCGACGACGGGGCGCGCGTCGGCCACCCGGCCGGCGGTGTCGGAACCGGCGTGTCCTGCGGACGCGGGGTGCGGGGCCAGGGTGATCCGGGCCTCCAGGCCGGTGCCCGCGGAACCGTCCGCGGACGCGACGGGCGCGCTGCCGATCGCCTGCGAGAAGGAGCCGGTGGAGCCGGCGTGCTCGACGTCGACGTGGGCCGTCAGCACCCCGGTGGTGCCGTCGAGGTCGACGAGCGGGCGGACGGCCGCGATGCGGACGCCGCTCCAGGACTCGATGCCGATCGACTTCCAGATGCCGCTCGTGGCGACGTCGACGCCCCAGTCCCACCCGAAGTTCGACGCGTTCTTGCGGAGCGCGTTGTAGGGGTGGTGGTTGACGTGCGGCAGCTCGCCGCCGTGCAGGGCGGACAGGCGCTCGGCTGCGGGGACTGGGGCGTCGAACGTGACGACGAGCTCGTTCGTGCCCGGTCGGAGCAGGTGCCCGACGGGGAACCGGTACGAGCGGTGCTGGTTGGCGGTGGTCGCGACGACGATGCCGTTGAGCTCGATCGTGGCGAGGGTGTCGAGGCCCTCGGCGACGAGGTCGTGGCGGGTCTCGTCCGGCGCAGTCCACTCGAACGTGCGGCGGTAGCGCCAGACGGTGTCACCGATCCACTGGGTGGCGGCCTCGCCGTCGCCGTCGAACGGGTCGGGGATCCGGCCGGCCCGCAGCAGGTCGGTGTGCACGCAGCCGGGGACCTGCGCCTCGACCGGTTCGCGGTGCTCCGCCGACTGCTCGGGCCCGGTCACCGCCTCGAGGGTCCACGTGCCGTCCAGGGTGGTCCGCTCCATTGCGTCTCCTCATCGTTACGGGGCCGTGACCCGACCCCTTGACCGCCTTAGTTTACGCGTGTAACAATCACGCTCACAACGTGGACCCTGCGACGACGCAGACCGAGAGGACAACGATGTTCAACCCAACCCGTTCACGGCTCGCCATCGGCGGCGCCGTTCTCCTCGCAGCCGGCCTCGCGCTCAGCGGCTGCAGCTCCAGCGGCACCGCCAGCACGAACGACGCCGCTGCCTCGACCCTGGTGGCGTACACCGGCCAGTCCGGCGACTACCAGATCAACTTCAACCCGTGGTCGCCGTCCAACATCGGCGGCGTCGGCACGATCTACGAGTCGCTCTTCTTCATCACCAACGTCAACACGAAGGACCCGAAGCCGCTGCTCGGCAAGTCCTCCGAGTGGAACGACGACGGCACGCAGCTCACCATCACGCTGCGCGACGGAGCCACCTGGAGCGACGGCGAGCCCTTCACCTCGAAGGACGTCGTGTTCACGCTCGACATGCTCAAGAAGCAGAAGGCCCTGAACTCGATCGGCTACGACGGCACCGCGAAGGCCGACGGCGACGACAAGGTCGTCGTCTCGTTCGACAAGCCGTCGTTCGTGCTCGGCCCGAACCTGCTCGGCAAGACCTGGATCGTGCCCGAGCACCTGTGGAAGGACATCGACCCGACCACCGACGTCGTGCGCGAGCCCGTCGGCACCGGCCCGTACACGCTCGGCACCTTCAAGGCGCAGGCGTTCACCCTCGAGGCGAACAAGAAGTACTGGGACGGCGCCCCGGCCGTGAAGACCATCCGCTACCTGTCGCTCTCCGGCAACACCGCCGGTGCCGACGCGCTGAAGCAGGGGTCGATCGACTGGCAGACCGGCCCGGTGCCGAACATGGACGACATCCCCGCCAACTACAACGGCTACGACGGCATCACCGTCGGTCAGAACCAGATGGCCCTGCTGACCTGCGCGAACACCGACCTGGGCTGCGCCGGCCCGCAGACCGACCCGGCCGTCCGCCACGCGATCGCCGACGCCATCAACCGGAAGCAGCTCAACTCGCTGGCGTTCGAGAACACCGCGAGCGAGATCTCGCCGACGTTCGCGCTCACCACGACGCAGAAGGACACCATCTCGAAGGACATCGAGCCGGCCGTGATGCCGGAGACCGCCGACACCGACGCGGCCGCCTCGACCCTCGAGGACGCCGGGTGGGAGAAGGGCTCCGACGGCATCTACGCCAAGGACGGCAAGAAGCTGTCCCTGACGGTCGAGGTCGTCACCGGGTGGACCGACTACATCACCGCGATCGACACGATGACGCAACAGCTCAAGGCCGCGGGCATCGAGCTCAAGGCACAGCAGTCGTCGTGGAACGAGTGGACCGACAAGAAGACCAAGGGCAACTTCGAGCTCGCGATCGACTCGCTCGGTCAGGGCCCCACGGCGAACCCGTACTACCTGTACAACAACTACTTCACGACGGCCAACACCGCGAAGGTCGGTGAAGCGGCCCCGATGAACATCTCGCGGTACAGCAACCCCGACGTCGACAAGGCCATCGCGAAGCTCGCCACGATCAACCCCGAGGACACCGCGGCGACCCAGCCCGAGCTCGACACGATCCAGGAGCACATCGTCGAGGACCTGCCCTACATCCCCGTGATGACCGGCGGCACGACGAGCGAGTTCCACGCGGCGAAGTTCACCGGCTGGCCGACGGAGGACGACCTGTACGCGTTCCCGGCGGTCTGGGCGAGCCCGGACAACGCCGAGATCTTCAAGGCGCTCAAGCCGGCGAAGGGCTGACACCGATGGGATCGCGACCGAGGGGCACTCGACGATGACCTACTTCCTGCGCAAGATCGGCTTCTACGTCGTCGCACTGTGGGCGGCCCTGACGCTGAACTTCATCATCCCCAGGCTCCTGCCCGGCAACCCGGTGGACATCCTGCTCGCCAAGCTCCAGCAGCGCGGCGGGCAGGTGACCCCGGCGACCCGGGAGGCGTACGAGCTGCTCCTCGGTGGCGATTCCTCGGAGCCGCTCATCTCCCAGTACGGCCACTACCTGGTCAACGTGTTCCGCGGTGACCTCGGCGTGTCCGTCAGCTACTTCCCGGCACCCGTCACCGAGGTGATCGGCAGTTCGCTGCCGTGGACGATCGCCCTGGTCGGCATCGCCACGATCGTGGCCGCCATCATCGGCGTCGGCCTCGGGGCCTTCGTCGGGTGGCGGCCCGGCACCTGGCTCGACTCGTTCGTGCCGGCCACCACCCTGCTCGCCGCGGTGCCGTACTTCTGGCTCGCGCTGATCCTGGTGTACTTCTTCGCCACCGGGCTCCACCTGTTCCCGGCGCAGGGCGGCTACGACGTCATCCTGACGCCCGGGTTCAACTGGGACTTCATCGTCTCGGCGGTGCAGTACGGGGTGCTGCCGGCGGTGACGATCGTGCTCGCGTCGCTCGGCGGCTGGCTGCTCGGCATGCGCAACATGATGGTGTCGACGCTGTCCGAGGACTACATCACCACCGCGCAGGCGAAGGGCCTGTCGGACGGCAAGATCCTGCGGAACTACGCCGCCCGGAACGCCGTGCTGCCGTCCGTCGCCGGGTTCGCGATCTCCCTCGGGTTCATCGTGTCCGGTTCCGTCGTCACCGAGCAGGTGTTCTCGTACCCGGGCATCGGGTCGAAGCTGCTGTCCGCGGTGACGAACAACGACTACGCGCTCATGCAGGGCATCTTCCTGTTCATCACCCTGGCGGTCCTCGGCGCGAACCTCGTCGTCGACCTGCTGTACGGACTGATCGACCCGCGCACGCGGGCCCGGAGCTAGGGGAGGAGACGACCATGACCAACATCCAGCAGGAGACCGAGCCCACCATCGGCGCACTGACCGAGGAGGCCGACAGCACCACGTCGATCGCCACCCGGCGCGCGTCGAAGGGCGGCATCCGCAGGTTCCTCCCGACCCTCACCCCGTGGCTCGTCACGGGCATCGCGCTCGTCGCCGGCGTCACGCTGTTCGGGGTGATCGGACCGCTGCTCGTCGGCGACCCGACCACCATCCGCGACACCGGGCTGCAGGGACCGAGCGGCTCGAACGTCCTCGGCACCACCCAGACCGGTCAGGACGTCCTGGCGCAGCTCGCCTTCGCCACCCGGGGCAGCCTGCAGATCGGGCTCATCGTCGGTGTCCTCGCCACGGTGCTGTCCGCGTTCTTCGGCATCCTCGGCGCGTACCTGGGCGGGATCATGGACGAGGCGTTCTCGCTGTTCTCGAACGTGTTCCTCGTCATCCCCGGCCTGCCGCTCGTCATCGTCATCTCCGGCCTGGTGCCGCGTGAGGCCCGCGGGCTCTGGACCATCGCCGTCGTCCTGGCGATCACGTCGTGGGCCGGGTCCGCCCGGGTGCTGCGGGCGCAGACGATGTCGATCCGCAACCGCGACTACGTGTCCGCTGCCCGGGTCGCCGGCGAACGGCCCTGGCGGGTCATCGCCGTCGAGATCCTGCCGAACCTGCTGCCGGTGCTCGCGTCGCAGTTCGTGTTCGCGGTGATCGCCGCGATCCTCGGGGAGGCGGGGCTGTCGTTCCTCGGGCTCGGGGCGTCGAACTCGTCGACGCTCGGCACGATGCTCTTCTACGCCCAGAACGGCTTCGCGCTGGCGAACGGCGCCTGGTGGTGGTTCGTGCCACCGGGCCTGCTCATCGCCCTGCTCGGCATGGGCCTGTCCCTGGTGAACTTCTCGATCGACGAGGTCATCAACCCGCGACTCGCGAATGTGCGTGCGCAGCGACGGCGCGACCGTCGTGCGAAGCGTGCGGCCCGCTCGGGAGGCCCGGCCCGCGTCGCCACCGCCGGTCACGACACGAAGGGGGTCGCCCGATGAGCGCCACCGACACCGCACGACCGGTCACCTCCGGCGCCACGGGCGACGGCCGCCGCCCGGCCGTGCTGACCATCGACCACCTCGACGTGGTCTACGAGACCGAGCACCCCGTGCACGCCGTCAAGGACGTCTCGCTCACCCTGGCGCCCGGCGAGATCCTCGGGCTCGCGGGGGAGTCGGGCTGCGGCAAGACGACCCTGGCGTACGCCATCACCCGGCTGCACCGGCCGCCGGCGAAGGTCACGTCGGGCAGCATCACGTTCCACGACCGCGACGGCACCGACGTCGACCTGCTCGGCCTGCCACACGAGCAGCTCCGGGCCGTGCGGTGGTCGAAGCTGTCGATGGTGTTCCAGGGGGCCATGAACGCGCTCAACCCGGTCACCACGATCCGCGCCCAGCTCGACGACGCCCTGGTCGAACACCGCAAGGGCCTGCCCCGCAAGGAACGACGGGCCATCGCTGAGGACGCCCTGCGCCGCGTCGGCGTCGACCCGTCCCGCATCACCGCGTACCCGCACGAACTGTCGGGCGGCATGCGGCAGCGCGTGATGATCGCGATGGCCATGCTGCTCGAACCGCAGATCATGATCATGGACGAGCCGACCACCGCGCTCGACGTCGTGGTGCAGCGGGAGATCCTGCGCGAGATCGTCCGACTGCGCGACGAGCTCGGGTTCGCCGTCGTGTTCATCACGCACGACCTGCCGCTGCTGCTCGAGATCAGCGACCGGATCGCGATCATGCTCCGCGGCGAGGTCGTCGAGTGCGACCGCGCCAGCGTGATCCAGCACGACCCGCAGCACCCGTACACGCGGAAGCTGCTGCAGTCGTTCCCGAGCCTGTCCGGAGCCCGCGGCGCGTTCATCCGCACCGGGGTCGAGGACGGCGCCGAACCCGAGACCGACACCCGGGCCGTCGTGGTCCAGGCAGCACAGGAGACGGACCGATGACCAGTGTGACCGTCAGCCACCTCGGCAAGGACTTCCACACCCGCAAGGGCCTGAAGCGCACCACCCTGCGGGCCGTCGACGACGTGTCGTTCGACCTGCTGCCCGGCCGGACCGTCGCGCTGGTGGGGGAGTCCGGCTCGGGCAAGTCCACCATCGCGCGGATGCTCGCCAAGCTCGAGACCCGGACCCGCGGCTCGATCGACGTGCGGCTCGAGGACGGCACCCCCGTCGAGGGCAGCATGTACCGGCGGCACGTGCAGATGGTGTTCCAGGATCCGTTCGCCTCGCTCAACCCGTTCCACTCGATCGAGCACCACATCGCCCGGCCGCTGCAGCTGCACCACCGAGCCCGCGGCGCTGACGAGACCGCCGACAAGGTGCGGGAACTGCTCGGTCGGGTGAACCTCGACGAGGACTTCGCGTCGCGGCGGCCGCACGAGCTCTCCGGCGGGCAGCGGCAGCGCGTCGCCATCGCCCGCGCACTCGCCCCGGGCGCCCAGGTGCTCATCGCCGACGAACCCGTGTCGATGCTCGACGTCTCGATCCGCCTGAGCGTGCTCAACCTGCTCGGTCGGCTGCAGCGCGAGGACGAGCTCGCCGTGCTCTACATCACGCACGACCTGGCGACCGCGCGGCACTTCTCCGACGAGATCCTCGTGCTCTACCGTGGCCGGGTCGTCGAGCGGGGTCCGTCGGACGCGGTCATCCTCGACCCGCACCACGACTACACCCGGCTGCTGGCCGAGGCCGCCCCCGACCCGGAGCGCACCGAGCGCCGGATCACCGCGGGGCCGCCGCTCGACCGGACGAAGATCGACAACACCACCTGCTACGACCACACGGTCGGGGACTGGGTGTCGAGCGAGCCCGCACCGGTCGGGGCGCGATGAGCAACGGGCCGACGTTTGTCGACTGGGTCACCGACGGGTTCGCGGCACGGTTCCGGATCCATCCCGATCAGCCTGTCGCCCTGGTGTCGTTCGTGACCGGGGGCAGAGCGCTCGCCGACGGGCCGGACGACCCGCAGCCGCTCGTCGAGCTGACGACGATCGGGCACGGGCGGTTCCCGGGCGGGTTCCGGCACGTGGACTCCACGATCGGGGCGCGACTGCGGCCCGTGTCGCACCACGTGCACGACGACGGGACCGACCTGTGGTTCCGGATCGTGCAGGCGGACGCGGCCACGGGCCTCCAGACCGAGTCGGTGTTCCGGGCGCGCGCTGGCGTGCCCGCGTTCCAGACGTGGACCGAGGTGTCGGCCGAGCGCGGTGAGCACGTCGTGGACTCCGTGTCGTCGTTCGCGACCGGGGCGTTCCTGACCGACTCGGGCGCCTCCGTCGACGACCTCGCCCTCGTGCACGCCGACAACGACTGGGCAGCGGAGAGCCGGTGGCGGACCGATCCGCTGCGGTCGATCGGGCTCGCGGCGATCGACCGGGAGGCCCAGCACCACCCGCCCCGCAGCCGCGCCGTCGTGCAGAACCGCGGCTCGTGGTCAACCGGTGAGGCGCTGCCGATCGGGGTGCTGCGGGCGGAGGACGCTGTGTCGCTTCCGTACGCGCTCGTCTGGCAGGTCGAGCACAACGGGCCGTGGCTGTACGAGCTCGGCGAGACCCGGCGGCACGCGTACGTGCTGCTGAGCGGCCCCACCGACCAGGAACACCAGTGGACCACCGTCGTCACGCCCGAGCAGCCGTTCACCTCGGTGCCGGTGTCCGTCGGCATCGCCGGGTCGATCGACGACGCCTTCGGGGTGCTCACCCGGCAGCGACGGGCGTTCCGGCACGTGCGGGAGTCCGACCGTGCCCTGCCCCTGGTGTTCAACGACTACATGAACACGCTCATGGGCGATCCGACGACCGAGAAGCTCCTGCCGCTCATCGACGCGGCCGCCGACGCCGGAGCGGACCTGTTCTGCATCGACGCCGGCTGGTACGCCGAGGGACACTGGTGGGACACCGTCGGAGCGTGGGAGGAAGCAGCGTCGCGGTTCCCGACGGGGCTCGGGGCCGTCATCGACCACATCCGTGCACGGGGTATGCAGGCCGGCCTCTGGCTCGAACCCGAGGTCATCGGCATCCACTCGCCGCTGGCCGGGACCCTGCCGCCGTCCGCGTTCGTCGAGCACCACGGGGTCCGGGTCGCGGAGCACGGGCGGCACCTGCTCGACCTGCGCTCGCCGGAGGCCCGCGCACACCTCGACTCGGTGGTCGACCGGCTCGTCGGGGAACTCGGCGTGACGTTCTTCAAGATGGACAACAACACGATGACCGGGCCGTTCGCCGGGATGCTCGACCACCAGCGGGCCCTGCTCGACTGGCTCGACGCGGTGCAGGAGCGGTACCCGGCACTGCTCATCGAGAACTGCGCCTCGGGAGCGATGCGCGCCGACTGGGCCATGCTCTCGCGCCTGCACATGCAGTCGACATCGGACCAGCAGGACCCGGTGCTGTCCGCCACGATCGCCGCCGCCGCTCCCGCCGCGATGCTGCCCGAGCAGGCGGGGAACTGGGCGTACCCGGCACCGACGATGGACCCGGAGCTGTTCACGCTGTCGCTCGTGAACGGGGTGCTCGGCCGGATGTACCTGTCCGGGTACCTCAACGAGATGTCGTCGTCGCAGCGCGCGGTGGTCGGTGACGCGATCGCCGCGCACCGGCAGGTGCTGGACGTCGTCGAGGCGTCCGTCCCGGTCTGGCCCCTCGGGCTGCCCGCTTGGGAGGACCCGTGGATCGCGCTCGGCCTGCACGCCACCTCGGGCGAGCTGTACCTGTCGGTGTGGTCGCTGCCCGGTGCGTCGACGTCGGTGTCGTTGCCGCTGCCGGCGTTCGCCAGGCAGGCGGTGGTCGTCGAGCCACTGTTCCCGACGGCACTCGGGTCGTGGTCCGTGGCGTGGGACGCCGCTTCGGGCTCGCTCGAGGTCGCGAACGGCGGGTCGACCCCCACAGCGCGGGTGCTCCGCGTCCGGTCGCAGGAGGCGGACGCGGAGGCCTGAGCGGGCGCGCGTCGCGATGGCAGGGCGCGCGCTGGAGCGGACGGGAGGCACGGTGCGGGCAGGCACCGTGCCTCCCGTTTCGTCGGTGGTCGCGTCCACAGCGCGGGGGACGCGGGTTCGTGTCCGCGCGGTGACGGTTCTGGTTCAGGATCCTCGGGGATCGTGAACCAGAACCGTCAGGAGCGCTGCAGAACGGGGTCCCCGGTCACGCCTGGTCCTCGTCGTCGGGGCGTCGTGGAGCCCGGAGGCGCAGGGTGGCGCCGAGGCCGATGACCAGGAAGCCGGCGGCGGAGAAGGCGGCGGCGCGGGTGCCGTCGGAGAACGCGTCGGCGGCGTCGGCGCGCGTGGCCCCGTCGAGGGCGGAGATGGCTCCGCCGGAGGACTGCACCACGGCGTCGGCGATCTTCGTCGCGGTGGCGGCCGGGGTGCCCGCGTCCTGCAGGCGGTGCTCCAGGATGCTGCCGGTCGAGGTGAACAGGACGGTGCCGAGGACGGCGATGCCGAGCGCCGAGCCGATCTGGCGCGCGGTGCTCTGGGCGCCGGACGCCTCACCGCTGCGTTCGAGGGGGACGTCCTGCAGCACCACACCGGTGAGTTGGGCCGTCGCGAGCCCGACGCCGAAACCGTAGACGAACAGGCACGGCACGATCGCCCACCACGGCGTCGACGACGTCACGACGAACCCGATCGCGGCGACCCCGACGATCTCGGCGCCGATGCCCATCCGGACGATCGGCAGTGCTCCGACGCGTTGCCCGACCGTGGCGGCGAACCCACTCGCGACGAACGACCCGATCGCCAGTGCGAGCAGCACGAAGCCGGTCTGCAGGGCGGAGTACCCGAGCACGTTCTGCAGCCAGAGCGGCAGCGACAGGATGATGCCGAACTCGCCGAGCGACACGATGAGTGCTGCGACGGAACCGTTCCGGAACGAGCCGATGCGGAACAGGTCGAGTGCGATCAGTGTCGAGCGTCCGGCTCGCTGCCGGCGCAGGGAACGGACCACGAAGGCGGCTCCGGCAGCGACCGCGATCACGAACGCGACCGGGATCGGGGAGACCGGGCCGTCCCACGACCACGAGCCGATGGTGAGCGGCGTCGACGACGGGGTCCACCAGCCGTAGGTGCGGCCCTCGATCAGCCCGAACACCAGGGCGGCACTCGCGATCACGGACAGCAGCGCTCCGACGAGGTCGATGCGGCCGGTGTGCCGGGCATCCCGCGACTCCCGCACGGCGACGGCGAGCCCGACGAGGATGACCGCGACGATCGGGACGTTGATGCCGAAGGCCCACCGCCACGAGAAGTCCGTCGTCAGCCAGCCGCCGAGCAGCGGGCCGACCGCGACCATGCCGCCGATCGTCGAGCCCCACACTGCGAACGCGATGCCACGCTCCCGGCCGGTGAACGTCGCGTTGAGGATCGAGAGCGTGGTGGGCAGGACCATCGCGCCGCCGATGCCCTGCAGCACGCGGGACACGACGAGGAGCTCACCGGTCGGCGAGAGCGCGGCGAGCACCGACGCCACCGCGAACACGATGACGCCGGTGGTGAGCAGGCGTCGGCGGCCGAACCGATCGGCCACTGACCCGAAGACGAGCAGCAGGGCGGCGAACACGAGCGTGTAGCTCTCCTGCACCCACTGCACCAGGGTCGAGCCGATGTCGAGGTCGGCGACGATGCTCGGGATCGCGACGTTGACGATCGTGGAGTCGACGATGATGAGCGCCACGGCGAGGCTGATCACGACCAGGCCGAGCCAACGACGACGATCTGGCGTGGTGGCTGGTGCTGCGGCGGGAGCGCTCATTCCGGTGGTTCCTCTCAGATGGTCAGCATGCTGACGACCTGACGGTACACCCGCTTCCGGTGACCGGCGGACCGGGGACTCACGGCAGGAGCTGGAGCTCCATCGCGCGGGTCACGGCGCGGGTGCGGTCGTTCACGCCGAGCTTCTCGAAGACGTGGCCGAGGTGCGTCTTCACCGTGGCCTCGCTGAGGAACAGCGCGCGGCCGATCGCCGGGTTGCTGTTGCCCTGGGCGACGAGGCGCAGGACGTCGAGCTCGCGCGGGGTCAGGGACGGGCCGGCTGCGGCGGGGAGCGAACCCGTCGCTCGGCGGACGAGTGCTGCGGCAGCCGAGGGGGCCAGCGCCGTCTCGCCCCGTGCGGTCGCCCGGACGCCGGCGAGGATCTCGGACTCCGGGGCGGCCTTGAGCAGGTAGCCGGTGGCGCCGGCCTCGATGGCGGCGAGGATCTGGTCGTCCGACTCGTACGTGGTCAGGATCAGGACGCGGACGCCGGGGTCGGCGGCGAGGATCTCCGCCGTCGCCGCATCGCCGTCGAGCACGGGCATCCGGAGGTCCATGAGCACGACGTCGGGGTGTTCGGCCAGCGCCACCGTCACCGCGGCGCGGCCGTCACTGGCCTGGCCGACGACCTCGACGTCGTCGGCGTCCTGCAGCAGGGCCACGATGCCCGACCGGACGATCGGGTGGTCGTCGGCGACCACGACGCGGATCACCGGGTCACCTCTGCCACGGGCTGACGATCGACGGCCGGGAGGCTCGGTTCGGGTCCGGTGGGCAGGCTCGAGTCGACGACGGTGCCCCGGCCCGGGGTGCTCGTGATCGTGCAGGCACCGCCGGAGAGCGCCAACCGTTCGTGGAGGCCCCGGAGACCGTGCCCGGCTGTCGGGACGCCGGTGTCGAAGCCGACGCCGTCGTCGGTCACACGGACGCCGACGTGATCGGGCGCGTGCCGCAGGACGACGCTGACGGAGCTGGCATCGGCGTGGGCACGGATGTTCGCGAGGGACACTTGCACGACCCGGAGCAGCACGACCTGGGCGTCGCGGTCGAGCGGGCCGTCGGTCGCGTCCACGGCGACGGGCGTGCCGGTCTCGCGGGTGTAGCGCTCGGCCAGGCGGTGCAGGGCCCCGGCCAGGCTGCCGCTCGTGGCACCGGCGACCCCGGCGGCGATGAGGGCACGGGAGTCCTCGAGGGCCGCTCGTGCTGACTCCTCCAGGACCCCCAGCCGTTCGTCGAGCGCGGCACCGCGGTCGTTCGCCAGGTCCTTGCGGGCACGTTCGGTGAGCATGACGATGCCGGCGAGGTTCTGCGCGACGGTGTCGTGGATCTCGCGGGCCAGGCGCTCCCGTTCGCTCGCGACGCCCGCGCTGCGGTGGGCATCGGCGAGGGACCGCTGGGTGGCGCGGAGTTCGTCGAGGAGCTGGCGGCGCTCCTCGGACAGGCCGGCGACGCTCGAGATCCACACGCCCATCGCGCAGGCACCGATGACGCTGATGCCCTCGATGAGCACGGTGCTGACGAGGGCGTCCGGGCCACCCGAGACCTGCAGGCCGATGCCGCTCGCGATGCCGACCGCGACCGAGAGCAGGACGGCGGTGCGGACGCGCTCGGACTGCACCCACACGAGGGGGAACGCGATGCACTGCACGAACGCGGTGCTCGGCACGACGGCGGGCAACACCAGGGCGGCGACGAGGACCAGCGGCAGGAAGACCGCGGCGGCACGGGGGCTGTCGTAGCCGCGGTGCCCGAACACGGCGTAGGCGACGACGAGCACCACGACCGCGGTGAACGCCGGCCAGCGGGTCGACCACGGGGACCAGCCGAACACGGTGATCACGGCGGTGAGGAGCATCGTGCCCGCGAAGAAGACGTGCAACCACCGGTTGCGCATCCACGTCTCGCCGTTCATGTGCCCAGCATCCCACCAGCGGGGCGCCATCAGGCGTCCTTGCGGTTCCACCGGAACGTCAGCAGGCAGGCCACCGTGCCCAGGACCAGCCACGCTGCCAACACGAGGGCTCCGAGGCCGAGGTGCCACGCGCCTCCCGGCTCACCCGACTCGAACGCGCCGGGCAGGAAGACGGACCGCATGCCGGACGCCATCCAGCGCAGGGGGAAGACGGAAGCGACGTCCTGCAACCAGGTGGGGAGCTGCGTGAAGGGCAGGTAGACGCCGGAGATGAACTGCAGCACCAGCACGATCGGGACGATGGTGGCGGTGGCGCGCCGGCCCTCGCGGGGGAGCGCCGAGACCGCGATGCCGAGGACGCAGCTGGTGGCGATGCCGAGGACCATCACCCCGGCGAAGACACCCCAGTTGCTCGCGTCGGTCGGCAGGTCGACGCCGAACACCAGGCTCGCGATCGCCAGCAGCAGTGCGGTCTGCACGAGCGTGGTGACGAGGACCATGCCGATCTTGCCGACGAAGTACGACAGGACGGGCAGCGGTGTGCCGCCGAGTCGCTTCAGCGTGCCGTCGCTGCGCTCGGTGGCGATGTCGACGCCGAGGGACTGCGTGCCGGAGAGCAGGATGCCTGTCGCGACGAGGCCGGGCAGGTAGTAGGTGGCGTAGTCGACGCTGACGTCGGGGCCGGCGTGGATGTCGGCGGCGCCGGAGAACGCCACCGAGAACAGCGCCAGCATGATGATCGGGAACAGGAACGTGAAGAAGACCGCGTCGGGAGCGCGGAAGTAGGTGCGAATCTCGTACGAGATGCGGCTGGTCGCTGTCTTCATTTCTGTCCCACCATGTCGAGGTAGACGTCCTCGAGGGACGGACGGATGACTTCGAGGTCGTGCATGGGTGCGGTGCTGCTGCGGATGAGCGCCGTCGGGTCGGTCGTGCGCTCGTCGTGGTGTCTGCCGTCGTCGTCACGCCAGCGGACCCGGGGCGTGCGGGCCTCGGCGCCGCCGATCTCGTCGATGGGTGCGAGGTCGAGGAGCTTCCCGTCGGCGATGACCGCGGCACGGTCGGCGAGCTGGGCGGCTTCGTCGAGGTAGTGCGTGGTGAGCAGGATCGTCGTGCCCTCGTGCTGCACCTGGCGCAGGAGGTCCCAGAACTGGCGTCGGGCCTCGGGGTCGAAGCCCGTGGTCGGTTCGTCGAGGAACAGGACCTCGGGGCGGCCGATGATGCCGAGGGCGACGTCGACGCGGCGGCGCTGGCCTCCGGACAGGCGGCTGATGCGGGTGTTGCGCTGCGTCTCGAGCCCCGTCGCGGTGAGGAGCTCCTCGGTACTGCGGTGCTTCGGGTAGAGCGTCGCGAAGTGGTTGAGCTGCTCGGCGACGGTGACGTTCGGGGACTCCGCGCTGGTCTGCAGGACGATGCCGATGCGTGCGTTGTGGCTGCGGCTCGTCCGTGCGGGGTCGTGGCCGAGGACGCGGACCTCGCCGGCGGTGCGGGAGCGGTACCCCTCGAGGATCTCGACCGTCGTGGACTTGCCGGCACCGTTGGGGCCGAGGAGCGCGAAGGTGTCGCCTCGCTCGATCGTGAAGGAGACGTCGTCCACGGCACGTTTGCCGGTGGCGTACTGCTTGCCGAGGTGCTGGACCTCGATGGCGGGGGACTCGGGCATGGGTCCAGCTTCGCCGTCCGGTGGCCGTGGGGGATCGGCCGGGGCGGTGGTCTCGGCATCGTCCGATCGGGGGATGGTGCCGGCGGGGGAGGTGGTTCGGTTTCCGGCCGGTGACGGTTCTGGTTCGCGATCGTCGGGGATCGTGAACCGGAACCGTCACGACTTCAGTACTGCGGGCGGATCCAGTCCGTCGGTTGCACGAAGCGGGCGCGGGGCAGGACCTCGTCCGGCTCGGCGGTCCGCACGCTCGTGATGATCGTGGTCTGGCCGTACTCGTACGACCGGCGGGCGATGCCGTCGCGCTCGTCGATCACCAGCGTCGTTCGGAACGCCGGGTCCTCGTGGTGCTCGAACGTCAGCAGGATCGAGTGCTCGCCGATGTGCTGGATCAGGATCGGATGGACGTCGTCCGTGGCGCGACCCCATCGGAGCATCAGGTCGGGCACGGCCATCCGGACGACGGGGGACGAGACCATGCTCCGGGCGAACGACACCTCGATCGGTCCGTCGTCGGGCTCGTGCAGCACGCCGTCGCGGTAGGAGACCGGCTTGGCCCGCTGGCGGACGAGCGTCCAGGTCTGCGCGGCCTCGTCGATGTCGACCCGGAACTGCCAGGACTTCTGCCGGGACTCCTGGTGGACGCCCTCGAGGACGTACCGGGCGGGTCGGCGGAGGGCGCCGAACTCCTCGGCGATCGCGGGACCGTCGGACCGCGTGAGGAGTTCGTCGAAACGCACGGTGCCAGCATGGCGCACCACGTGCCGTGGACCGCACCCCCTGAACGGCAGGAGGCGCGGGGCGGGGTGGTGCCGGGCCTCCAGGCCGCGGGGTGGTCGCGTCAGGTTGCGTCAAGCAACGTGCGCGTAGACCGGGAGGATGCAGGTCGTCGGAGTCGAACAGTTCGGAGGGCCCGAGGCCCTCGCCGTCCACGAGGTGCCGGAGCCGCACGCCGGTGCGGGGTCCGTGCGGATCCGGGTGCAGGCGTTCGCCGTGAACCCGACCGACACGGGGGTGCGTGCCGGGCAGCGGGACAGCTCGCAGGCCTCACCGCCGTACGTGCCGGGGATGGACGCCGCCGGCGTCATCGACGAGGTCGGGCCCGACGTCACCGGCTGGCAGGTCGGCGACGAGGTCATGGCGGTGACGCTGCCGCTCAGCGCCCACGGTGGCGCCTACGTGCAGGAGCTCGTCGCGCCGGTGGGGTCGTTCACGCGGATCCCTCGCGGGACGTCTCTTCCGCTCGCCTCCACGGTGCCGATGAACGGGCTGACGGCGTTGCAGATCCTGTCGCACGCTTCGCTCGCGCCGGGGCAGACGCTCGCCGTCACCGGGGCCGCTGGGCTGCTCGGGAACTACGTGGTGCAGTTGGCGAAGGCCGCCGGGCTGACCGTGATCGCGGATGCTGCTCCGGCGGACGAAGCCCTCGTGCGGTCGCTCGGGCCGGACCACGTGGTGCCGCGTGGTGCTTCCTTCGCTTCCGCTGTCCGTGAACTCGTGCCGGAGGGGGTCGATGCGCTCGCCGATGCGGCCGTGCAGCGCGACGAGGTCGTGGACGCCGTTCGCGACGGGGGAGTCTTCTTCGACGTGCGGGGGTGGCAGGGCAACGGGGCTCGGGGGATCGAGTTCGTGCAGGTGATGGTGTTCTCGGAGTACCGGTCGTTCGACAAGCTCGAGCAGCTGCGGCACGCGGTGGAGAGCGGGACGTTGACGCCGCGGGTGGCGGAGGTGCTGCCGGCTGTGCGGGCTGTGGAGGCGCACGCGCGGTTGGAGGCCGGCGGGACGCGGGGGCGGTTCGTGCTGACGTGGTGAGTTGACGCTGGTGTGATGGACGGGAGGCGCGGTGCCGCGGCGTCCGTCGTTCGGCGCTCATCCTTGAGTAACTGAACGACGCGGGCTGAGGACGGTCAGCGGGAGGAATGTGCTGCCGCGAAACTGTCAATGCAGGGAACGCGACTCAACGAACCGTCGGAGCGAGGCCGGAGCGATGGTGTCGCGACCACGAAGAGCGTCCTCGATGCGGATTCCGTCCACAGCGTCGTAGATGGAGACGCGTGCCAGCTGGACAAGTCCAGCTGCGGCTGCAGCATCTTTGATCGCGTCGTACAGCGCCCGTTGCTTCCATCGTGGAGCTCCGCCGCGATTGAACACCCACTTCTCGTCCGCTGGCCCGAACATGCGCTCGGCCGGGGGACTCGTCCATCGTCTGCCGCCGGTCCCCGCGCGGCCTTCGTGGGCTCCGGCGTGCTGACGGTAGGCCGCCGCCCACGGAAGTACGGCTGCAAACCGCGCTTCAAGAGTCAGCGCCCGATAGCGGTTGAAATGCATGTCTTCATCAAGTTCGACGATCACGTTCGAGTATGGCAAATCCCAAGCGCCCGGTCGAAAGGCTGGATCGGCGAGCTTGCCTCCGAGCTGGTGGTACAGGTCGAGTATTTCGCCAGCCAGCGGCACAGGAAGGTCCGCGATCCGCGGTGCTCCTGGTCGCGCGGAAGCTCGAGTCAGCCCAGCCTGAAGCAGCACCTGATCGAGCACCGAAGCGCGTGCGCCTGCCCTCACCGCGTGTTCAGTCCTTCCGCAGGCGTATCGCGCCCTTCATCACTCGTATTCTGCGATGTCGCCTATGCCGCAGGCCGACTGAACCTCGATGGAGACTCGTCGAGGACTGGCGTTGACCGAGATCGATTCCACCGCTTGTCCGGTGGTGACCGCGGACCAGAGCGGCCGACCGTCGTCGATCGTGTCCTGCCGAATGGTCACGTCGTAGTCATGCTGCTTCCACGTCTTCGCGACCGTACGGACGAGCGCTTCTGGGTCTTCGGCACCGGTGCGCTCCTGGTCCCACGAGAACGTGACGCCTGGGCTGCCGGCGGCCGACGAGCATTCCGAGGATGCGGGTTCCTCCGAGAGCGACTTCCAGTCACCGCCGGCAGCGTCCATCGTCTGCCGAACCAGGCTCACCATGCCGTCTCGTGCCTGTTCGGCGTCCATCTCACTGCCTTTCGGTTGTTGGGTACATCCGGCCAGCAGCACCGAGGCGCACACCAAGCTCAGGGTCACTTTCGTGGTGCGTGTCTTCATCGGTCGCTGACCTTCCCGGTGGTCGCGCGAGCGATGTTGTCGAGTGATTCAGTGTTCTTGTCGAAGTACCCGTACTGGCCGGCGTGATCAGTCGCGTTGTTCCAGATCGGGTCGTGACGGTTCACACCGTTCATCATCGGGTCGTGTGGGAGTCCAGCTGTCGGCAGGTACGTTGCGCCGAACGATGGGCTAGCTGGGTCTCGGCGAGTCATGCTGAAAGCCTGCCCGATCCACGACCAGTTGTCGCCCGGCAGGCCGGGGATCGAGCGCGGTGCTTGCGCAGCGAACACCTGATCGGAGTGGATGTCGTCAGCGGTCTTGATCTCGCGTTCCAGCCCGGCCGATCCGGCCGTCACGTAGGCGTTTACCCCGTAATCCCTGTCAGCAAGGGTGAGCGAGGAAGTCGTCGACCCGTAGGAGTGCCCGACCACGTTCAGTGTCCCCTTGGTCGAACCACGAGCAGCGTTGAACCCAGCGAGGTCCTGGCCGAGTCGTTCGCTCCCCGCCCGAGCGAGATCGCCGTGCAGAACGGTCTTCGTCGTCGGGGTCTCGTAGTTGATCCACGCGACGACTGCCGCATCTTTTACGTAGTCCTGTTGGCGGACCCGGAGGTTGTAGGCGGCTCGCTCCACCACCGTCATGTTCCTGGTGTCCGAGTCCATCCCGGGGACGAGGTAGGTGACGTCATGAGCCGTGTCGAGGTCACCGATCGACACAGCGGCCAGTGGTGGATGCTGAGGAACGAGCGAGGTCAGCTGGACACCCTTGTACTTCCCAAGGGACGCGCGGATGTTCTTGTAGGCGGCAAGGTCTTCCCCCGACGCGGACTTGATCAGAGTCTTGAGGTTCGACCGGTTCGCCCGGTCGCGTGCCCAGTAGGCAACGCCGTTGAGATTGCCGATCACGGCGGGGAACGCTGCGATCAAGGCATCCTGCTCCGGGGAGTGCTCGTCGCTGCTTCCCCGCTCGTGTGCCCCGCCCGCCTGCGACCACCAGTCGGCGATCATCTCGGGGTCCGAGACCGAAGCCAGCCGATCGGCGATCGCGGGATCGTCGCGTAGGGCGAGAAGTTGGTCAGGCTTCAACGAACTCAGCCAACTCAGGACTTGAAGATCCGACATTCGGCCCACTGAATGTGCTTGCGCGGCCACGATGCCGACGGATTCGATTCCGGAGAGCTTCGCAGCGGTCGTGTCGTCTAGTCGTGTCCGCTCGGCGACGAGCTCGTCCCATCGCATGGACAGTTGAGCGTCCTCGTCGTCCTGCTGCGTCAGCGCGTCAGAGACCCTGCGGAGCATGACGTGGTCGGATTCCACATCCGTCCCTGCGTCGACAGACTCATTGAGTCGGGAGCGGTTCGTTACCAGCCGCTCGCGATCGCTTGCAGCGCTGTCCTGTGCGGACCGGATGCGGGCGGCTTCGTCCTGGATGCGTTCGACCTCGTCTGCGTACCGCGACAGCGTCTGCGCAACGTGCTCGATGAGGGAAGCCAGCCGTGAGTAGGACGGTCCGAGGGTTTCAGCCGCCGACGTGAACCGCCGTTTGGCCGAGCCGGACCACTCGCCGGCGCTCAGACCTCCCGCTGTGCGCTCCAGACGAGTCTGCTCATCCCGGAGCACCTGGGCACGTGCTTCGTGCTGCCGCGAGGTAGCCCGGATGGATGCCGGCGCGCCGCGAGTCGGATCGGCCGTCATTCGACGGCGCTCGCGAGGTCAGCGTCGCGCCAGCTGAACTCTTCAGCTGCAGTCCGCACCCACCCGCCGATGGTGTCTGTCATCTCGGCGATTGCTCGCACAGATCGCTCGTGTGACGCCGAGGAATCGCTGTGAGCCGCTGCGACCGCGTCGCTTCCGAAGTCCGCCGACATGCCGGCGGAGCCAACTTCCTCGTTCAGCGCTGCGCTGATCTTCGTGATGGTTCTACTCGCTGCGTTCATCGCTGCGCCGTCGACGATGAGATTCCCCAATGTTGCCCCCTCCGCCGTGACAATATCAGATGCTGGACGTACTCTGACGGACTGATCCGACACCTGGTGTCGCCTCAGCGGCTGCGCGTTGCTCCGCTGCGGGCGCCGACCCACAAGCCGTCCCTCGCCCGGGTCATCCCCACGTAGAGCTCGCGGCGCCCTCGCTCCCGGCGCTCTCGTTCAGTCTCCGACGGTTCGGCCGGTGCAGCATCGAGCAGCCGTGGATCGACGTGCGCGAGGAGCACCTGCTTGAACTCGAGGCCCTTCGCACGCTTCACCGTCCCCACGCGAACCGCGTCCGAGCTCCGTCCCGCGTACTGCTGCAGAGAGACGGTCGGGACGTCGGCGCTTGCAAGCGCCTGCATGACGTCGTCCGCCTGCCGGTTCGTCGCCGTGAGGATGCCGACGTCACCGTGACCGGTCCCGACCAGCCGGAGGACCTCGGTCAACCGGTCGAGCATCGCCCGGTCGTGGTCCGCACGACTCGCGAACTGCGTCGTCGTCGGGGCGGCACCGGAGCGGGAGACGTCGGACACCGCGTCGCCGACCCCGTCGACGCCCTCGATGTCCACGAACTGGTCGTCCGCCACCATCTCCTTCGCGAACTCGAGGATCTCGGCGGTGTTCCGGTGGTTGACGTCGAGCACCACGCCTCGACCCGACAGGTTGATGCCGACCTCGCCGAGCGTGTACCCACCGGGGTAGATCGTCTGCTGGCCGTCGCCGATGAGCGTCAGGCCGTCGGTCCGGTCACCGACGAGCTGGTGCACCAGCGCGACCATCGCGCAGGACAGGTCCTGCGCCTCGTCCACGATGACCGCGTCGTACCGCTCGAGCGGCACCGCGCGTACCGCGTCGCGAGCGAGCAACACGATGTCCTGCCAGTCGTGCGCACGTCGCTCGCGCAGCCCGCGCGCGTACGCCTCGTACAGGTCCCAGACGGCCTGGCGCGTCTCCAGCGGGAGCGCGTGCTTGCGCCCGATGCGAGCCAGGTCCGCGTACTCGTCGAAACGTGTCAGGCCGCGGCCCTTGATGACGTGGCTGATTTCGTCTTCCCAGTACGAGCGCGAGAATCGCGACGACCGCAATGGACTGGAGGCGCGGATCGCGTTCCACGCGTCGTCGAACGCGAGCTGGGCCTCCCGTCCAGGAGCGCGGAACGCGATGCCGCGTTCCTTCAGCAGGCGCGTGGCGAACGCGTGGACGCCCATGAAGTCGACGCGACCTACCATGTCGGGCGCGAGGCGTTCGAGGAGTGATTCGAGGACCTTCGGCAGGGTGCTGATGTACGTCGTGAACAGCACGCGGCCGCCGGTCGCGCGCGCGAGGTACGCGGCGCGGTGCAGGCCGACCATGTCGGGTGCGAGGCGTTCGAGGAGTGACTCGAGGACCTTCGGCAGGGTGCTGATGTACGTCGTGAACGGCACGCGGCCGCCGGTTGCGCGTGCGAGGTACGCGGCGCGGTGCAGGCCGACGACGGTCTTGCCGGTGCCCGCAGCGCCGCGTATGCGTGCCGGGCCGTTGAAGCTGCGGCGGACGAGCGTGGCCTGTGCCGGGTCGAGGAACGCCATCCAGTCCTCGATCGGCGCTTCGAGCACGCCGTGGAGGAGCTGGTCGGTCAGCTCGTCGTCCGTGCTGGCGATCGTCGGGAGGAGTACGTCGGGTTCGCGGGGGAGCACCGGTGCCGGGACGACGACCTGTGGCGGTGTTGCTCCGCCGTCGCCGAGCACGGGGAAGTGGTGCAGAATCGCGGCGAAAACCTCGTCGACGCGGGACGCGGACAATCGGGCTCCACGCTTCGTGATGTGCCCAACGAGGTCGTTCGCACCGATCACGTCGACCGATGCGACGCGGGCGTGCATCCGCTTCTGGCCGGCGAGTGCGGCGACCGCATGGACCTCACCGGGCGCCAGCCCCGTGTCCGCCAGCGCTGCCTCGGTGCTGTACGCCAGGTCGGCGAGGCGGGCGATGTCGTCGGTGACGTCCTCTTGTCCGCGGACGATCCGGTCGCCGTGGACCGCGACCTCGCGCCAGGCCTTCGTGTCGACGATGAAGACGCCGGCGCGGCCGACGACGACCATGTCGACCTGGGCCGTGCGGCTGCCCAGCCAGCGGCGATCTGCGAGCAGGTGGTACCCGATGCCGGCGAGTGGTGCGAGGAGGCGGGCGGTCTCGCCCTCGGTGTGGTGCGCGATCTCGAAGCGGGCAGCGCGTTGCTCGGCGTCGTCTGCCTGGCGGCGGAGTTCGCGTGTGTGGCTGTGTTGGCGGTGTGCCTCGACCCCCTGCGGATTCGCCGGCCATCGTCATGGTGTTGCCCCTCGAAGTGCTGACTGTGCGGACCACTCGTCGTCCCCGGGACGAGAGGCGTTGAACCATCCTCGTGGGTGGGCCACTCTCGCAGAAGTAGCCGTACTGGGGTGGAGCGGTCGTGAAGTCGAATTTCCGCTTCACATCGGCCGCGGCGAGCTGCGCAATCGCCGAGCGGGGAGGTCATACGAGTCGAACCCTTGTTGACCATCGCCCCAACTGCCTGAAGCGATTCACGCAGCCCGTCATCGCAGAGATCCGCCCTGGACGCATCGTCCGGTCCCTGGGGCCACTTCGGCGGAGAGTTCTACGCGGCGTCCGGCTGTTCGGGCGCGTTCAGCTCGGCGAACTTGGCCGCCATCGTTGGATTGCCTGTGGTCAGCTTCTTGACGGTGAGTGCTGCCGCCTTATCGTTCGCAAGCCGGAGGTGGTTCTCGGATCCGAGGAGGTTGGTCTTCACCTTCTGGAGCCGGTCAATCGCGTTGTCGATCTCCTTGATCGCCGTGTCGAACTTGCCCTTGGCGAGCTGGTAGTTGCGGCCGAACGCCGACTTGAAGTCGTCGAGGTCCGACTCGAACCCGGTGATGTCGATGTTCTGCGTCTTGACCTGCTCGAGTTCCGCCTTGACCAGGATCGTGTCCAGAGCAGCGTTGCGCAGCAGCGCGATGATCGCGAGGAAGAACTGTGGACGCACAACGAACATCTTCGGGTAGAGGTGCGAGACGTCCGTGATCCCCGCGTAGAGGTCCGAGTCCTCTTCGAGCATCGAGACGAGCACCGCGTACTCGCAGCCCTTGTCATTGCGGTCCTTGTCGAGCTTGGCAAGGAAGTCGGTGTTCTTCTTCTTCGATGCCGACGTGTCCGACTCGTTCTTCATCTCGAACATGATCGAGACGTACTCCACGTGGTCATCGCTGTAGTCGCGGAAGACGTAGTCCCCCTTCGTGCCGGCGCTCGCATCGTTGTCCTTTCCGAACTCGGCGTTGGGGAAGGCGAGGGAGCGCATGCGGTTGAACTCGACCTCGCAGTGCTGCTCGAGGGTCTCGCCGAGCATCTTGACCGACAGCTTGGCCTTCATCTCCTTGTAGCGGTCGATGAGCTCGTCCTTCATGGCGAGCTCCTTGGCGTGCGACTGCGCGAGCGCGACGTCCTTGGCTTTCTGTTCGGCCGCTTGGACTTCCAGCTTGCTCTTCGCCTCGTTGAGGTTCTTCTCCGCGGAAGACACCGCGTTCGCGACAGCCAGCTCCTGGTCCGTCGCGGTCGACTTGAGTTCGGACTTGAGCTGCTGGATTTCCAAGTCCTTTGTGACGCTGATCGTCTGCGCCTGCTGTGTTGCGTTCGCCACAGCGAGTGCGATCTCCGTCTCCTTGGCCTGTTCGGCCGCAGCGAGGCGTGCGTGGAGCTCGGTTTCGAACTCCGTAGTGCGCACCTGCCGAACGATGTCGGCGTAGTTCGCCTCGTCAATGGTGAAGAGGGTGCCGCAGTGCGGGCACTTGATCTCGTTCGGATCGATGGTGGGTGTGATCTCGGTCATGGGTATCTGTGTCTCCAAGGAGGGGCAAAGGCATACTCCGCGGACGAGCAGCCCCTCTTGTGCTCCGCCAGTCGGCAGCGACGTCATGTCGCCAGACTCGATCGTGATGCAAATTCCCGACCCAAGCCATATTGTGCTGATAAGGTGTCTTATCACCAAAACGCAGGAGCAGGGCCACATCTTAGGTACATTGAGTCCATGCCCAACGCACCATCGCTCCACATCGACCTAGCCGGTGTCGCTCGGCTGGCCAACGTGCAGCGATCGGTGGCGTCGATGTGGCGATCCAGGTTCGCGTCGACGTCTGATCCATTCCCCCGAGCCGTCGGTGAGACGGGCGGCCGGCCTCAGTTCGACGCACAGGAGATCGCCGACTGGCTTGTGCGCACAGCCCATGGCAACAACCCGGAAGCACGCGCGGATGCCGCTGCGTCGGCGACGCCACAGGACTTCTCGTTCGCCGACTCAGGCTCGGTCGCCGAGTTGGAAGCCCTGATCGCCCTCCACGCGCAGGTCGATGATTTAGAACGACTCGCGCCCTCGGAAATCGAGGAGACCGGCGCCAAGCTGGACCCTCGCGACGTCACGCTCCACGCCGAGATTGCCGCCCATGTGCGCCGGGGTGCGCCGTGGGTCGAGTACGCGGCCCGACTGGTCGACGCAGCATATTCACCATCGGCCGCGCTGGCGCTCGTGGCCCAGCGGCACGCTGTCATGCAGAAGGGAGCGGGATCCGGAGGACAGCTCGTCGACGATGCGATCGCCTTGGTCGTCGACGTCACGCTCGCGGTCGTTCGCGAAGGCGATACCGTGACGCTCGATGCGCGCGATGCCACGCTCTCCTCGACACTCGCGGGCAGGCTCCGTGACGA
Source organism: Curtobacterium sp. MCLR17_051 (assembly GCF_003234395.1). Taxonomy (NCBI): domain Bacteria; kingdom Bacillati; phylum Actinomycetota; class Actinomycetes; order Micrococcales; family Microbacteriaceae; genus Curtobacterium; species Curtobacterium sp. MCLR17_051. Next base: position 31,485 of record NZ_QKTA01000014.1, read on the forward strand.
TGTGCGCATCGTGCTGCCCGCCGAGGCCGATGGTCGGCGGCTTCGGCGCCAGTTGCTTGTCGACGGTCTTTGGCTCGCGGATCGAGAGGAACTTGCGCTCGGCCACGTCGTGGTCGCGCGCGTTCCCTCGCACCCTGGCGACGACGTCGCGGAGATCCTGCGAGCCGTCGATGATGTGTCCCTGTCGCTGCGCGATACGGATGCGGCGGTGGTGATAGGCCCCGCGAGGGCGCTCGTCGATCAGCTGGCGCCCATCGACGAGCGGGCGCGCGCCGACATCCTTCGTTCTGGCCGTGTCCGGGGGATCGCGCGATTGACGGCCGGGCTGGTCGACAGCGCCGTCCGCGAGTCGCTCGCAATTTGGGTGCTAAGCGAGCCGAAAGGTGACGTCCCGCAAGCGGAGCGTAGAACCGCGGTTGCAGATCTCACTACAATGCATCTAACGCCCGCTACTCGCGCGGACCTCGTATCGGATTTGATGGCAAGCATGGGTAGCCAGCGCGACCGGCGTGCCCATCCATTCCGCTTCGCGTCCTCTGCGACCACGACATCGCTGCAGGCACGAAGCGGCTCCCTTGTGGCGTTAGCAACTCGGCAGCCCGTGCCTTCCACCACGGATCCGAGCGATCTTCCCGCGCTTCTCGACCTGGCCGCCGACGCGGTTCGCGACGACGTCAATCTGGTCGAGACCGTGCCTCACTCGCACGAGGTCCCGCAAGCCGGATTGTTGCCCGAGCTGATCGGGTACGGCCATTTGCGGAGGGTCCAGGGTGTCCGCCTCGATTCTGAGTTGTTCGGCTCGGAAGGACTCATCGTTGTGAGACCCGCTGAACTCGACAATCCTTCGTTAATTGGCCGGACGCGCATCGATCAGCTCGAGTTCGCAGCCCGGAACCCCAACGCGCAACTCACCCGCGCGGGCGACGTGGTCTTCCGAACCAGCCCATCCGCGGTCGCGTGGGTCGATGTCGACGGCTCGAAGGTTGTCGCCTACCCCGCACAAGTGCTGCGCATCAACACGAACAACCCAGGCGGACTCGTCCCTGAAGTCATTGCCGCTGACATCACCGGCGCGACCACGGGTCCAGGGGCGTGGAAGCGATGGATGCTGCGTCGCGTCGCACCTCAGGCGATCACTTCCCTCCGACGGGCACTGGCCGACATCGCGACCACTCGCGAAGAACTCGAGACGCGAGCTTCGCGCCTCTCCGACTATGCCGCCCTGATCGTCGACGGTGCGACGTCGGGATCGGTAACCATAATCGACTCGAACCACGCCGCGAACGCGGCAACCAGCCGGTAAGGAACAACTATGCCCCGCATACCCAAAGCCGCCCCTAAGGCGCCGTCGACCATGAAGGAGCTTAAGGACACGCTCTGGAAGGCTGCCGACAAGCTGCGCGGGTCGATGGATGCCTCGCAGTACAAGGATGTCATCCTCGGCCTCGTGTTCCTCAAGTACGTATCGGACGCGTTCGACGAGCGCCGCGCAGGTATCCGCGCAGAACTGACCGCCGACGGTTACGACGATGACCAAATCGCCGACCTCATCGACGACAGCGACGAATACACCGGCCGCGGTGTGTTCTGGGTGCCTGCGAACGCGCGGTGGGGCTTCCTCGCCGAGAACGCAAAAGGGCTCGGCCCGTCGATGAATTCCGCGGAGAAGTCGATCGGCGCGCTCGTCGATGATGCAATGGAAGCCGTCATGCAAGCGAATCCACAGCTTTCGGGCACGCTGCCTCGCATCTTCAACCGCGATAGCCTTGACCAGCGCCGACTGGGCGAGCTCATCGATCTGTTCAATTCTGCGCGATTCACGACGCAGGGTCAAGGCGGTGTGGACGGACGCCGCGCCCGAGATCTACTCGGCGAGGTGTACGAGTACTTCCTCGCGAAGTTCGCTGCGGCCGAGGGTCGCCGGGCCGGCGAGTTCTACACCCCCGCTGGAGTCGTGCGTGTGCTGGTCGAGGTTCTTCAGCCGACCCACGGCCGCGTCTATGACCCAGCGTGCGGATCAGGCGGGATGTTCGTGCAATCCGAGAAGTTCATTGACGCGCATCACGGCGAAGGGTCGGATATCTCCGTCTATGGCCAGGAGAACAATGAACGTACTTGGCGTCTCGCCAAGATGAACTTAGCAATCCACGGTTTGGCAGGAAACTTGGGTCCAAGGTGGGGTGACACTTTCGCGCGCGATCTGCACCCCGAGCTGACCGGAGTAAACGGCGCAGACTTTGCGATGGCAAACCCGCCGTTCAACCAGGACGAGTGGGCTCGCAACGAAGATGATCCCCGTTGGCGGTTTGGACTGCCGCCAGCGCGGAACGCCAACTACGCGTGGATTCAGCACATCCTATCCAAACTCGCCCCTGGGGGGCAGGCCGGCGTTGTTATGGCTAACGGCTCAATGTCCTCGAACTCCGGCGGCGAAGGCCGAATTCGTGCCGAGATTGTCGAAGCCGACCTTGTTTCGTGCATGGTCGCTCTGCCAGTCCAGTTGTTCCGCTCCACCGGGATCCCGGTGTGTGTGTGGTTCTTCGCAAAGGACAAGGGCGCGCGGGCCGGCGAAGTTCTCTTCATTGACGCCCGCAACCTCGGGCATATGGTCGACCGCGCCGAGCGTGCACTCTCGGATAATGACATCGCCAGCATCGCGGGAACCTTCCACGCATGGCGCGGTGACGGACCGGATCTTGCGCTCCGCAAGTACGCGGATGTTCCGGGCTTCTGCTACTCAGCGACGCTCGCGGAGATTAAGGCGGCGGACTATGCACTGACACCCGGCCGGTACGTCGGCGCGGTCGAGGCCGAAGATGACGGCGAACCGATCGAGAATAAGCTTGCCCGACTGAGGGCAGAGCTTGAGGCCGGGTTCGCCGAGTCCGAGCGGCTGGCCGACATCGTGCGCGAGCAGTTTGGCCGTGTCTTGTGACTGGGATGGGTTGGGAAGTCACGACGTGGGGCGAGGTCGTCGAGCTCCGCTACGGCAAGGCGCTGCGCGACTATCGGGACGGAGATGGAACCGTGGCCGTCTATGGCACTAACGGCCCTGTGGGCTCCACCAACGTGCCTCAAGCGAAGGGACCGGGCGTTGTCGTCGGCCGTAAGGGAGCCTATCGTGGCGTCCACTACGCACCACGGGATTTTTGGGTTATCGACACTGCTTTCTACATCGCTCCGAGGCGGCCCCTTAACATGCGGTGGGCCTACTACGCACTCCAGTTAGCGGACATAAACGGATTGGACGCGGGTTCGGCCATTCCGTCAACTACGCGTCAAGCCTTCGCTGGACTTCGCGCACACGTCCCCCCACTCGGTGAGCAACAGGCGATCGCCGAGGTGCTGGGCGCGCTCGATGACAAGATTGCCGCCAACACTGCCCTCGCCGAGACGACGGAGGCCTCCATCGCCGTGGCGTACACCCTCGCGTCGCGCGATGGAGTGACACATAGGCCGCTATTGGACGAGCTTGTAATAGAGTTCGGGGAGCCCTTCGGTGGACCACAGTTCAGTCAGCCTGGAGTGGGGCGGCCGTTGATCCGGATTCGGGACCTTAAGACTTTCAAGTCGCAAGTCTGGAGTACCGAGTCGCGGCCCAGGGAAGTGGTCGTGGCGGCCGGCGACGTTCTTGTCGGCATGGACGCCGAGTTTCGCGCCACTCCTTGGCTCGGAGAGCCAGGCCTCTTGAATCAACGAGTGCTCCGTGCTCGCCACACGACCCTCGGCCGCGCGCTCGTACGGGAGATGCTGCGGCGTCCTCTCGCGGAAGTTGAGAGTGAAAAATCTGCTACAACAGTGATTCACCTGAACAAGGCTGACCTCGCACGAAAGAGGGTGGGTATGCCGCACTCTGATGCGCTCGCTGCTTTTGAACGGCTGGCTGAGCCACTCTACGAGGCGCGTATCGCGCTCGCAGTCGAGAACCGCACCCTCGCCATGACTCGCGATGCGCTGCTCCCACAACTCATGTCGGGCAAGCTCCGCGTTCGCGGTGCCGAAGCGGCAGCATCCGAAGCCGGCGTGTAAACGCGCCAAGCACGACGAACTTGAAGGGAACACGCTTGACTTCGCTCAGCGAGGCCGACTGGGAACACGACGCGCTCGAGACGCTTGCCGAGCCACTCGGTTGGCTCCCGGTCCGGGGTGAGGACATCGCGCCCGGTAGCGGGGAACGAGAGACCTGGGACGACCCGGTCATCCGCCCCCGCTTGCTCGAGGCCCTTCGTCGCCTGAATTCCAGCGTCCCCGGCGAGTACCTGCAACAAGCAGTTGCTGAGATCGCGTCGCCGAAGTCGCAGGACGCGATCACCGAGAACCAACGCATCCACGACTACCTCGTCGGCGGGTATCCGCTGAGCTACATCGATCCAGACGGGGTCGAGCAGAACCCGCGCCTGCGCCTGCTCGGAGCGGACCCGTCCGAGAACGACTGGCTCGCTGCCAACCAGGTCACTCTGCGGCAGGGCGATGTGCATCGCCGGTTTGACATCGTGCTGTTCATCAACGGGATGCCGCTGGTCGTCGTCGAGCTCAAGCGCGCGGGTTCGGCATCCACCGGTGTCGCGCCTGCGCACGCGCAACTGCAGACGTATCTGCGAGAGCTTCCGATGGCGTTCCGATTCTGTGTGCTCACGCTCGCGAGCGACGGGCTCGAGGCGAAGTACGGCACCCCGTTCACGCCGCTCAACCACTTCGCGCCGTGGAACGTCGATGACGACGGCGTACCACTGAAACAGCCACGCATCGAAGGTGGCGTGTCGGTCGAGCCGATCGATGACGCCCTCAACGGCCTCTTCAATCAAGAGCGGTTCTTGCAGCTCGTCCGAAACTTCACCGCGTTCGACGAGAACTCTGACGGGCTCACTAAGCGCATCGCGAAGCCGCACCAGTACTTCGCGGTGACGAAGGCTGTCGGATCAACTGTCCAGGCGGTCGAGACGAACGGTAAGGCCGGCGTGGTCTGGCACACCCAAGGGTCGGGCAAGTCGATGGAAATGGAGATGTACGCGAATCTCGTATCGCGGCATCCGAAGCTCAAGAACCCGACCGTTATCGTCGTCACTGACCGCACCGAACTCGACGGACAGCTGTTCCGGACGTTCGACCAGAGCTTGCTGCTGGCCGAGAAACCGGTGCAGGTTCGCGAACGAAAGCAACTCCGTGACGAGTTGCGCAACCGGGTCACTGGTGGCATCTACTTCACGACGCTGCAGAAGTTCGGACTGAACGAAGCCGAAAAGAAGTCGGGTACGCAGCATCCGCTGCTCACCGACCGGCGCAACGTGATCGTCGTTGTTGACGAAGCGCACCGGAGTCATTACGACGACCTCGACGGGTACGCCCGGCACCTGCGCGATGCCCTGCCGAACTCAACGCTCATCGCGTTCACCGGAACCCCGATCTCGTTCGCCGAGCGCGACACCCGTGCGGTCTTCGGTGAGTACATCGACATCTACGACCTCTCACGCGCAGTCGACGACGGAGCAACGGTCCCGGTGTACTTCGAACCGCGGCTCATCAAGGTCTCGTTCGCGAACGGCGCCAATGAGGAAGCCATCGACACCGCGGCCGACGAGTACACGCTCGGCCTCGATGACACGGAGCGGGCTCGGCTTGAGGCATCCGTCGCCGTCGTCAACGCCGTGTACGGTGCCTCCGAGCGCATTGAGACCCTCGCGGCGGACCTCGTGATGCATTGGGAGGAGCGGCGCGAACGGATGAAGCCGTTCCTCGAGTCCCCGGGCAAGGCGCTGATCGTGGGTGGCACGCGTGAAATCTGCGCACGGCTCTACTCGGCGATCGTCGGCCTGCGTCCCGACTGGCACTCGGATGCGCTCGACCAAGGCCGCATCAAGGTCGTGTACTCGGGGTCTGCGTCGGATGCGCCGCCGGTGAGCGGCCACGTGCGGCGCGACTCGGAGAACAAGGCGATCAAGGCACGACTGAAGGATGCTTCGGACGAGCTCGAACTCGTCATCGTCAAGGACATGATGCTCACCGGGTTCGACGCCCCGCCGCTGCACACCCTCTACCTCGACCGGCCACTCAAGGGGGCGTTGCTCATGCAGACCCTCGCCCGTGTGAACCGGACGTTCAAGGGAAAGCAGGACGGACTGCTGGTCGCCTACGCACCGCTGGCCGACAACCTTGCCAAGGCACTGTCGGAGTACACCGTCTCGGATCAGGAGAACAGGCCGATCGGCCGGGACGTCGACGAGGCCGTCGGCATCGCATCGGAGCTCGTGGCGCAGATCCGCGAGATGCTCGCGGGCTGCAACTGGCGGTCGATCGCTGCTAAGGGAGGTTCTCGTGCATGGCGCACTGCCGCGACGACCGCGACGAACTACCTCCGGGATGCCGCCGACCCGCTGAACGCGGTGGAGCTCGGGGCCGAGCGGTTGTCGGCACGGTATCGAGCGGCGACGGGTCGCCTGGCGCGCGCGTGGGCACTCGCGTCGGGACGTGCCGGCCTCGCCGAACTGCACGATGAGATCGCCTTCTACGAAGAGGTGCGCGTGTGGATGGCGAAGTTCGATGCCGCTGAACGACAGTCCCGCGATGAGCCGGTCCCTGAGGAAATCTCCCGGCTGCTCGGCTCCCTCGTCGCGGACTCGATCGCGCCAGGCGACGTGCTCGACATTTACGACGCTGCCGGCCTCCCGCGCCTCGCGCTTGACGACCTCGGGCCTGAGTTTCTCGAGAGGGCGCAGGCCGCGCCGAATGCGTTCCTCGCGATAGAGGCCCTGCGCAAGTCACTGACCGACGCCGGTTCCGCCGCGACCCGCGGCAATGTGGTGCGGCAGCGGGCGTTCTCGGAGCGGATCGCCGAGATCTTGAACCGATACACGAACCAGCAGCTCACGTCGGCCGAGGTGATCGCGGCGCTGGTCGAACTGGCGAAGGAGGTCGCGGCCGAGGCATCCCGAGGCTCGCACTTTGCTCCGCCGCTTTCGAGCGATGAACTCGCCTTTTACGACGCTGTCGCCACCAGCGAGTCGGCGGTCGATGTGCAGGGCGAGGACGTGCTCGCGCAGATCGCCCGAGAGCTCGTCGCTGTGATGCGTCGTGACGTGCGCACTGACTGGACCGTACGCGACGACGTCCGTGCCAAGCTGCGGTCATCGATCAAGCGACTGCTGGTGAAGTACAAGTACCCGCCGGACAAGCAGCCCGACGCGATCAAGCTCGTCATGGAGCAGATGGAGTCGATGGCTCCGCGCTACGCCACCGAGCGCGAACGCTAGGAGCTTTCCGATTGCAGGATCCGGCTCGAGTGCATTATGCGCGCTGCGGTCGAGCAGGTTCATGAGCTGGGCGGCCTCGAGAGTGGAGACGAGTTCGACGTCGTTGAGGGCGAGTCAGCGGCCCCGGTCGAGACGTTCTCCAGCTCCTCGTGGAGGTCGCCCGTGGCGGAGGCATGCGAGGAGCGGGTGGCCGGGCTTCTTGAAGTGCTGGCCGGCCCGGTGCTACGACCGCGTGCTTGAATCGGCGCATGGCACTCTTCCGACTGGAGCCCAACGCGCTCGTCGAGCAACCGCCTGCCACGTTCCGCGAGCTGCACTTGTACGAGCGCGGGGACATCCAGCGCTTGCTCCGCGCGCAGCCCGAAGCGCTCGGAGAGGAGCTGCTGGTCATCAGCGAGGAGTTCGGCAACTGGGAGGACTCACGGCGTCGGATCGACCTCCTCGCGCTCGATCGTGCTGCGAACCTCGTCGTCATCGAACTCAAGCGGACGGAGGACGGGGCCACATGGAGCTCCAGGCCCTTCGTTACGCGGCGATGGTCTCCTCGATGTCGTTCGACGAGGTCGTCGAGGCGCATGCGGCGCGTCAGGCTCGTACAGGAGCCGGCGTGAGTTCGAGCACGGAATCGAGAGCGACCATCGTCGACTTCCTCGAGGTTGCTGAAGGCGAGAGCGTCGCCCTGTCGTCCGACGTCCGCATCCTGCTCGTGTCTGCCGATTTCAGCAGGGAGATCACGACTGCGGTCCTGTGGTTGAACCGTTTCGAAGGGATGGACATCCGGTGCATTCGTCTGCGGCCCTACGAGCTCGACGGTCGGATCATCCTCGACATCGATCAAGTCACCCCGCTGCCGGAAGCGGCTGACTACCAGGTCCGCATCGGCCGGAAGGACGCGGCGCGAGCACGCCAGCCTCGGCCTGACGGTCGAGATTTCACCAAGTACGTCGTGGCAGCCAGCGGAAAGGAGTCGCCGGTGCTCGCGAAGCGCAACGCGGTCCGCTGGATGGTCGAAGTGTTGGTTGACGCTGGCGCACGTGTTGCCGACCTCCGATCGCTGTTCGCCGATCGGGTGTTCCGAGAGCTTCCGGGCACGGTCGCCCCGGGGGACGCTTGCGTTCGCGCACTTCTCGACGCTGAACCGAGGACTGACGTCAAGCGATACTTCACTGATTCCCCCGTCCACCAGGACGGCAAGACGTTCGTCATGTACAGGATGTGGGGAGTCAACACTGAGGAAAGCCTCGAGAAGCTGCGTGCTGCTTTTCCCGCTGCGGGGGCGTCGTTCAGAGCGGTCCGGCCGGAGGACGATTGAAGTCGACCAGTGGCTTGGCCGTCATTCCTGCTGATCGCCGTACCGCTCACGCAGCTCCTTGAGTACAGCTGTCTCCAGCTTGTGCACGGAGCCGTCGATCTCCGCGGTCTTGAGCGCTACGTCGAAGAGATCTGCGAGGTCACCGGACTCCTGGTCGAGTCGGCGCCATACGTCGTCAACATCGAGGTCGATGACGTTGGCGAACTGCTCGTCGGCGAAATCGTGCTGATCGTGCAACTGCTCGACCAGCTTCCGCATGAACAGGGCCTCGTCGTCGGTGACCTTCCCGTCGGCGAGCACCATCATCCATGCCACCCACAGCATGGCGCGAGGGTGATCCGTTCTCGAAACCGCACCCGTCGCTGCCTCGTCGACGCGAGCATCATTCTTGAAGACCGCGCGAGCATGCTTGCCGGCGATGATCGTGGAGTAGTAGTTCAGCGCGACCGATACCGGCACTCCGACGACCGGGATTCCGATCTTGATGACGTTCCGCTGCAATAGGAATCTCCCGACGACGGGCAGGCCACGTGCAGCAGTCAACACCCCCTTCGAGTAGAAGGCCTTGACCAGCGGCCTCACCAAGGCTGGAACTACCTTCGTGACGCCCTCGCTCACGGCCTGTGCGCCTCGAATCGTGAAAGCAACTCTGATCAGCTTCCACAGGTCATCCGGGTCCTCGACGTCGAGCGGGACTCGGTACAAGACAGCGATGTCGTAGGCGAGGTGCAACTGCAGGCGTGCGATGTATGCGACGTCGACGAGCAAGGTGATGCCTGCTGCGGGGAGCGTCAGCGGTGAGGCACCGCCGACAGTGCCCAAAGTGGCAACGATCGCCGCCGAGTAAGCGCTGGCGGAGAGCCCGCCCTCGAGCGCGGCGTACCGGGCCGCCATCTTGATCCTCTGGTCGACGACTGCGTCTGCTGGCACCCCCTTGTAGCGCTCTTGGAAGTACGTGGCGTCCACCTTCTGCGTGTAGGCGTTCAGCGCGTTGCTCATGAGCTTCGAGAACCAATTCCCCGACCTGATGTCGTCCCCGGTCAAACTCTTGACGAAGTTCTTGAGTTCCTCGCGTTCCTGCTCGACAGTGGCTCGCTCTTCCTCGGTGGCATCAGGCTGGGCGGGCTGGGGCATCATGGTCTCCTACTGAACAGGTGAGGGGCTGACGCCCTCCGCCATCCTGACGCATTCTCGTGTGATTGGAGAACGGAATGCGCAAATCACAGTCACCAGTCGTTGGAGCTGGTCCTGTCCACTGCCCTTCGTCCTGTGTCGACGATTGCAGCCCACCGGTCAAGCTCTGCCTCGACTGAGGCGGCGGCCGTGTCGACCGGGTTGGGCTCCCAAAACCGCAGCACCCGCCAGGCTTCCGACACCAAGATCGCCTGGTTCTGTGCGTCCCGCTGACGATTGGCGAGCAACTTCCGACGCCACAGCTCGGCGTTCGCCTTCGGCAAGTGGGCGTGCTCCTCGCAGAAGTGCCAAAAGCACCCGTCGACGAAGACAGCGATCCGTGCACGTGGGAACACGAGGTCGGGCCGAACGCGCCACCGACTGCTCACGGGCCGGTCGACGAAGAACCGTCGCCCTCGGCGGTGCAGCTCACGACGGAGGGCGAGTTCGGGCGCGGTGTCTCGCCGACCGAAGCGGGCCATGTACCTCCGACGAGCGTCGTCTGCTTCCCAGGTCTCCACGCTCCGATCCTCGCCTGATGACTGTCCGGGCGAGGATCGGAGCGATGGTCTGTGAACGGATCGGCGGTAGATCGCGGTGTGGAGGAACGGGCGATCAGCGCGAGTCGGCCGCAGTCGCTCCGACCGGCGAGACCGGCACATCGAACGGCGTATCCGGAGCGACAGGGTCACCGGACGGCACAGGCGACTGCGCCTCCAGATCAGCCCGCACCGAGTCCGACACCCCGAACAACAACGTCGCCACGAACCCCACGACGTACGCCACCACGAGCCCCGACCCGTACCCGAGCAGCGCCCAGCCGTACCCGGACGAGCCGTTCAGCAGCGGGATGAGCGACAGGTCCGAGGCCCCGATGGCGATCGCCCCGACGGAGTGCCCGAGCTGGTCGAAGAGCCCGACGACACCGCCGCCGAACGCGCCACCGATGCACGCGGTGATGAACGGCCGACCGAGTGGGAGCGTCACGCCGTAGATCAGGGGCTCGCCGACACCGAGGAACCCGGCCGGCAGCGCGCCACGGATCGTCCGCACCAGTGAGGCGTTCGACCGGAACCGCACCCACAGCGCGATGCAGGCTCCGATCTGGCCGGCACCACCCATCGCCAGCACGGGCAGCAGCACGGTCCACCCGGTCTGGTCGATCAGGGTGGTGTGGATCGGGATGAGTCCCTGGTGCATGCCGGTCATGACGAGCGGCAGGAAGAGTCCTCCGAGCACAAAGCCGGCGAACGCCCCGCCGTTCGCGAGCAGCCAGGTCGCCGCGGTCCCGATCGCGACGGAGACGACACCGGCGACGGACATGAGCACGCCGAGGGTGATCGACCCGGCGACCAGGACGGTGACGGTAGGCACGACGATGAGCGCGATGACGTCCGGCGTGACCCGGCGCATGGACCGCTCGACATACGCGGCGAGGATGCCGCCGGCCAGCGCACCGAGCACACCGCCCTGCCCGGGAGCCAGGGTCTCGCCGAACACAGTGACGTTCGCGACGCCGGCCGCGACGATGATGCCGCCGACTGCGCCGCCGAGGATTGGCGTGCCGCCGAACTCCTTCGCGGCGTTCATCCCGACGAACACGGCGAGCAGCGACAGGAACCCGGACGAGAGCACGCCGAGGAACGGCGTCAACGCTGGCATCCACCCCAGGTTCGTCAGGATCCCGTTGATCCCGGCGATGAGCCCGCAGGCGATCAGGGCGGGGATGAGTGGGATGAAGATCGCGGAGATCTTCCGGATCGCGCGCATGGTGCGGCCGTCGGAACGGGACCGCGCGGTCGCCTTGATGGACGCACCGCGAGCAGCGAGCTCCTCGGGCGACGCACCAGGCCCACCAGCCGCAGCCGGCGGGGCGGCCGTTCGTAGGGCCTCCAGGCCGTCGGCCACGCGGTCGACGAGACCCGGGCCGAGCACGATCTGCAGGTTCGAGCCGGCCGCGATGGCGGCCATGACGCCGTCGGTGGCCTTGAGGTCCTCGAGCGCGACGGACGAGTCGGACACGACCTCGACCCGCAGGCGGGTCATGCAGTTCTCGACGTCGGCGATGTTCGCGGAACCGCCGACGGCGTCGAGGATCTGCTGGGCGAGTTGCTGTGCATCGGGCATTGCTGTGCTCCTCGGGGGAAAGGAAACGGAAAAGGGAACGGGGTCTACAGCACGGCGCGCAACGAGCCGGCAGCAGCATCGAGGCGAGCACGCACGTCGGTAGCCGAGGCGCCGGTCAGGATCACGGCGATGGCGGTCTTCACCTCGCCGTCCGATGCGTCGAGCGCTGCCTGGACCTCGGCGGGGCGAGCGCCCGTGACGTCCTGCACGAGCGAGAACGCCCGGGCGACGAGCTTCGCGTTCGTCGCCCGCACGTCGACCATGCGGTTGCCGTACGTCTTGTGGCTGCGCACCATCGCGAGCGTGGTGAGCATGTTCAGCACGAGTTTCTGCGCGGTGCCCGCCTTCAGGCGGGTCGACCCGGCGATGAACTCGGGGCCGACGACGACGTCGATGGCGATGTCCGCCTCCCGCCCCGCGGCCGAGTCGGGATTGCACGCGACGGAGACCGACAGGGCGGAGCGGCGCCGGGCCTCCAGGATGGCCGCGATCACGTAGGGCGTCCTGCCGGACGCGCTGATCCCGACGACCACGTCGTCGGCCGTCAGGCCGAGCGCGTCGAGGTCGCGGACGGCGGCTGCTTCGTCGTCCTCCGCGCCCTCCACCGCGGTGGTCAGGGCGGGGTCTCCGCCGGCGATCACGCCGACCACCTGGCTCGGGTCGGTACCGAAGGTGGGCGGGCACTCGCTGGCGTCGAGGACGCCGAGCCGGCCCGGCGTGCCGGCGCCGACGTAGACGAGTCGCCCACCACGCGCGAACGCTGCGGCGATCGAGTCTGCCGCCAAAGCGATGGCCGGGAGGCACGGCTCCAGTGCCGCAGGCACGCTGCGGTCGCCGGCGTTCATGCGCTGGGCAGCTTCCAGCGTGGAGATCGTGTCGATGTCGTCCAGCGAGTGGTCGGTCGCCTCGGTGGTGAGGGCCGCGAGTTCGTCGCGGAGGGCGTCGTGGGTTTCGTGCGTCTGGTTCATGGTGGTGCTCAGTTCCGGTGGTGGGTGCGGACGGCGTCGCGGCTGCGGGCGAGGAGCGGCTGGGAGCGCTCGTCGGTGCGCTGCGCGACGACGATGAACAGGGTGTCGACGATGGCGAGCTGGCTCATCCGGCTGCCCATGGCCGCGGGGCGCAGGGCGCTCTCGGCACCGGCCACACCGAGCAGGACGTGGTCGGCGGTGGTGGCGAGCGGGGCGGCGGCGTGGCCGGTGATCGCGACGATCGTGGCGTGCTGGGTGCGGGCGGCGTGGGCGACCTCGAGGGTCTCGACGGTGGAGCCCGAGTGGCTGACGAGCACCAGGACGTCGTGCTCGCCGATCACGCTCGCCAGGGTCAGAGCGTTGTGCGGGTCGTCGGCGATGGAGCTCACGATGCCGATGCGTTCGAGCTTCAGGTGCAGGTCTCGGGCGACGATGCCGCTCGCGCCGACGCCGTACAGGACGACGCGGCGGGCATCGCTCACGGCGGCTGCCGCTGCCTCGAGCGCGTGCGGGTCGAGTGCGGCGCGGGTGTCGGCCATCACCGCGCGGACGTCCTCGGTGACCTTCGCGATGACGGTGGCGACGTCGTCGTCGACTGCAACCCCGGCGTGGATCTCGGTGGACTCACGCTCGTGGATCCCGCGTTCGACTGCTCGGGTCATGCTGCGCTGCAGGGCGGCGAAGTTCGCGAAGCCCAGGTGCTGAGCGAAGCGGGAGACCGTGGCGGGGGAGACCCCGGCTCGACCGGCGAGGTCGGTGGCGTTCGTGGTGGCCGCGGCTGCCGGGTCGTCGAGGACGGCGTCGGCGATGGCGCGCATGCTCGACGGCATGCTCGCCGACTGGGTGCGGACGAGCGCGAAGGCGTCGGCGCGCTCGGATCGCTCGGATCGCTCGGGCCGCTCGGTGATCGTCATCCCGCCATGAAAGCGTCTTTCGTAAGCAAGCGCCAGTGCTGAAAGTAAATTGCGTGTTACGTCGTTGTGCCCGGCCTGTGTGCCAGCGGACTGACGATGGCGGCGATCACCAGGGGGAGGACGAACGCCCACGACGCCGGGTCGGTGTTCGTCGACACGACTCCGGCCCATCCGGCTGGTTGATCCGGGATCCCGCGACCGAACAGCGCTGCGACGAACAGGTAGAGCACGCCCGGCACGGACTGGAACCGGTCGCCGAGCACGGCGCGACTGGCCAGTGCGAGTGCGCAGAACGCGATCGTGTTCCGGGCGGTCGCGACCGCGGCCTCGGGTTCGGCGCCGACCGCGAGGCCGATGCTCGCGGTGGCTGTCACCAGCGCGACCACCGCGATGACGGCGGCCAGCTCGAGCAGGTCCGTCCGCCGAGTGGGCGCGGGGAACGGTGCGCGGGTGACCGAAGCGCTCGTCGTGATGGCGATCACCAGCGGGAGCACGGCCGCGACGGGGATCAGTGCGAACGGTGCGCCGCCGCCGAATGAGGGGAAGAGCATGCCGATCGGGCCGAGCGCGATCGAGAGCACCGTCAGGGCGGTCGTGAGTCCGAGCAACGGCAGGGTGCGGTGGACACGCAGCCACCAGATCACGAGGACGGCACCGGGATGTGGCCGACCGAGCAATCCGTCAGCCGGTCGATCGTCGCCGTGACCCACGCGGCCTGAGCGGGGACCGGAGCACGACGGAGGGCTCGCAGAACGTCGGGGTCGTCCAGCTCGAGGGCGGGTTCCACCTGGTCGGCGTTCACGATGCCCTCGGCGGCGACGTCGATGAGCCATCGGTTGGCGACGGCGGCATCGTTGCGGCGTTCGGCATCGTCCTCCTCGGTGCCGCAGTACGCCACCTCGGCGTCGCCGAGCAAGGAGGTGGTGATGCTGTGGAGCACGTCGGCGTCGGTCATCCGGACCTGGACGATCATGTTCAGGACGTCGGCCGTCGATGGCGCGTTGCTCGCGCGGATGGTCGACGGCACCGTGATGCCCGAGCGGCCGAGGTTCTCCGCAGCCTTGCGGATGACGGATTCTGAGTTGCCGCTGTCGCGTTGCTCCGGGAAGAGGCAGATCGTCGGCGCCGCGCCGCTGCAGATCGCCTGCGCTTGCGGGCGGTCGACGATCGGTGCCGCGCCGAGGCCGGAGCCGGCGGTCAGGGCGACGAGGGCGATCGCGATGAACGAGCTCGCGCCGATCTGGAGTCCGAACCGGCGCGCACGGTCACCACTCGAGCGTCGAGCGACCGCGATGACGAGCAGACTGCACCCGGCGAGCAGACTGAACGCCGTCGCGATGACCGGTGCCCGGGTGTCGAGCGCGGTCTCGACCGAGCAGCAGTCCGCCATCACGAGTCCGGCGAGGTACCGGAGCGGGAAGTAGTCCACGGACCAGGTGAAGCCGAGCCAGCTGTACGAGACGAGCAGGCTCAGCGGGATGGACGCCACTGGCGGGAGCCACCGCCCCAGTGCGAATCCGATGCAGCTGTGGAAGAACAGGATCCCCGCGAAGGCGAGGCCGACGAGGGGCGACGGGCCACCGGGAGCGCCCCAGGTGTCCCGACTCATGAGTGCGACCGCGACGAGCTGGAGCAGCAGACCGGCGGCCAGTGGTGTCCACAGGTGATCGGTGACGACTGCTGCACTGGATCGGCTGCTGGACTCGATCACGGGCGCAGCCAGACGGAAGCGCTTCCCTTCCCAGGCGCCGGCCGTGGCCGCCACTCCGCACGAGAACACCAGGTAGATCGCGGAGCCGGCCATCGCCGCGGGCCAGTAGCCGGCGACGGTCGTCTCATCTGCGAACTGCACGCTGTAGGCGACGACGCCGAGCAGCCCTGGAGCGAGGAGCCACACTGCGGCTCGGCTGCGCCACGGGATGATCGGGCGCATCAGTCGTCCTCACTCGTGAACCGCGCGTACGAAGCGGTGATCGCCTCGGCGGGCGAGAGGTCTGCGAACGGCTCGGTGAACGACGCGACCGAACCAGCGAACGGCACCCGGCCGTCGACGAGGACGGTCACGTGGTCGTAGGTCGTGGCGACGTCCTCGGTCTGGTGTGTCGAGACGACGACGGACACTTCCGTCGGCAGGTTCTGGATCACCCGAGCGAACCGCGCGCGCTGTGCCGGATCGAGTCCGGCCGTCGGTTCGTCGAGCAGGATCCACTGCGCGCCGGACACCAGCGCGCCGGCAACGCCGAGCCGCCGGATCTGGCCGCCCGACAACGACGACGCTCGTGCGTCGGCTCGGGTGGCGAGATCGACGGCGGTCAGCGCGGCCGTCGAGCGATCCCAGGCGTCGGCGCGCGACAAGCCCTTCAACCAGCCGCAGTAGGCGACGTGCTCTCGAGCGGTCAGGCCGGGGAAGGCGCCGCTCCGCTGCGGAAGCCATGCGACGCCGCGGCGGTACAGTCGGCGGTTTCCGCGCGTCCCCGGTTCCCCCAGTCCCTCGATGTTGATCGTCCCGGCGCGGGGGCGGAGCGTGTCGGCGACGAGCCCGAGCAGGGTCGACTTGCCAGCGCCGTTCGGCCCGAGCAGGACGCTCGCTCCGGTCGGGAACACCGTCGACAACCCGGAGAGCACCGTGTGGTCCCGCCGGTACCCGAAAGTCAGTTCGTCGATCTGTATGCCCACTGCGCCCCCTTGAAACTTTGTACTGGTGTTTCACCGTACCGGGTGGAGGATCGCCTCAGGGCTACGAGGTGCGGCAGGCCTCCTGAGTCAGCGCTGGCGGGCGGCTGCTTCGGTGGCCGCCTGCACGTAGTGCCGGCAGCTTCGGGACTGGTGGAGGAAGAGTGGCGTGAAGACGACGGCCGCAACGAGGAGCGTGCCGCAGAGGATCCGACTGAAGACGGCAGAGAAGGGGTCGTCGCCGACGAGGTTCGGGAGCTGCGGACCAACGACGCCGAGGCAGAGCAGCAGGAACTGGCCGAGGGCGATCGGCTGGTAGGCGGCGCGGAGACGGGCGAGGTCGACCGCCCGTCGTGCG
Source organism: Curtobacterium sp. MCLR17_051 (assembly GCF_003234395.1). NCBI lineage: Bacteria > Bacillati > Actinomycetota > Actinomycetes > Micrococcales > Microbacteriaceae > Curtobacterium > Curtobacterium sp. MCLR17_051. The sequence continues at coordinate 48,257 of NZ_QKTA01000014.1, forward strand.
AGGTCAGAATCGGCTGGTTCGATCGGGGTCCCGCTCGCGATCGCCTGCGCGAGCGTCTTCCGGCCCAAGCGCGAGAGTCCTTCGATGGGCGCCTGCATCTGCGGAGTCAGCCGGAGTGTGGTGGCGACGAGCGAGAACGCCCCCGCGAGTCCTCCGACCGCCACCGTGCACCCGATCACGACGATGGGCCATCCCGGGCCTCGGCGCGCGTCTCCGAGCAGGATGACGACCACGACGCCCACCATCAGGCCGACGATTCCGCCGGCCAGGATGATCCAAGCCGTCCTGCGCCAGGCTCGGCGGGCGATCGCCTCGGGTGTCTCTGGTGCCTCCGTCGCGGTGGTCATACGACGGAGACCGGAGTGTCGGTGCGGCGTTCGTTCTCGGCAGTGGCGGCATCCGCGTAGCGCCGAGCTCGGCGGCCCCGGACGACCAGCAACGGCACGACGAACACCATTTCGATGACGAAGAGCGCGAGGAAGATCCGGCTGATGATCGCGTTGCCATTGCCGGTGACGACCCGGGCGAACTGGGGAGCTGCGGCTCCTGCGAACAGCATGAGGTTCTGGACGAGGATCAGCCCGTTGAACGCGGCGGTCCCGCGGGCGAGGGTGAGCGCGCGGTGCTGCAGTTCTGGGCCTGCGTCCTCCTCGAGCGGAACGCCCGAGCGGATGGCTCCCTTGATGATCTTGCGACGGTCTCTCGTGAGGTCCTCGGTCGCCTGCGTGATGATCGACGACGCGCGTGCCGTGGCTGGGAGCAACGAGAGCATCCCGGCCAAGCCGACGAGCACGGCGACGCACGTGCAGATCGCCAGGGCGACGGTCCAACCGTCCTCGTCCCGCGAGGTTGCCCAACCGGCCACTGCCCCCGCGACCGCGGCGATCGCCACGACCAGGGCGGTACGACGCCACGCGCGCCGGATGATTTGTTCGTCTTCCCCCACCCGCTCACCCTACGGGGCGGGGCAGAGCCGTGTTCTGGAGCCGAGCACCTGTCGGACGCTGGCGGTGCGGTCGAGGTGGGGCGGGCCTCCAGGCCGGACGCCGTCAGGCGACGCCGCGCCGCGGACGGAAGACGCCCGCCCGGATCAGCCACACGTAGAGCAGGCAGCCGATGCAGACGTCGAAGACGGCGTTGAGGAATGCGGCGACCAGGGCGACCGCGGCACCGATCGGAGCGGCGTACGGCACGCCGAGCAGCGCGAGGAGCAGGGCGACCGCGGTCACGAACAGGCCGACCTGTTGGGCGAAGGTCGGGGGTTCCGGGGCCTCGAGTTCGGCGGGCGGGGCGAGGCGTGGGCGGACGACCCGTCGGAAGAGTGCGCCGTAGGGGTGTCGGCGGATGCCGGCGATGCCTCCGACGGCGAACAGCGCGACGATGACCGCGAGCAGCACGATGCCGGCGACCCACGTCTCGGGGATCAGCGTGAGGACGATCGTCGCGGCGAGGAGCACCGTGGTGATGGCGGCGCCGAAGCGTGGGGAGCGCGGGTCGATGCCTCGGTCGGTGTCGTTCGTGGTGGTCATCGGGACTCCTGGGTGCCGGTCGTGTCTGCGGTGCCTGTGGTGCCTGCGGTTCCTGCGGTCAGGACGGTGGCGAGGGCTGCGGCGAGCTCGTGTGGGCGGGGTGGGCCTCCGAAGCGGGTGCGAACGGTCCGGGAAGCGTCGACGAGCAAGACCGTGGGGGTCTGCAGGACGTTGAAGCGGCCCGCCAGTCCGGGGTGCTCGGCGAGGTCGATCTCCAGTCGGGTGACACCGTCGTGTCGGGCTGCGACGGAGTCCAGGTGCCGGGCGGTCGCGGGGCAGCGGGCACAGGTCGGAGTGGAGAACTGGACGAGGGTGGCGCGCGTGCCGAAGGCTGTCGGCGGGGCGAGGTCGGCGACGGTGCTGGCGGTGCCATCGGCTGAGGGCCGGCTGGGCTTCGCGCGGCCGGTCCTGGAGCGGAGGAGCAGCCCGAGGACGGTGGCGAGGGCAAGAACCCCCGCCAGCACGGCGACGGCCACGATGACGGTCATGGTGCGACCGTACGTCGTGGTGCTGTCCGCACGGAAGCACGTGTCCGTTCGTGACGGGGCCGGGCGGTCAGGCGGCCCGGCGCAGCCGTCGCGTCGTTCCGTCGGCAGGCGAGCGTCCCACCAATGTGGGGACACCTTCGCCTCGAATAGGCATACGTTTCCAGCGTCGGCAGCGGACGGCTCGCCTGCCTACGATCGAGAGTGTGAGCTTCGACGTGACACCTGGGCGGTACCGGCACTTCAAGGGGAACGACTACGAGGTGGTGCTCGTCGCCCGTGATGTGGAGACCGAGGAGCCCGTGGTCGTGTACCAGGCGCTCTACGGCGAACGCGGGCACTGGGTCCGCTCGCTCGCCGACTTCACCGCGCACGTCACGCGCGACGGGTATGACGGGCCGCGGTTCGTGCGGATCGGCTGACCGCCCGGCGACCCGACGGGGTCGGTGTCGGTGCTCGCCCCTAGGCTTTCAGCGCACCGGAGAGCAAGGGGGAACGCATGCAGATCGGCGTCGACGGGCACGTGCTGCTCAGCCCGAGTGACCTGAGCACGTGGTCGGCCTGCGAGTGGGCGTTCCTCCGCCGCCTCGACGCCAAGCTCCTTCGCGGGGAAGCCCTGCCGGACGTGCACGACGACATGCTCGAGCGCACGGCTCGGCTGGGGGACCAGCACGAGCTCGACTACCTCGACATCCTCAAGCAGACCCGCAAGGTCGTCGAGTTCGACCGCCCCGCCCCGCCGGACTACGCACGCGCCGCAGCCGAAGCACGACAGGTCTTCGCCGACGGGGCCGACGTGCTGTACCAGCCGACGTTCCACACAGCGCCGACCGCCGACGCCCCCGGGTTCATCGGCTTCGCGGACTTCATCATCCGCAACGACCGCGGCGAGTACGAGGTCTACGACACCAAGCTCGCCCGCCACGCCAAGATCAGCGCCCTGCTGCAGCTCGCCGCGTACGCCGAGCAGATGCAGGCGCACGGCATCCCCACCGGGCAGCAAGTGCACCTGGTGCTCGGCGACCGGACGACCACCACGCACGACCTCGCCGACATCGCGCCGGTGTACCGCACGCAGCGCGCCGAGCTGCGGCGGGTCATCGCCGAGCGCATCGCTACCGACGAGTCACTGCAGTGGGGTGACCCGCGGTACTCCAGCTGCGGGCGCTGTGCGATCTGTTCGACCCAGGTCGCCGAGCACCGCGACCTCGTCCTCGTCGCGGGCATGCGCCTGGACCAGCGGGCGAAGCTCATCAAGCACGAGGTGCGGACCATCGACGACCTGGCGGTCCGAACCCGGGCAGTGCCGGGCTTGTCCCGCGCGACGCAGGATCGGCTGGTACGGCAGGCGAGCCTCCAGATCGAGTCGGAAGACGCGCGACGGAAGGGCGCCGACGGGCCGGGCCGGCCCGTGAAGCCGCGCTTCGAGGTCCTCGACGCCCGTGCGCTCGACGCGATCCCGGCACCCGACCCGGGAGACGTCTTCTTCGACTTCGAGGGCGACCCGCTGCACACCGAGGACGGCGTGCACTGGGGCCTCGACTACCTGTTCGGCCTGGTCGACGACCGCGCCGAGTTCACCGCGTTCTGGGCGCACACCATCCGCGACGAGCGAGTTGCGCTGGAGCAGTTCCTCGCGTTCATCGAGGCCCGGCGGCAGCAGTACCCGGGCATGCACATCTACCACTACGCGGCCTACGAGCGGACGCACCTGCTGTCGCTCGCCGCCCGGCACGGGGTGGGTGAAGAGGCCGTCGACGACCTGCTGCGCGCCGGGGTCCTGGTCGACCTGTACCCGATCGTCCGGAAGGCCCTGGTCGTCGGCAGCCACAGCTACTCGATCAAGAAGCTCGAACCGCTGTACATGGGCTCGGACCTGCGCGAGAGCGACGTCACGAACGCCGCGGACAGCATCACCGCCTACGTCGAGGCGATCGAGGAGCTCCGGAACGGCGACGCCGCCGAGGGGCAGCGGATGCTCGACCAGGTCGCCGACTACAATGCCTACGACTGCCGCTCGACCCTGCGCCTGCGCGACTGGCTCCGCTCGCTGCGCACCGACGACCCCAATGCGGCCGACCCCGCGCTCGAGCTCGAGGTCCCGCCGATCCCCGTCGAGCGCGAGCCCAATCCGGTGTACGTGGCGCTGGCCGCGCAGCTCGAGGACGTCGACGCCCTCGACCGCACCCCTGACCAGACCGCGTTGGCGCTCGCCGCAGCCGCGATCGACTACCACCGCCGCGAGGCCAAGACCTTCTGGCAGGACCACTTCGACCGCCTGCGGAACCCGGTCGACGACTGGGCCGACACGCGTGACGTCCTGGTCGTGGAGCGTGCGTCCGTCGAGCGCGACTGGGACACGCTGCCGCGTGCCCGCTCGCAGTCGCGGGAACTCCGGTTGTCGGGGACGCTCGCGCCCGGCTCGCGGCTCCGGCCTGGAGGCACGCCCCACCTGGTGTACGACGACCCACTTCCGCCATCGGTCGCCTCCCCGGGCCCCGGGTCGAAGGGGGCGTCGTCGCGCGCCGTGATCGTGGACGTGTGGGACAACGGGGATGCCGTCGAGGTGCTCGTGAAAGAGGGACTGCCCGTCGGCGGCGAACCGCACCACGAGTTCCCGGTGGCCCTCGCCCCGTCGGCGCCGCCCCGCGCGAAGCCCCAGCCCGAGGCGATCGCCTGGTGGGGTCAGGCCGTGCTCGACGAGCTGCCGGCGATGCTGCCCGACCCTGCGCTCGACCTGCTGCGTCGGGTGCCCCCGCGTGGCCCGATCGTCCCGGTGCAGGGCGACGACACGGTGTCGGCCGTCGTGTCGACCTTGCTCGGCCTCGACCGGTCGTACCTGGCGATCCAGGGCCCTCCCGGCACGGGCAAGACCTACGTCGGCTCGAACGTCGTCGCCCGGCTCGTCCGCGAGTACGGCTGGCGCGTGGGGGTCGTCGGCCAGTCCCACGCGACGTCGGAGAACTTCCTTGCCGCCGTGGTCAAGGCCGGCGTCCCCGCGGACCGGGTCGTGAAGGTGCCGAAGTCCGGCGCGACCGAGGACGAGCTCGAATCCGCAGCCTGGACCCCGGTGAAGAACGGTGCCGCGGTCGCCGCGTTCCTGTCCTCAGGCGAGGCCTCGGGCACCGGCGGTGTCGTCGGTGGCACGGCGTGGACCTTCGCGAACGAGTCGACCATCGAGCGTCGATCCCTCGACCTGCTCGTGGTCGACGAGGCCGGACAGTTCTCCCTCGCTCCGACCATTGCGTCGTCGGTCGCGGCGACTCGGCTCCTGCTGCTCGGGGATCCCCAGCAGCTGCCCCAGGTGTCGCAGGGCTCGCACCCGGAGCCCGTCGACGAGTCCGCGCTCGGCTGGCTCGCCGACGGACAACACGTCCTGCCGCCCGAGTTCGGGTACTTCCTGGCCCGGACCCGCCGCATGGAGCCCGCGCTGACCGAGTCCGTCTCCGCTCTGTCCTACGACGGGCAGCTCGCCTCGATGGTCTCCGGACGGCACCTCGACGGCATCGACGCGGGTGTGCACCCCGTGCCGGTCGTCCACGCGGGCAACACGACGTCCTCTGCTGAGGAGGCCGCTCGGGTCGTCGCACTCGTCGGTGACGTCGTCGGCCGCACGTGGACGGACGGTTCCGACACCCGGGCCCTGACCGACGAGGACGTCATCGTGGTGGCGCCGTACAACGCGCAGGGGGCACTGATCCGGCAGGAGCTCGACCGCGCTGGCTTCACCGGCACCCAGGTCGGCACCGTCGACCTGTTCCAGGGCCGCGAGGCCGTCGTGTCGATCGTGTCCCTGGCAGCGTCGAGCGCGGCGGACATCCCACGCGGCCTCGACTTCCTACTCATGCCGAACCGGTTGAACGTGGCGATCTCGCGGGCGAAGTGGGCGGCCTACCTCGTGCACTCGCCGGCGCTGACCACCGGACTGCCCCCGTCGATCGCGGGCCTGTCCCTGCTGTCCCGCTTCATCGAGCTCGTCGAGCCGCGCCCGCAGGCTGTCCGAGCCTGACCGCGAAGGCGAGGGACATGCTGGAGGACTGGGCGAGCCGACCCTCGCCGTGGCGCTCTCGGGCGTCGACGGCGGACCTCGTCGTGACGGTTTCACTGTTCGTCGCGACGGCGCTGACTGGGATCGCCGCTGTGCTCATCGGGTGGGTGTTCGCCGGACTGTCGCAGTACAGCTGTGACTGGGAGACGTCGACGCGTCCTTGCACGCCGTGGGTCGCGTGGCTCCCGAGCCTGGTCGAGAGCATCGTGCTCGTCGCCGTCTTCGTCGGGGGTGCGGTCCTGGCCGCACGGGTTCGTCGGACGAGGCCGCAGGGATGGGCGGTCGCTGTCGGCACCGCGACCGTCATGGCGATCGTGGTGTCCGTGACCTGGGTGGTCGTCGCGGAGCACGCCGGCTGAGTCAGCGCTGCGTGACGGTTCTGGTTCGCGAATACCGAGGATCGTGAACCAGAACCGTCAACCGCGCGAAATCGTGGAGGCACCCGCCGCGCTGTGACACCAGAACGAGGGCTGGCCGGGCCAGACGCCGTCCTGGAACGGTGGAGGCATGGGGGAGCACACGATCACCGCGGACCGCCCGAGCCCGAAGGGAACGGCACCGTTGACGCTCCGCGCCCGCAAGCCCGGGTACGCCGTGATGCAGCAGTGTCTCGCGGTCCAGGCCGACGGCCGCGCGCTGACGACCTGGCAGCGGTTCTGGGGGCATGACCCGCTCCGGCCGGAAGCCTGTTCGTGGTTCAAGGGGGCGATCGGCGAGCGGCAGGTCGCGGCGCAGCTCGAGGAACTCGGCCCGGACTTCACGGTCCTGCACGCCGTCCCGATCGGGAAGGGCCGCACGGACATCGATCACATCGTGGTCGGTCCGACCGGCGTCTTCTCGATCAACACGAAGAACCACTCCGGTCACGCGGTCTGGGCGGGCGGACGCACACTCATGGTGAACGGCCAGCGGACGCCGCACGTGCATCGCGCGCTGGCCGAGGGAGAGCGTGCCACCGCACTACTGTCGACTGCAGCAGGCGGTCCGATCCTCGTGCAGCCGATCCTGGTGGTCGCGGCCGCCGAACTCCGGTTCGGCAAGAAGCGGCCGGCAGCCGTGATCCTCGAGCCCGAGCGTGTGGGGAGCTGGATCCGCGGCCTCCCACGTGCGCACTCCGACGAAGCCGTGCGCTTCCTGTCGATGCTGGCGGAGGAACGGGGCACCTGGCACGTCGATGCCGTGGTCATCAACGACACACTCCGCCACGTCCAGCGCTTCGAGCGACTCGAACGTGAGATCGCCGACGCTCGCTCCCGCCGCAGCCTCATGCGCCGGGCTCGGGTCCTCGCAGTCCTGGCCGTTCCGGCGGGTGGTCTGCTCGGGTACTGGTGGGCCGTCGCAGCCGCGGCGATGGCGGCTGCCTGACGACGAAGGGTCCGAACTTCCGACGGAGCGATCAGTCGTCGCTGGTCGGGATGCCGCTCTGCATCTGCACCCGCATGTCGGCGAGGACGTCGGCGTGCAGGAAGTTCGCTTCGGCCGCACTCGTGGGGTCGACCACGATGCCGAACTCTTCGGGGAGCGCGGACACGAGCTCGGACATCGGCACCGGACGCCCCTCGGCGTCGGGCAGCCCAGCGGCGAGTTCGCCCGGGTCGGTGAAGACGGGCACGAACGGCTTCTCCCGGATCATGACGTGGGCGACGCTGCCGGCCTCCGGAGTGCCCGCCGGCTTCCACGGGACCCACGCCGCGCTGCGCAGGAAGCCCGCGGGCGAGGCCGCCATCCGGCGGCGGAGTTCGGCGGCCGCGGTCGGCGGTGCCTTGTCGACGCCTCGGCCGAAGGCTGATCCGTTGGTCTGATCGGTACTCACACCAGCCATGCTGTCACGGTCGGCGGACACGGCGGGGCCGAGCCGCGCCTCCAGGCCGACGCCCGGCGCACGCGGACGTTCGCCGGGCGTCGGAGGTGACGGACTCAGTACGCGGCCGACTGCCCGCCGTCGATCGGGACGACCGTCGCGTTGACGTAGGACGCGTCGTCAGACAGCAGGAAGGCGACGACGGCGGCGATCTCGGGGGCCTCGCCGTAGCGCTTCGTCGGGTTGACCTGGATGAACTCCTCGGCGGCCTTGCGCGGGTTCTCCGCGTCGAGCTGCTTCATCGAGTTCTCGACCATGGGCGTCCAGATGGCGCCGGGGGCGATGGCGTTGATGCGGATGCCGTAGCGGCCGTACTCGACGGCCGAGTTGCGGGTGAGGCCGACGACGCCGTGCTTGGCAGCCGCGTACCCGGACTGGTTGCCGATGCCGCGGATGCCGCCGACGCTCGCGGTGTTCACGACCATGCCGGAGCCCTGCTCACGCATGACCTTGAGCACCTTCTCGAGGCCGAGGAACACGCCGCGGAGGTTGATCGACACGACGCGGTCGAACTCGGCGGCGGTGAAGGACTCGGTTGGGTTCTGCTTGCCCTCGATACCGGCGTTGTTGAAGAAGCCGTCGATGCGGCCGAAGCGCTCGGTCGTGGCGGTGACGTAGGCGTCGACCTGGGCCTCGTCGGACACGTCGGCGACGGTCGTCAGGACCTGCGCGTCCGGGGTGGCCTCGAGCACGGCGGTCTTCGTCGCCTCGAGTCCCTGCTCGGAGACGTCGACCAGGGAGAGCGCAGCGCCCTCGGCTGCCAGGCGGACGGCGGTCGCGCGGCCGAGGCCCGAGCCCCCGCCGGTGATGAGGACGACGCGGTCGGCGAAGCGGGTGGTGCCGGTGGTGGTTTCGGGCATGGTGGGAGGCCTCCTGAGGTCTTCGACGGTGAAGGGCTCGGGGTCCGCGGTGGGGCAGCGAGTCCGATCGATGCATCTGCATCGAGATACCTAGACTACACCTGTCGTTTAAGAGTGGAAACAGCAGGCGTCCAGGCGCCCCATCACGCTGCCGGCCTCAGCTCGTCACGATCGACGTCGTCGTTGCCATGGTCGCAGCCATGATCACTACGATCGTCGCGGCCTCGATCTCCTCGAGCACGGCCTGCACCGCCGGGCTCGCCCAGGTGCCCGAGGTGATCTCCTTCACCAGGTCCTTGTCGACGGCGCCGAACTGCTTGCGCAGGGTGTTCGTCGCGTCGAGCAGGCCGATGACCGCGGCGGAGAACGGCGTGGGTCCTGCCCGGCCAGCCAGCACGTCCCCGATGCCGGAACGCAGCAGTGCCTCCGGGGCTCCGTCCCGCTCCGGGTGCTTCGTGGTGGGGAAGAGGCCGAGCACCTTGCCCTGCTCGACGCTGATGATGCCCCTGGCGACGAGGCCGGCGAACACGTCGTCGCGCAGCCGCTGCTTGCCGAGTCGGCTCACCCACCACTTCGCCTTGCGCGGTGCACCGGATGCCGCGATCGACCCGACGACGCCGTCGAGCACCGGGTCGCCCGTGGCGGCGCCGTTGACGACGGTGACCAGGCCGTCCTGCAGCGAGATGGCACCGCGGAGTGCGAGGTCGGCGAGGACCGCACCCGCGAGACCGGTGTCCAGCGTCTGCCCGTCGAGGGACTTGCGGCCGTCGGGCTCGACCTGCAGGAGCGCGAACGCCTGTGGGACCGTGAGTTGCTCAGCCATACCCGCAGCCTGCCACGCGGGACGGAGGTGCGCCGGGCCTCCGAGCCGACACCCAGCGGCGCCGGACCCGCCCGACGTCAGCAGGCGTCCAGCACCCGCACCATCGCGTCCCGCTCCGCCGGAGCCACCCACAGGCGGTACTTCGCCTTCACCGTGACCTGGTGCTCGACGTAGGTGCAGCGGAACGCCTTGTTGGCGGGGAGCCAGGTCGCCGCGTCGCCGGAGCCCTTCTGCGAGTTGGACCGGCCATCGACGGCGAACAGGTTCACCGGGTCGTTCGCCAGCGCCTGCCGCTCGGTCTCGGTGAGCCGCTGCGCCCCGGTGCGCCAGGCGTTCTCGAGTGCGACGACGTGGTCGATCTGCACGAGGGTCGAGGTCGTGTTGCCGCGCACGAAGTCCACCGTCGCACCCGTGTACGGCGAGACGAGGGTGCCGGTGAGCACCTTGCAGCGGCCCTCGCGGGTGATGTCGGCGAGGTCGCGGGCGAGGACGTCGTTCCGGGTGTCGCACCCGTTGTGGTCGACGTCGAGCCAGGCGCTGCCGAAGTCACCGGTGCGGTCGTAGCCGGTGCCGGCTGCCTTGCCCTTGACGGGTAGGGCGGCGAGCTGGGTGCGCGCGCGGACCGCGTCGGCGTCGGTCCCGCGACTGACGGTCGGACTGGAGGCGGGGGTCGCCCCCGACGACGCCTGCTGCGGTCCGATGGTGGTCGTCTCCCCGGCAGTGGGGCCGCCCGCAGCGGTCGTGCCCGCCGCGTCGGCGTCCGGCCCGAGGACACCGGACACGTCGAGGGCGTACCCGCCGACGGCGAGGGCCAGGACGACGAGGACGGAGGTCAGGGTGATGCGGCTGCGGCGTCGGCGGGACGTCATGCGGTGGGACTCCAGGTGGTGCGGGGCGGAACGTGGTGCGGGCCGAACGGGGCGCGGGCGGCGGGTCAGGTCAGCAGGGAGCGGATGTCGTCGGCGGTGAGGTCGTCGGCGAACAGGGCGTCGTCGTCGATCATCGTGGCGAACAGCTCGGCCTTGCGGGCGGCGAGGGCGAGGACCTTCTCCTCGATGGTGTCCTCGGCGATGAACCGCTGGACGCTGACCGACCGGGTCTGGCCGATGCGGTGCGTGCGGTCGACGGCCTGGGACTCGGCGGCGGGGTTCCACCACGGGTCGAGGACGAACACGGTGTCCGCCTCGGTCAGGGTGAGCCCGAACCCGCCCGCCTTCAACGAGATGAGGAACGCCGGGGCGGTGCCCTGCCGGAAGCGCTCGATGACCTCGGGGCGCTTGCGGGTGGAGCCGTCGAGGTACTCGTAGCCGATGCCTCGGGCGTCGAGGGCGTCGGACACCATCCGCAGGAACGAGGTGAACTGGCTGAACACCAGGGCTCGACGGCCCTCTGCCGCGAGCTGTTCGAGTTCGTCGAGCAGCAGGTCGAGCTTGGCGGAGGGGATCGGGGTCGAGCCCGACGTGACGTCCGAGTCGGACGACGCTGACCCGGACGACCCGGACGACACCAGCGCCGGCGACAGCGCGAGCATCCGCAGCAGCGTCAGCGACCGGAACACGATCATCCGGTTCTTGGACAGGTCGTCGATCAGGTCGAGGACCTTCAGGCGCTCCCGGTTCAGCGTTCGCTCGTACAGCTCTCGGTGCGCGGGGTCGAGCGTGACCCGGACGACCTGTTCCTGCTTCGGCGGCAGGTCGGCCGCGACGGCTTCCTTCGTGCGGCGGAGCATGAGCGGCCGGATCCGTCGACGCAGCCGCCCGGTGAGCTCCTGCCGGGCCTCGCCGCGGAGCTCGGGCGAGGCGAGGGGCTTCACGTAGTCGTCGCCGAACCGGGTCCAGGTGGACAGCAGCCCGGGCGCGACGATGTGGAACAGTGCCCACAGGTCGGTCAGACCGTTCTCGAGCGGGGTGCCGGTGATCGCGAACTTCACCGGTGCCTGCAGCTCCGAGGCCACACGGTGGGTCTGGGACTGCGGGTTCTTCACGAACTGGGCCTCGTCGAGTACCAGCGCCGACCACGGCAGGTCGGTCCAGGCGCGGGCGTCGAGCCGGAGCAGCGCGTACGAGGTGACGACGATGTCCGACGCGGCAGCGGTGCGCGCGACGAGCCCGGGGTCCTTCAGCGACGTCGAGGTCACGGTCGCAACCTGCAGCGACGGCACGAACTTGGCGGCCTCGGCGGCCCAGTTGCCGACGACCGAGGTCGGTGCGACGACCAGGAACGGGGGCGCGTCGGGCTCCGCGGCACGGCGGGCGGCGACCATCGCGAGCACCTGCAGTGTCTTGCCGAGCCCCATGTCGTCGGCGAGCACCCCGCCGATGCCGTGCGTCACCAGGAACGACAGCCACGCGTACCCGGCGTGCTGGTACGGCCGCAGGTCGGCGTGCACGGTGTCCGGCACAGGGACGTCACCCGGGGGAGTCGCCCCGAGCAGCCCCGAGGCGATCGCCTGCCATCGCTCGTCGTGCGAGGTTTCGTCGGCCAGCAGGTCGAACTCGGTCCACAGCCCGGCGTGCAGGGGCGTGACGGCGATCGGCTGGTCGGGCTCCCACTCGTCCAGGTCGCGGGCCTCGTCGATGAGCTCCTTGAGCCGGTCGAACGCGGGGTCGGCCAGCGACAGGTACGAGTTGTCGACGAGCTTGAGCCGTCGCTGCCGACCCGCGAGCGCGGTGAGCAGCGGCGTGAAGGGGATCTGCTTGCCGTTGACGCTGACGATGATGCCGAGGTCGAACCAGTCGTGCTTGTCCGACGGCATCGTCGTGACGCGGATGTGCGGCCGCCCGCTCAACCGCTCGTAGTCGAGTCGCTCGCCCTGCACGACCGTGCGGACGCCGAGCGACGGCAGCTCGGGCAGGAACTCGTTCGCGAACACCGCGACGTCGGCCCCGTCGATGGTGCCGTCCTGGAACCAGTCCAGTCCGCCACCGGGTCCGGCAGTGCGGACGGGAGGCCCGGCCTGCGTCACGTCGTCGGCCGGCGTCGTCGCCGTGGTCGGCTCCACCGCCGCGGCCGCGGCCGGGTCCGCGACGGGAGTGTCGTCGGTGCCCGTCGGATCGTCGGCGGCACGGAGCCCGGACAGGTCGGGGAGCGGGCCGTGCAGGGACACGGGGTCCTTCCGGCCGTCGACGTGCCAGCGCCAGTGCAGGTGCACGCGGTCGTCGGTGCGCGGCGCTCGGGCCGGCTCGAAGGTGGCGGTGAGGACGAGCTCCGGCGGGGTGCGTTCGGGCAGCTCCACCGAACCGTCGGAGCTGACCAGCCCGAGGGCACCGCGCAACCGGGGTGACCAGTCGGCCAGGAACTCGTCGACCTCGGCGGTCGGCACGGTGATCCGGGTGCCCTCGACGAGCATGCGCCGCTGGTCCTCGGGCACCGGTGCCGGGGTCGGTGCGACGGCGACCGTGAAGTCGGGGCTCTCGCGGAACACGTAGACGCCGTGGTCGCCGATCATCCGCGCTGCTCCGGGCACCACGGGCCGGCCGTCGAGCACGGCACTCGCGCCGATCACCACGGCGTCGTCGTGCCGGGCGACGTCGAGCAGCACCTGGGCCTGCGTGCCGAGCACCGCACCGCCCTCGCGCTTGCCGGTGACGAACGCGATGTCGAGCGCCGCTGCCTGCTGCAGGAGCGGCCAGAGCAGGGGGCTCCGGAAGTCGTCGAGGTGCAGCCAGTCGCTCTCACCCGGCAGGCCCGCGAGCTGTCCGGCGCGGTGCAGGGCGGCGAGCTGCAGGAACCAGGCGTGCTGCTCGGCACCGACGCCGAGCCGGTTCTGCGAGTAGGGGAGCGTGCCCCAGGTCAGCTGCCCGCGCACCCAGTTGCCGGCGTCGCTGCGGGTCACCGGCCGGACCCCGAGCCGCACGCTGCGGGACGGCGCCGGCAGGGCTCGGCCGGCGGCACGGGCGCGCGAGGCGAGCTTGGCGGGGACCGCGTCACGCAACTCGAACTGCAGTCCCATCCGGGTGCCCTGCGGGGTGGGCGCCCGCTCGTCGTCACCGGCGAGGCGGGCGAGGTCGTGCCTCCAGTCCGAGGGCGGCGGAGCCGGCGCTTCCGGCCGGGGGCCGGCGTTCGCGGCGAGGGCGCGGGCGTTGATGGTGAGGAGCGCGGCCGCGACGTGCTTGCAGTCGCCGCCGAGCGGGCAGCTGCAGGTGCTGCGGACCGGGCGGACGAAGTCGCCGCGCGCCGGGGTGGTGTCGACGCGGAGTTCGTACGGGTCGTCGGCGGTGCCGGACACGACCGCGGTGACCGTGCCGTCGTCGTCGTGCCAGGTGGCGTCGTCGACCAGGCCGGCGCGGACGACGTCGCGTGCGCGGCCGAAGGTCTGCGGCCCGACGAAGCGGATGACGTCGACGGCGTCGATCATCGGGGCAGCAGGCACGGGACCATCGTGCCAGGCACCACCGACGATCCGGGCCGCCACCCTGTGCGACGAACATCTGACAGGACTACCGTCCAACTCGGAGCGCGACGACAGCGGTCCACGGAATCGATTGGAACTTCATGCCGGACCGACTGCGGTGGGTACGCGACTCAGCCGACCACTGGAACGGGTTGCTCGACTCCGAGGTCGTGTGCGACATCACCCGCACTGATTCGTATACCGTCGATTCCCCGGACCACTCGTTGACCGGCGGGCACTCGTCCTTCGAGAGCGCGGCGGCACAGGTGCACGGCTGGGTTCGCTGGACCGGCCGCTAGGCCGCAGAGCGCAACCCGGTTGTACGTCCACCCGCTGCTCCCTAGCGTGAGAGGGCAGGCCGGGGACCACCCGGAGGTGACCACACCGCTCTGCTCCAGGAGAGAGAGGTGTTCCCATGACCGACACGACCGAGTCGCAGGCGCCCGCTCCGGGTTCCGATCCTGCTGCACGCCCCGCCCAGCCACGTTCGCTCGTCGCCGTGGCCGGTCAGGACACCGACGAGGCCATCAGCTCGCTCGCCGGCATGTACGCGGGCAAGGCCTGGTACTCCCGGGCCCTCGACCAGGACTACTGGTTCAAGTACGTCGGTGTCGGTGACGAACGGCTGAGTGTCCGCCGTTCCCAGATGCACGGCTACCTGCGCGGTGACGTCGCCACCGAGGGCGAGGTCGTCGTCCAGTGGCTCGAACGCGGCGAGGCCCGCGTCGACGTCGGCCGCGACGAGGTGCGCATGCAGCCCGGCGTCCCGACGCTGTTCCCCGTCGAGCGCCGGTTCGAGATGGAGTACCAGGACTGGGACCAGCGCCTGGTGCACCTGCGCCGGGACCTGGTGCTCGACGTCGCCGCCGAGGACCACCTGGTCGACGGCACCATGGCGTTCGACACCACGGCCGCGCCGAACCTCACCGCCGTCGGCCTGTGGCGGACCGCCGTGTCCGGCGCACTCCGTGCGCTGCGGGAGGAGGGCGACGAGTCCCTCGCCTGGCACGAGGCGCAGCGTGACGTCGCCCGGGCCCTGTTCCGCATGTACCCGCTGCAGGCCGAGCGGTTCCCCGCGGGCTACGGCACCCGCAGCGACGGACGGCTCCGCGCCGCGGTCGAGTTCATCCAGGCGCACGCCCACCAACCGCTCACCGTCGCCGACATCGCACAGGCCGCGGGGCTGAGCATCCGCGGGATCCAGGAGTCGTTCCAGCGGGCGTTCGAGCGCTCGCCGATGACGTACCTGCGCGAGGTGCGGCTCGGACGCGTGCACGAGGAACTGCGGATCCTCGACCCGCAGGCCACTTCAGTGGCGGACGTCGCCCGGCGGTGGGGCTTCGCGCACATGGGGCGGTTCGCCTCGGTGTACGCGAACCGGTTCGGGGAGTACCCGCGGGAGACGTTGCGGCGCTGAGGGGCGCGGGCGCTGCCGACGTCGGCTGCTGCGCTCAGCGCTTCGCAGGCTCAGCCAGCTTGCTGTGCTTCCGCGAGTACCCGAAGTAGACGCCGAGCCCGATCGCGAACCAGATCGCGAACCGCACCCACGTCTCCCACTGCAGGAACGTGACGAGCCACAGCGACGCGATGACGCCGATGATCGGGATGACCGGCATGAACGGCAGCCGGAACTGGCGGTCCAGGTCGGGCTGCCGGTAGCGCAGCACCACCACGGCCGAGCACACCACGACGAACGCGAGCAGGATGCCGATGTTCGTGAGCTCGGCGACGACACCGATCGGCAGCACCCCGGCCAGGATCGCCGACGCGATGCCGAGGATCCACGTCACCCGGGTCGGCACGTGCCGCTTCGGGTCGGTCTTCGCGAACCACTTCGGCATCAGGCCGTCGCGGCTCATCGAGAACCAGACGCGCGAGGCACCGAGCATGAACGTCACCAGCACCGTGACGATGCCGACGATGGCACCGATCGCGATGACGTTGGCGACACCGCCGAGCCCGACGGACGCGAACGCCGACGAGAAGCCCGACGCGGGGTCGATGTCGGTGTACTTCTGCATCCCGGTCAGCACGAGGGTCGCCAGGACGTACAGCACCATCGAGATGCCGAGGGACAGCAGGATCGCCTTCGGCATGTGCTTGCGGGCGTCGGTGGACTCCTCGGCGGCGGTGGACATGGCGTCGTAGCCGAACACGGCGAAGAACACGGTGGCGGCGCCGGTCATCACGCCGCCGAAGCCGAACGGGAAGTACGGGGAGTAGTTCGCACTGTTGATGTGGAACACGCCGAGCACGACGATGAGCACGACGAGCGCCACCTTGATGCCGACGGCGACGAACTCGAACCGTGCGGCGCTCCGGATGCCGCGCGTGAGGACGAACGCGGTGAGCAGGCACAGCGCGATCGCGAAGACGTCGATGACGTGGCCGTCACCGGTGCCCGGGGCGCCGAGCATCCAGGCGGGCAGGTCGATGCCGAACTGGCCGACCAGGAACCCGACGTAGCCGGAGATGCCGATCGCGACCACCGCCACGATCGCCGTGTACTCGAGCAGCAGGTCCCAGCCGATGAACCACCCGACGATCTCGCCGAGCACCGCGTAGCCGTACGTGTACGCGCTGCCGGCCTTCGGGATGAGCCCGGCGAACTCGGCGTACGACAACGCGGCGGCGGCGCTCGCGACCCCGGCGACCAGGAAGCTGATCAGCACCGCGGGCCCGGCGACGCCGTTCGCGACGGTGCCGGCGAGGGTGAAGATGCCGGCGCCGATGATGCCGCCGATGCCGATCGCGGTGAGCTGCCACAGACCGAGGTGCCGTTTCAGGCCGCCCTCGCCCCCGGCCTCGTCATCGATCGTGTCGATGGGCTTCCGTCGGAACAGGGTGCGTGTCGTCGTCGTCACCCGCCCATGGTGCACCCGGGGGCGATTCCGCGCACGCACGCGGCTGCACCGCAGGCGTCGGGCGTACACCTGGAGCATGCGCCAACCGAAGAGGACCGAGCCCGGCCCCGGCCAGGAGTCCGTCTGGGACTACCCCCGCCCTCCCGCCGTCGAGCGGGTCACCGCACGCGTCGTCGTCCGTCTCGGCGGTACGGTCGTCGCCGACACGACCGACGCCGTCCGAGTGCTCGAGACCTCGCACCCGCCGGTCTACTACCTGCCGATGGCCGACCTCGCCGAGGGTGCGTTGGTCAAGGCGCCGGGTTCGAGCATGTGCGAGTTCAAGGGCCTGGCGCGCTACTTCGACGTCGTCGGTGGTGACGGGACGGTCGCGAGCCGCGCCGCCTGGAACTACCCGACGCCCGTGCCCGGCTACGAGTCGCTGCGGGAACGCGTCGCGATCTACCCGTCGGCGATGGACTCGTGCGAGGTCGGCGGCGAACGGGTCCAGGCGCAGGACGGCGACTTCTACGGCGGCTGGATCACGGCGGACATCGTCGGGCCGTTCAAGGGCGCGCCCGGCACGCTCGGCTGGTGACCCGGCTTCGTCAGGCGGGGCGGCCCTGACCCGGACCGACCCGTTCCGCGCGCGACGGGGCGGACCCGACCCGGGCCTCCCGGCCGGACCGCGTCAGCGGTTGGCGTACGGCGACCAGAACGGCGGCGGGAACGCACCCCCGGTCACGATCACGAGCACCTGCCAGACGAGCATGACGAGCCCAGCCGTCCCGATCACGATGCCGATCCACGACCACACCTGCACGGCCCGGCGACGACCGGCGATCCGGATCGCCCGCCAGCCACTGAGCACGCACACCAGCCCGAACACCGCACCGAGCAGCACGTGCTGCACGGTCGACTGCGCGGGCACGATGATGCCGAGGTAGAACGCGACCGGTCCGAGCACCACCGCGAAGGTCGCCGGGGCTGCCGGCGGTTCGTGGTCTCGAGCGACTGCTCCCATGGACCGCATGTTAGCGAGTGAACCTCGCTTCGAACACGTCCGAGTCGCGCAGCGCGGGCACCCGGTCGCGGGAACGGGCACCATGGAGGCATGCGTTCCTTCTTCCGCGTCCTGCTCGGCCTGGTCCTCGTCGTCGCGGGCACGAGTCACCTCACCTTCGCGCGCAAGGAGTTCACGGCGCAGGTCCCCGAGTTCGTCCCGCTGGACGACGACACGACGGTGCTCGCGTCAGGGGTCGCGGAGATCACGCTCGGCTCGGCCCTGGTGCTCGCCCCGAAGCCGGCCCGCCGCTTCGTCGGCTCGGTCGCGGCCCTGTTCTTCACGGTGATCTTCCCCGGCAACCTGTCGCAGTGGGTCAACCGTCGCGACGCCTTCGGCCTGGACAGCGACGAGAAGCGTTTCGTCCGCCTGTTCGGTCAGCCCGTCCTCATCGCGCTCGCCCTCTGGTCGACGCGCGGCCGGCGCTCCTGATGGGCGCGCCCGCGCGGCAGACCGGCCCGGCCCCCGGGACGGGTCCTGGGGCGAGTCCTGCGTCGGGTCCCGATCCGCTCGGGTCCGGCCCGGCGCGCTTCGGTCGGGAGGCCCGGCACCCCCTGGCAGGACGCGCTCGCGTCGCGGACGTGGTCGCCTCCACCGCGCTGCTCGTCGTGCTCACGGTCGGTGCGTTGGCAGCGGGGTGGGGGATCAGGCTCATGTCGCTGGCGTTCGTGTCGTGCGCGGCGCCGGGGAACACCTGCAACGAGACGCTGGGGGACTCGGTCGTCGTCGTCGGACCGATCATCGTGGCGGCTGTACTGGTCGCGACCATCGCCGTCTGCGTCCTGCGGCTCGTGCGGCGTCGGCTGACCTGGCCGGTGGTGCTCGTCGGCATGGCGGCCATCGTCGCGGTGTTCTTCGCCTCGCTGCTGCTCGTCGACAGCTCGGTCACGCACGGCATCTGAGGGACACTTCCTCCACAGGCTGGGTTCGTGGAGCGGCTCTCCACAGAACCCGGACCGCGCCTCGGGTGGGGGCTTCCGGTTCGCCACGCTGGAGCCATGCCTGACACCGAGATGCTCGACCGCCTGATCCGTGAACCCGTCCGCACCGACGACGACGTCGTCCGACTCGTCGAAGCCGTCGTCGAACGGCCGCTGCGCCGGCAGTGCTGGGTGCTGTTCCTCGACGACCGCGGGATGTCGATCCCGTTCCTGTTGCCGATCGCCGACCTGCCGGACTCCCCGGACGAACACGTCGACGACTTCGCGGCCCTGATCGCCGACATCGTGGCGCAGCTCGGGGCCGTCGACGTCGTGCTCGTGTGGGAACGCCCCGACGCCGACCGTCTCTACCCGGTGGACTGGGAGTGGGTCGACGCCTGCGCCTGTGCCCTCGACGAGCAGTCGGTCCGGCTCCGCGCCCAGGTCGTCGTGCACTCCGGGGGAGCCGCGATCGTCGAGTTCGACGAGGAGACGCAGGCGGTGGCCTCGTGAGCGGTCAGCCCTGGGGCGCGGCGTCCGGCACGTCCTGGCCGGTGAGCTCCTCGACGATCGCCTTCGCCTGCGGCCACGACTTCGCGTAGTGGTCCGGGTCGGAGTTGATCTGCACCGCGTGTGCCATCTGCGTCGGGCTCATCGTCTTCCAGCCGGGGACCTTCACGAGCTTCGTGTAGAACATCGTCGCGGCCGTGTACGGGTCCATCCGCTGCTCGTACGTGCCCCAGGCGCCGTTGTCGCGCTGCTGGAACAGGCCGCGGCTGTCCGGGCCCGCGGCGTCGCCGTGGTCCAGGTTCACCAGGCTCGACTCGCCGATCGCGGTCATCACCCCGACGGCCTGCGTGTGGGGGCCGATGCCGAGCGCCTGGGCGGCTTCGATCACGTGTGCGGCGTTCACCAGGCGGTCCTGGCAGAAACCACCGACGGGGCCGGCCGGCACGACCATCCCGCCGATCGTCTTCGAGGCGACGGCCGGGCACGCGGGAGTCGGGGTGGCGGCGCTCGACTTCGCGATGCCGGCGAGCGAGTTGACCGCGATCACCACGAGGACGACCACGCCGATGCCGACCGCCACGATCCCGGCGCCGAACACCGAGGCGAGGGTGATGCCGACACGGCGCATGACGGGACCTCTCGAGGGGCTGGGCGGGTGCTGGGCGGGCGGAGCG